>JAJDER010000042.1 GCA_029259725.1 Planctomycetota bacterium | reverse complement strand
GGTCACCGACGCGCAGCGCGCCCAGGCCGAGGCCCGGTGGCGCATGATGTACAGCATGCAGGGCATCGGGGCCGTGGACAGCCCGCACCTGAGTGCGTTGATCCGCAAGGGCGCAGCTGCTGCCGCAGCCGCCGCGACGGTCGGCGAGGGCGCGACGGACGGCATGCCCACCATGGACAGCATGCACCACCTCGCCGGCATGGACAGCATGGCCGGCATGCACAGCGTGGGCGGCATCAACAGCATGAACGGGATGAACGGGATGATGCCCCGCGATGCCGTCAGCGCGGCGATCGAGGATGCTGCCGGATCCCCGGACACCCCGGTCTGGGACGAGCGCTTCTTCCGGAGAGTGCAGAACCGGCTCGGCGTCCGCCCCTTCGCGGGCGACTACGCGGAGTACCTCGCCCGCATGGAGGCACGCACCCAGGGTGAGGATTCGTGCTGCAGTCCGAAGCGCCTGGAGCTGCCCTCGGCCGAGGACGTCGGCCCGCTGCTGCTCCCGAACGACCCGGCCCTGGCGGACGCCACCGGCCCGATCCTGTCGGTCGCGCCCCCCGTGGCGCCGGTCAGTGTCCTGGTACCGCCTCCGGTGGCCGGTCCGAGCCTCGAGCTGGATCGCGACCGCAACCCGGGCGTCACCCCCGGGCCCACGTCGCGCCGCTACGCGGTGCGCGCGATCCCGCTCGACATCATCTACGACAAGTTCGGGGACCATGATCCGGACGGACTGATGTTCGCGCTCGAGGAGGACGTGCCGCGCTTCCAGGCGGGTGTCGGTCTCGGCTTCAACGCCGGTCGCGATCCGATCTACTACGGCGATCTCACCAATCCGGCCGCCCTCGCGCCGCAGCCCCTCGTGCTGCGCGCGAACGTGGGCGACACCGTGCACATCACCCTCACCAACGACCTGCCCGACGGCATGCGTGCGTCGATCTACATGCACAAGGGCATCTACGTCGACGGGAGCAACGGCAGCTGGACCGGCTTCAACGCCGACGGCACGGTCGGCCCGGGCGAGTCGATCGTCTACACGCTGGAGATCCCGGACGACGCCACCGCCGAGGGCACCTACTACTTCTACAGTCACGCCCAGGCGCGCTACCAGGTCGCGCACGGGTTGTTCGGTGCGCTGATCGTGGAGCCCAAGGGCAGCCTCTGGTTCGACACCTTCAGCGGCGAGCCGCTCCACACCCGCGGGGACGGCGGGCCCACGAACTGGGGTGCGATCATCTCGCCGCCCGAGGCCATCGTCGGCAAGACGGTGGGCGCCGCGGGCGCGACCCAGAGCTGGAACCCGGATGCTCCCGAGGCCACCGATTTCCGCGAGTACACGATCTTCTATCACGACCGTGTGAGCGTGGTGAACACGAAGGGCGAGGAACTCGTCGACCACGACGGACTCGTGCCCAACCCCGGCGGCAAGGCGCTCAGCTATCGCACCGCGCCGTTCCTGAACGTGCTCGAACAGGTCGGTGACGTGAATCGCGAGCCCTTGGCGTACAGCGGATACACCATGGGGGACAGCTCGACGCCGCATCCGCGCTGGTACGTCGGTGACCCGTCGTACATGCGTGTGCTCCACGCGGGCGGCGGCGAGCACCACGTGCACCACAACCACGTCAACCGCTGGCGTCGCGATCCCGAGGTCGAGCCGGACCAGAACCTCGCGCACGCCTCCAAGACCGACGAGCACGACGTCTCGCAAGCCGTCTCGAACCGGATCGACTCCCAGATCATGGGCCCGGGTGAGTCGTTCAACATCCGCATGGAGGGCGGCGCGGGCTCGGTCGAGCGGTCGGTGGGGGACATCCTCTTCCACTGTCACTTCATCGAGCACGTGGTGGAAGGCATGTGGACCTACCACCGCGTCTACAACACGCTGCAGGCCGAGCCCGCCGACACCAACTCCGGCCAGGTCCCCGGCGGCCCGTTGGCGGAGTTGCCCGACCGTGCCGGCGAGTTCCTCGCCTCCGTCGACAGCGTGGCGCTGCACGACATGCTGCCCTTCCGGCCGGTCGCGGGCCTGCACAAGGGCGAGCTCATCGACGACGCGGCCAAGCTGCACGAGTTCATCGCCGACCAGCTTCCGCCGCCCGTGGTCACCGGCCGCGACGACGCCACCGGATGGGATTGGATCGCGATCCCCGATCCGGGCCTCGGGAGCGGCGAGCTGTTCCTGGGCGAGCCGGTGGACGCGTTCTTCGGTCCCGGCTGGCCCGCGGCGGGCGAGGGTGAGGGTTCCGCGGCGCAGAACAAGACCGTGGTCGTCGGACTCGAGGAGCGTCCGGCGCTCCTGTTCAACCCCAAGGTCTACTCGGTCGCGGGTGACGGCGTCCCCTGGATCGACGCCCGACTCGCCTACCCGCACCTCAAGCCGCACCTCGACAAGCGCCCGCCGTTCGCGCCCTTCGGTCCGACCGACCCGCGCTTCGACGACACCCTCGATGATCTCCCGTCGGGTCTCTACCCGGGCAGCACGCCGCCGCTGACCCAGGGCGTGCCCTACATGGGGCCGCTCCTGGAGAGCACCGACGAGGGCTTCCCGTCGGGTCTGCACACCGGCGGTGGGCTGACGCCCGACGGCGCGCCCGTGCGTCGCTTCAACATCGAGGCGATCACGCTGCCGATCGAGTACAACGCCTTCGGCGACTACGACCCCCGCGGCCAGATCTTCGTGCTGTCCGAGGAGAAGGCCGACATCCTCGCGGGCCTCAAGCCCGCCCAGCCCCTCGTGCTGCGGGTCAACGAGGGTGATCGCGTCGAGTACGTGATCACCAACTCGATCCCGGACAACCCCGCCGACATCATCTCCAAGAGCACCGTCGGGATTCACAGCCACCTGGTGCAGTACGACGTGCAGGGGAGCGACGGCGCCGTGGCCGGACTCAACTACGAGACCGGCATGCAGTTCGGCGAGTCCGTCTTCCAGAGCTTCTACGCGGACGTGGAACTCGGCACGGTCTACCAGCACGACCACCAGATCCTGCTGCAGAGCCTGCCTCGCGGGCTGTTCATCGCGCTCATCGTGGAGCCGAGAAACTCGACCCACCACGATCCGGTGACCGGGAACGAGATCCTCAGCGGGACCGTGGCCGACGTGCGGCTGCTCGACGAGTTCGGATCGGAGGTCGACGGCTTCCGCGACTTCGCGGTGCTGTTCAACGACTCGACCAAGATGCTCGCCGCCAAGGCCACCTTCACGGACGAGTCGCACAACAGCAGCCCGAACAACCCGGAGACGGGTTACACCTCGCTGAACCTGCGGGCGGAACCGCTGGTGAACCGCGCCGAGCACGACTCGGTCGACGCGCCGTACGTGTATTCGTCCACCAAGTTCGGCGACCCGTCCACCGACACCTGGCAGGCCTACGTGGGCGACCCGGTGCGCCTGCGCGTCGAGTCCGCCGGTGCCAACCGCGCCCACGCGCTGCAACTGCCGGGTCACATGTTCCGGCACGAACAGTTCAACCCGGACTCGGACTTCCGCGACTTCTGGTTCATGGGACCGTCCACCGCGCGTGACTTCGAACTGTTCCCCGGCGCCGGTGGGCTGCTCGGGAAGGCCGGCGACTACTTCTATCTCGACGGCGACATGGACCACCGCGAAGAGGGCCTGTGGGGCATCTTCCGCGTCTTCAACACCGTCGATGCGTCGTTGCTGAAGCCGCTGCCCGGCCACGCGCCGCCGGCGCTCGAGCGGGGCGAGACACCCTACGCGCCCGGAACCCAGGTCGTCACCGGCTCGGCTCCGGGCAGCGCCGGTGTGCCGGACGACCCGTGGCCTCCGGCGTCGACGGTGCGCAGCTATGACATCGTCGCCATCGAGGGTCCGGTCAACTACACGCCGGGCCACACCGATGCGTTCGACGCCCTGGCGCGCGTGTTCCTGTACTCGCAGGACGTGCCCGCCTTCCTGGCCGGCACGTACAACCCCGAGCCCCTCGTGCTGCGGGCCAACCAGGGCGAGGGCATCGAGGTCACGCTCACCAACATGCTGACCGACGACGCCATCGGCCTCATGCCGAGCCTGATCGGCCTGGATCCGCGCCAGTCCCTCGGCACGACGCTGGGCTTCAACGACGACCAGCTGGTCGCGCCGGGCGCCACGCGCACCTTCAAGTGGTACGCGACCGAGGAGACCGGCACGTGCATCCTGTCCAACACCATGGACCTGGAGCAGAACGCCGGCCATGGCCTGTGGGGCGCCCTGCACGTCGAGCCCACGGGGTCCTCATGGCTGGACACGAAGACCGGGGTGCCGCTCTACTCCCGCGCCGACGGCGGGCCCAACGCGCCGCAGGCGATCATCACCGGCCCCTCCGCGACGTTCCGGGAGGGCACGGTGTTCTTCCACGACAACATCCCGGCGTTCCAGTACGAGGTGGGCATCAACTATCGCATCGGCCGCCGGGAAGGTCCCGACGAGTCGTTCGGCCCGGTCGCGCCGTCGATCGGCGGCCCGCACGACGACGCGGACATCCAGGACGTCAGCGAGACGACCGAGCACAGCAGCGTCGTGCACGGCGACCCGCCGTTGGTGCTGGAGGCCCACGAAGGGGACCCCTACCGACTGCGCCTGCTGCAGCCCGGGCACCACGACCACCACGCGTTCAGCCTGCACGGCCACCAGTTCTCGATCAACGCGAACAGCCCCGGCAGCCGGCGGTTGGGCATCAAGAGCCTGACCTCGGGGTCGGCGCACAACGCGGTGTTCGAAGCCGGAGGCCCGTCGGGCTCGTCCCACGCGGGCGACTTCCTGTTCCACTGCCACATCATGGACCACAAGAAGGCCGGCATGTGGGGCTTGCTGCGCGTGCATGAGCCGGGCGACTCGCTCCTCTTCTCGCTGCCCGCCGGCCCGTAGCGGATCCGCGCGCGGCCGCCGTTCGACGACAGCTCCTGCATCGCGAACACGGTGCCGCTCTCGGCGGTCGACTGTGCCAACAGACTGTGCCAACAGGCTGTGCCAGGTGTTCCAACAGGCGTGCTTCGACTGCTCGACCCAGGCCACCCTGGAGGACCGGCGCCCCCGTCCGCGAGCCGCGGGTGGGGGCGCGCTCCGTCCCGCACCGGGAGCACCCTGGCGCGGCCTCCGCCGACCCGGCACGCTGGGGGCATGACGGAGCGCAAGTCGACCACCGGGTACGTCCACGGATTCACCGACGAGGAGGCCGCGCGGCTGGACCGCCAGGCACGCTTCCTCGAGTACAAGATCCACGACAAGCTGCCCTTCCGCCGGGCGCGCAAGCTGCTCGAGGTCGGGTGCGGCGTCGGCGCCCAGACCGAGATCCTGCTGCGCCACTTCCCGGACCTGCACGTCACCGGCGTGGACGCGTCGCCCGACAATCTCGCCGCGGCGCGGGGGCGGCTGGAAGGCGCGAGCTGGGCTGACGGGCGCTGGCACCTGCTGGCCTCGGACGCCGGCCATCTCGACCTGCAGGCCGAGAGTTTCGACAGCGCGTTCCTGTGCTGGATCCTCGAGCACGTCGCCGCGCCGGTCCAGGTGCTGGCCGAGGTGCGCCGCGTGTTGCGACCGGGCTCCTCGATCGTCGTGACCGAGGTGCAGAACGCGACCTTCTTCCTCGACCCGTACAGCCCCTGCACGCTCGAGTACTGGCGCGCCTTCAACGACCACCAGCTCGAGCTGGGCGGCGATCCCTTCGTGGGCGCCAAGCTCGGCAACCTGCTGGGCGCCGCGGGCTTCCGCGAGATCACGACGAAGGTGCGCACCTTCCACCTCGACAACCGCCGCGCGGGCGAGCGCGCCGAGTTCCTCGACTTCTGGAGCGAGCTCTTGCTCTCCGGAGCGGAGGGGCTGCTCGAGGCGGGCAAGGTACGGCCCGAGTGCGTCGACGGCATGCGCCGGGAACTCAGGGACGTCGGGCACGCCCAGGACGCGGTGTTCTTCTACTCCTTCGTGCAGGCGCGGGCGAAGGTCTGGTAGCGGGCACGCCGTGATCTGGCTGCGCGCGTCCGGCGTACATCGAGGCCGCGAATCTCGGCCCCTGCATCTCGAAGCGCTCCAGTTCCTCGATGCGGTAGCCCGCGCCGGCGATCAACGCGTCCATCGGCAGCGAGAGCTGGCAACCACCGCAGAGGCGTCGGGGAGTTGCAGGTGCCCGTCGCACAGCTCCACGAACTCGACCGGGATCGGGGATGCGGACAGCCGCCTGGCCGCGAGCTTGCGCCCGAGCGTGGCCGGGTCGGCGGCGAGGATGCGTGTCACCTCGGGCGGGTAGTGCGGCAGGTTGAGGCCGGAGCCGAAGCCCAGTTCGAGCACGTCGCCGCGCAGCCCGGCCGTCGCGCGCGGACGCTGCTCGCTGAACTCGCGGCCGCGCATGACCCAGTCGATGCCGCGCGGGAGGATCTGGTCGGCGTAGAAGCCCACGGGCTCTCCGGACCGCCGACCGAGGTCAGGCAGTCCCCGTCTCGAGGATCTGCGCGAGCTGCGCCAGCGCGCGATGCAGCAGGTTGCGGACGGACGCTTCGGTGCGGTCCATCGCGGCGGCGACCTCGACGCGCGGGAGGCCCACGACCTTGGTGAGCACGATCACCTCGCGGTGGTCCGCCGCCAGCTGCTCGAAGGCGTTCTCGATCCGCGCCAGCTCCTCGCGCGCGCCGGCGACGCCGCTCGGTGTGCAGAAGCGCCCGTAGGTGGCGAGCACGGCGACATCGTCCGGCGCCTCCCGGCGGACGTCGCGCTTGGCCGCGGTGTGCAGCTCGTGCTTGTTGATGATCTTGCGGAGCGCGGTGGTGTAGAGCCAGTTGCGGAAGCCGGCCTCGCCGCCGTGCTGGAAGGCGTCCCGACGCTGGAGCACTTCTCGGCAGACGGACTGGACCACGTCCGACTCGGCCTCGCGTCGGCGCACCTGCGGCCCGGCCCGCAGCCGCACGAAGGCCCGCAGGCCCGGCAGATGCTCGACCAGCAATCGCTCGACGTCGCGGTCCGCGACCGGCCCGTGGGGGTCGGCGCCGGGCTCGGGCTCGGGGTCGAGGTCGGGAGGAGGCATCGAGGGGCGGACTCGCGGTAGGCTGGCGGCGGGAGCTGCTTGCCGTGATCGTAACTCGCGCGACGGACCGCTGGATCGAGGAGACCCGCACGTGACGCGGCCGGCCCAGGACCCTGCGCTCGATGCGATCTCCGAGCTGGTGCTGCAGTGCCTGGACCGCATGGAGCGCGAGGGCTCGGGCGCCGTCGACGAGCTCTGCCGCGAGCATCCCGAGCACGCCGACGCACTGCGCTCGCGGCTGTCGCACCTGCTCGATGCCGGATGGGTCGACACCGACGCGGAGCTGGAGGTCCCGGAGCGACTGGGCGACTTCCGGCTCGGCGCGTGCCTCGGCGGCGGGGGCATGGGGCTGGTCTACGCCGCGACCCAGGAATCCCTCGGGCGTCAGGTCGCGCTCAAGCTGATCCGACCCGAGCAGCTGTTCTTCCCCGAGTCGCGGGAGCGGTTCCGGCGCGAGGTGGCGGCCGTCGCGCGGCTCGCCCACCCGGGCATCGTGCCGGTGTACACGGTGGGCGAGGAAGCCGGGCTCCCGTTCTTCGCCATGGAGCTGGTGGAGGGCGCGACGCTGGCGCAGCTGCTGTCCGAGATCGCGATGACCCACGGCGACGATCCGAGCACGCTGAACGGGGCGCACCTCACCGACGCGCTGGGGGCGGCATGGCGGCGGCGCTCGAGGACGATCGGGGAGACGCTCCCCGACGATGCCGTCACCGCGCGTCTCGAGGCCGGCTGGGTCGATGCCTGCCTGGCGATCGCGACCCAGGTGGCGCGCGCGCTCGAGCACGCCCATGCGCGCGGCGTGCTGCACCGCGACCTGAAACCGTCGAACGTCATGCTCACCCTCGACGGCCGCGCACTGCTCTTCGACTTCGGCCTCGCCAGCACGGCGGGTGTGACGCGCATCACGCGCACCGGCAGCCAGGTGGGCTCGCTGCCCTACATGGCCCCGGAGCAGATCCGTGGCGCTGACATCGACGAGCGCACCGACGTGTACGGCCTGGGCGCGCTGCTGTGCGAGCTGCTGACCTTCGCGCCGCCCCAGGGAGCGCGTGGCGGCGAGGCGCTCATGGCGGCGATCCTCGTCGGGGAACCCACCGATCTGCGCGAGCGCAACCCGGCCCTGTCGCGGGACGCCGAGACCGTGGTGCTCAGGGCGCTGGAGCACGAGCCGTCGCGGCGCTACGCGTCGGTCTCGGCGTTCGCTGCCGACCTCGAGAACGTGCGCGCCCGACGGCCGATCGACGCTCGCCGGGCGGGACCCTTGCTGCGCGCGGTGCGGTGGGGGCAGCGGCATCCGGCGCGCGCGATGGCGGGAGCCCTCGCGCTGGCCCTGGCCGTCGGCATCCCCACGTCCATCGCCATCGAGCGCGGTGCGGCCAACGAGACCATTCGCCTCGCCCTCGAGGACACCGAGGAGGAGTGGCTCCGAGCCGAGGCGAACCTGGACCAGGCGCTCGTCGCTCTCGACACCTTCCTGCACGAGACCGGACGCGCGTTCCTGGGGGACATCCCCGGCATGGAGGAGGCGCGGTTGCGGCTGCTCGAGCAGGCCGAGACACTGCTCCAGGAGCTCATGCCGCAGCAGCCGGGTGACGTGGTCATGCTCGAACGCTGGGGCGCCATCCAGCGCAGCAAGGCCGATGCCCTGGAGCGGCTCGGCCGTTTGCCTGAATCGGTCGAAGCGTATCGGGCCCAGCTCGCCGTGCTCGAGCGGCTCCGCGCCGGCGCTCCGACCCAGGGCGAGTTCGTTCGGGCCGAGGTGGGCTGTCTGAACAACCTGGGGAACGCCCTCGCGCGACAGGGCGCGGACGCGGAGAGCGTGGCCGTTCTCCACCGCGCGCGCGCGTTGCTCCTCGCCGAGGCCGAGCCGTCCCGTGACCTGCGGGAACTCGCGGTCGTCGAACGCAATCTCGCCCTGGCCCACGCGACGATGCAGCGCGACGCCGAGGCCCACGCCGCCTACGAAGCCTCGATCGCCACGGCGGACGCGCTCCTGCAGCGCGCCCAGGCGGGTGACGACCAGGACGAGGAACTCGCAGCGTATCGGGCCCAGGCCGCTGCCGTGGCCGCGCACGCGCTGTTCTTCCGCGAGCGGGGCGATCCGGGCAAGGCCTGGTCGCTCTACGCGCTGGCGCTGCCGGTGTTGATGAAGCTGGCCGAGACGTCCCCCGAGCTGCCGCTGCTGGTCGACGAGGTGGCGACCTGCGCCATGAACGCCGGGGCGACGCTCTCGGACCTGGGGGAGGACGCCGACGCCGAGGAACTGCTGCGCTACGGCCTCGGCCTCGCGGAGCGCCTGACGCGCGACTTCCCGCACTCGCCCCGCTACGTGCGGACCCTGACGGGCACCAGCACGAACCTGGCCTTCGTGCTGCAGCGAGGTGACGGGGCGCGCGAGGAGGTGGCGGCGTTGTTGACCCGCGCGGTGGATCTCAGCCAGGCCGTCCTGGATCGTTTCCCCGACGAACTGACCGTGCGCGAGGCGCACGTCGTCGCCTGCGTGAACCTCGCCAGCCATCACGTCGGACAGCACCAACGCACGCGCGCCATCGCGCCCGCCGCCGCGGGGGTGGTCTCGGCCGACCTGATGCGGCAGCGACGCCCGGACGACCCGACCATGCGCTGGTGTGCGGCGTGGCTGCGTATCGAGGAGGCCTACGGGCGCGCCGCGGCCGGGGAGCAGGCCACCGCCGAGGCACTCGCCACGCGGGCGCTGGAGATCCTCCCCGACGATCCGCGCGCCCACGTCGCCGCGGCGGAGGTGCTGGTGACCGGCCTCGGCGCCCTGGAAGGCGAGGCGTACGAGGCCCAGGCCGAGCGCGCCCTGCGGCATCTCGAACGCGGGGTGGCGCTGGGCTACGCCAACGTCGAGAAGCTCGAGTCGACCGGCGAGCTGGGCCCGCTGCGGGAGCGCCCCGGGTTCCCGGGGCTCGTCGCGCAGGCTCGCGCGCTGGCACGGCCGTAGGGAATCGCCCGGGAGCGGGTGCGAGAGGTGAGCGGCGCGAGGGCGACGGCGCCGTGGGTTCCGATGACTTCGGCCCGATGACGACGAGACGCGGACGGTCGCAGCCGAGCCGCTAGCGGTCGACGGTCTCGCCGAGGGTGATCGAGTGCAGGAAGTCGAGGTAGTAGGGCCGCAGCGTGTCGTCGTAGTAGCCCTTCTCGGCGAAGCCCGAGAACACGTAGCCCTTGGTGCCTCGTGCCACGCAGACACGCACGACCGCCTGCTGCTGGCCCGCGCGCCCGATGGTCGACTCGAACAGCACGCCGGGGAGCCCGCTGACCGTGATGGGCTCGCGCGTGACCGCCTGGACGTCGCCGAGTTCCGAGAGCGTGGCTTCCTGCGCGTCGGCCCAGGGGGCGAGGTCCTCCGGCGCGGGCTCGGTGTGCAGCATGAGCGTGCCGTTGCTCCGGCCGTCGGCGTCGAGGAACTCCCAGCGTGCGCGGGCGCCCGCCTGGCTGCGGGCCTCGTCGAGCAGGAAGCCTCCGGGCACGGCATAGATGCGCACGGCCAGGGCCTCGTCGGTGAAGTCGGGCGCCAGCGGCTGGGTCTCGACGCCAGCCAGGCAGGCCAGGACGTCCGGTTCGATGCGGGGGAAGTGCGCCGCGGCGGCGTCGACACCGACGGCCACGAGGTCGGGCCCGACACGACGGATGGCGACGCCGGTGCGGAGCGCCTTGCGGCCCTGGTTCCAGTCGACCAGGAAGCTGCCCTGGAAGCGCGCGGCGGCGTCGCCGATGTCCCAGGTCTCGAAGGTCGCGTCCGCGGGGATCCCGAGCCGCCGCGCGAGCACCGCGGCCACGGCCGCTGGATCGGTCACGTCCACGCCGTCACGCAGGGCGCGGACGCTGAGGGTTGCCGCGGTGCCCGAGGACTTCGGGCCGATGAAGGCGAGCCGCTCCCGGTCGGAGTCTTCGTCGAGCAGCCAGCCCACGGGAGGGCGCAGGCTCACGTGCTTGGTGCGGTCCTCGAACACCGCGGACTGGGCGGCCGCGCTCGCGCCGAGCCCCTGGATCACGCCGATCGCGATCCAGAGGACGAGGGCGACCGAGCGGCCTGAGCGGGGAGCAGGGCGTCGTGCCTGCGCGGGCGTGGACGCGGATCGCGGGGCGCTCATCCGCCGTAGTGCTCGACGAAGGCCTCGTCGAGTTCCTCGATGCTGAGCTGGTAGATCTGACCGAAGATGTCCTCCGTCGACTCACCGGCCTTCACCGCGGCCAGGAACGCATCGAACTTGTCGGCCCACGGGCCCTGCTTGAGGAACTTGATCAGCGCGCCGGCCTGCTGGTAGCGACGGTTCGCCAGACTCGAGTCCTGGACCGCGCTGCTGGAATACAGCAACGACGGGAGCGCGAAGAACTCGCGCAGGCGGGTGTAGTTGCCGCTCTTGACCTCGGCGCCCATGCCCTTGGCCGGATCCTCGCCCGGGAACACGGTGCCCTCGAAGTAGACCGCCATGCCCTCCTGGAACCACGAGCCGCCGCCCTGGATGTGCAACCGGCTGTGCACGAGCTGGTGTGCGCCCTCGTGGTAGTGGACCGGAGCCTTGGGTGCGTCGTAGTACGTCGCGTAGTAGTCGCGCCAGGCGTGCCCGCCGCTCTTGCGCGCCGTCTCCAGCGAGACGCCCGTGATGTCGGCGTAGAACTGGAAGTAGTGGTCGTTGGTCTTGAACAGGAAGACCGGCATGAGCGTCGCGCCCTGGGGCTCGTGGAACGGAAACGCCTCGCCGAACTTGCTGTAGATGTCCTCCATCGTGTCGAGGTAGCGTTCCCCGGCGCTGCTGTTGGTGAACACGATGTAGTGCTCGCTGCGCAGGATCTCGACCTCGCCCCAGTCGTCGTGGAAGGACTCGGCCTGGCGCGCCTCGACCATCTCGTCGGACCACTGCGGGTCGTCGTACACGAAGTCGGGCAGCTCGTAGGTGAGCACGATCCGCGCGACGTCCTTCTTCTTGAAGGTCTTGGCGCGCTTGGCTCCGACTTCCAGGAACTTGTAGGAGCTGCGCGCCTCGCTCTCGAGCAGGCCGTAGACGATGGTGCCGTCGGTCTGGTGCAGCTCGTCGGCCGGCGGTGCCGCCGCGAGCACGGCGACGGCACAGAGGACGGCAGCCGCGTGGGTCCGGTTCCTCATGCGCCGGCCTCGGCGGGCGTCTCGGCGGTGATCGCGTCGATCAGCTCGCGTACGTGCTTCCCGATCAGGTCCCGCACCTCGCCGAACTCGGCCGGCTGCATGAGCTTGGGATCGGGGATGGCCCAGTCCAGCCGGTGCTTCGCCGGGACGTGCGGGCAGGCGTCGCCGCAGCCCATGGTGACCACGGCGTCCCACGGTTCGCTCCCGATCTCGTCCAGGCCCTTGCTGCGATGGTCGGAGAGGTCGATGCCCACCTCGGCCATGGAGGTGATGGCCTTGGGGTTCACGAGCCCCGAGGGCTTGCTGCCCGAGCTCTCGGCCACCACGCCGTCGCCGCCGTGCACGCGCGCCCAGGCCTCGGCCATCTGGCTGCGGCAGGAGTTCTCGACGCAGACGAAGAGCAGACGGAGGGGGTGGGGCAAGTGTTGTGTCCGTAGGGTAGCGAGAGATTCTAGCGGCCCGGCGGAGGCTCGTCCCCCCCCCGGCTCGGGGGTCCCCCCGGCCCGCGCTGACGGCTACACTGTCGCGAGCACGCGCCTCGCTTCTTTCTCCCGGGCAGGGAAGGATCGCGTGTTCGCTCGACCGGGTACCACCCTCACTTCCCGTGCATCCAGGAACGTCCCGCCCGTGGACCCTCTGCGTATCGGCATCATCGGCTGCGGGGACATCACCCGCGCCCACCTCTGGGGCTACTGGGCCATGGCCCAGGCGGGCCGGACGGACTTCGAGATCGCAGCGCTGTGCAGCCGCACGAAGCCGAAGAGCGACCAGTACTTCGGACGCCAGCTGAAGGGCGAGCAGCCGCCCGAGTTCGCCGCCGATGCGTCGCCGCGCGTGCGCAGCTACAAGGCCGGCCCGATCGGCGTGGGTGACCTGCCGCAGTCGAGCGCACCCGACTATCACGACGACTGGCGCGCGGTCGTCGCCCGCGAGGATCTCGATGCGATCGAGATCCACGCGCCACCCGCCATGCATCACTCGGTGGCGATCGAGGCGCTGCGCGCCGGCAAGCATGTCTTCCTCGAGAAGCCCATGACGGTGACCGTGCGCGGGTCGCACCGCGTGGCCGAGGTGGCGCGAGAGACCGGCCTGCGCGTGGCCGTCGGCACCAACTACTGCTTCGACCCGGGGCCGCGCTCGGCCGAGTACCTGCTGCAGTCCGGGCGCCTCGGGCGCGTGCGCATCTTCCACTCCAAGACCTTCCGCGGACCGGGCCACTGGACGCGCCCGGTGGGGAGCAAGTTGCGCCAGGCCTACCACGCCGTGCGCGACAAGGTGCTCTACCGCAAGCCCGACGCGATGGCGCCGCCGGTCGGTCCGCGCTGGCGCTACCAGAAGACGCAGGTCGGCGCCGGCGAACTCACCGAGAACGGCGTGCACCTGCTGGACACGGCCACGCATCTGTGCGGTCCCATCGACCGCGCCTTCGGCGTGTTGCAGCAGCTCGAGGCGATTCGCATCGAGCAACCCGACGGGACCATCGGCGAGAGCGAGAACTTCGACACCTTCACCACGCTCCTGCGCTTCCAGCGCGGCGGCATGGGCCAGATCGCGATCAGCGGCGGCGTGCACGGTGAGCCGCTCATGCCTCGCGAGAACTTCATGATCTACGGGGACGAGGGCAGCTGCAGCCACGAGCGTTGTGAGCTGCGCGACGGCACCAAGACCGATCCCTGGGACCTGCTGCAGAACGAGCTGGACGCGGCCGCCAAGGAACGCTGGTTCCCCGGCGGGCTCACGCACCGCTTCGGTCTTCAGAAGCTGGACTGGCTCGCCGCGATCCGCGAGGGCCGGGCGCCGGTGGTGGACCACGAGCGCGGGCTCGAGGTCCTGGCGGCCTGCTACGCCGTGGCCGAGTCGCACTTCCTGGGCCGCGAGGTGACCGTGGCGGAGGTCCTCGACGGCTCGGTCAGCGGTTTCCAGGATGCCATCGACGCTGAGCTCGGGCTGCTCGAGCCCGATGCGGTCGAGCGCGCCTGACTCAGTCGGTGGCCAGGCGTCGGCGCACCTCGTCCTCGTCCACCTCGCCCGGCTGCCAGCGCACACGACCTTCCATGCCGCCGGCGACGGTGAGCACCTGCCCGCTGGTGTGTCGCGAGGCGCCCGGCGAGCAGAGCATGACCACGCCGTGGGCGACGTCCTTGGCCCGCGCGAGCTGGCGCAGTGGCATGGTCTGCACCACCCTGCTGATGCTGCCCGGCTGATCGAGCACCGGCCGCGCCATGTGCGTCACGGTCCAGCCCGGTTCGACCACGTTGACGCGCCCGTAGGGATCGAGGTCGACGATCTCGTGCTTGAGGCTCTGCATCAGTCCCAGCAGGCCGGCCTTCGCGGCCGCGTAGTCGCTGTGCATGCGCTCGCCGAAGCGACCCGCCGTGGAGCCGATCAGGACCAGCGCGGCACCGTGGCCGTCCTCCCGTGGGCCGGTGCGAGCCAGGGCGCCCAGGAAGGCCCGGGCGGTCCAGGCCGCGCCGAACAGGTTCGCGGACACGGTGTGGGTGAAGCGCTCGGGCGGCATGCGATGCAGCGGCTCGTCGGCGACGGGCCAGATGCCGGCATTGGCCACGGCGATGTCCAGGCGGTCGAAGCGTTCGAGACCCGCCTCGACCACGGCTTCCACCGCCGCGGGGTCGGTCACGTCGCCGCCGACGGCGAGGGCGCGATCCGCGAAGGGCTGGTCCGCAAGCCAGGCGGAGAGCTCCTCGAGCCGCGTGTGGCCATGCAGGACGAGGCGGCAACCCTCCTCGGCGAAGGCGACCGAGAGCGCTCGGCCGATTCCGCCCGAAGCCCCGGTGACGAGCGCCACTTTTTGCGCCAGGTGGAGTTCCATGGTCGCGGACCGTAGCGCTCCGCGGGGTCGCCTTCCAGCGAGCAGAACGGGCGGTCCGGCGCGCGGACCCTGGGCGCATCCGCACCGAACACCCCGATCTCTCCCTGCATCCTTTTGACGGCCAGCCCATCGTGTTCCAGGATAGAAGGCCCAAGTGTCCGTTCCCGATCCCTGGCCGCCGGGCGAGCCGAGGCCCGCCCGTTCCCCACGGAGTCCCCCGAGGACCCCGAAGGAGCGCCCATGGCTGACCCGAATAGGGCAATAGGCACCACGCCGCGTGACATCGGCAGGGTGGATCGCCCTGGAACGAAGGAGGTCGTGCTGGATCCCCACGCCCAGTTCATGCAACTGCTGGAGCCCGAGAGGGATGCCCTCTGGCGCTTTGCGTTGCGCATGTGCTGGGACCGGGGGTCCGCCGAGGACTGCTTGCAGGAAGCGATCATGACCGCCTACCGCAAGTTCTCCGACTTCACCATCGGGACCTCCTTCCGTGCCTGGACCTTCCGCATCCTCTCCAACGTCGTCCTCAATGCGAACAGCCAGACCCGCCGCCGCCTCCAGCGCCACGTCACCCACGAGAGCCTCGACATGGTCGAAGCCCTCGAGCGGGAGCAGGCCTACGAGAGCGTGCTCGCGGATCCGACCGGGCTGCTCGAACAGGTCGCAGATCCGATCAAGCGCGCGGTGCGAGGCCTGCCTCCACACGAGCGCATGGTGTTCCTGCTGCGGGCGGCGGAGGGTTTCCGCTACAAGGAGATCGCGCAGATCCTCGACATCCCGATGGGCACGGTGATGAGTCACCTCTTCCGTGCCCGTGCCCGACTGCGCGAGACCCTGGCCGATTTCGCCCGGGAGTCCGGCTTCGTCCGGAGCCACACACCGTGAAGTGCCCCCAGATCCGCAACCTGTTGATGGCCTACCTCGATTCCGAACTCGACGCCCGGGACACGGCCGAGGTGGCGTCGCACCTGGAAGCCTGCGAGCCCTGCCGGCAGCGCTACGAGAACGAGCAGCGCCTCGAACGCCTGCTGGTCACCGAGCTCGAGCGGGACGAAGGCATGCCGCCGTCGGTCTGGCGTGGCCTGGAGGTCTCCTTCGGCGTGCGTCCCGCGGTGCCGGTGTGGCGCTGGGCCGCGGCCGCAGCGGCTGTGCTGATCCTCACGGCCGGCACCTTCTTCTTCCTGGGGGGCGATCGCGCCGAACTGCTGCGCCAGATCGGCGCCGCCCATGCCGACGTGGTTGCCGGCCGGGTCGAGACGCAGGTCAGCCTGCCCAAGCCCAAGCCGGTCGAGGCCTTCCTGCGCAAGCGCGGCTTCGACGACGTGCACGTGCCGCAACTCGGCATGGCCGACGGTCACGAGGTGGAACTGCTCGGTGCCCGCGAGGAACGCTTCCTCGGGATGCTGGCCGTGAACCTCATGTTCCGCTGCTGCGACCAGCTGGTCAGCGTGTTCGTCCTGCCCGCCGCGGCCGCCGCGTCCTTGCCGCACCGTCTCGGAGCGGAGCCGGGCAGCGTGGCCTCCGTGTTGCACGAGGGCTTCCTGGTGGAAACGGTGGGCCGGTCGGACACCGTGCTGGCCGTCGTCACCGAGGACACGGCGGGGCACCCCACGTTCCTGTCCTCGCGCTTCTGATCGCGGGCTGCGCGCCCCCGGCCGCGCACGGCGACTGTTGCCGGACGACTCTTGCCGGGACTCTTGCCGGGACTCTTGCCGGACGACTCTCGGCGGGTGACGGCTCTCAGCGGCCGACGGGAACGCTGGCGACGGGGACGGTGGCGATCTTGGGCAACGAGGCGGGCACCGTACTCGCCGGGACCAGGTCGCCGCCACCGCTGGCGTCGTCGCTGGATCCGCCCAGCTGACTGGACCAGCAGTTGTTGGCCGCGTTGTAGAAGGCCAGGGTCTCCGCGTTCGAGCCCTTGAATCGCACCCGCGCGCGAAACGTTCCGTTGGCGGCGTTGTACCAGTACATGCCCTGGCAACCCGAGACGACGAGCATGTTGGCCGGATGCAGTTCGCCGGGCAAGTTCACCGACTCGACCTGCGGGACGCTGGGAAACGCTTCGGGGTGCGACGGCAGGGACTTCGACGCGAACCACTCGGGGTCCAACTCATCCGGGTAGGTGCCCGAGGGCGTCTGCTGCATCTGGTACTCGACCATCATCGCCACGCGGGTCGTGTTGGCCGCGAGGGTCGAGGCGAGCGTCTCGGTCACGTTCCCGGCCACGGCGGGAACGACCACGGCCGCGAGGATGCCAAGGATGATCACGACGATCAGGAGCTCCACGAGCGTGAAGCCTCGAACGGCGGGCGGGCGGGCGGCTCTGTCTGAGTCTGGCATCCGCTCCCTCCCATCGACCTGCCCGGGACGGACCTTGAGCCCGGCCCCGGGACGCGCCGGCCCCGCCGGCGGAGGTGGTCGGCGAGAGCAGGCCCGGCCTCAGCGAACGCGACGCAGGATCGGAGTGGAGCCGTAGTTCCACAGCTCGGCCACCAGCTTCTCGCGGACCGGCACGCGCAGGCGGCCATCGACCTCCAGGCGGCTGTCGACGGCGAAGATACCCACGACGCCCGCGGCGATCTCTTCGAGCAGCTCCCGCTCTCCGTCGGTCCTGACCTTCCCGTCGAGCAGGGCCACGCCGTCGTTGACGGTGATCACCACGAAGTCCGCGCGCGTGCGCGCGAGCGTCGGGCGCGTCTCCTGGTCCACGTAGACCTGCAGCTCCTCCACCTGGGCGACCTGGAAGTGCACGATCTTCGCCAGGTTGCCGTCGTCGATCGTGGAGCCGTCCCGGACCTTCAGCTTGTCGAAGACGGCGCGGACTCCGGGGATGCGCCACGCGGCGGCGGTGGCGGCGCGGTGGGCGTCGTCGTTGTTGACCTCACCGGTCAGGGTCGCGGCGCCGTCGGTGATGTCGACGAGCACGTCGCGCCCGGCGCGGTTGTCGGTCAGCAGGAAGCTCACCGGCATCGCTTCGAACACGCCCGTCGAGGCGCGCAGGCTGGCCGCTTCGGCCGTCTCGATCTCCGAGTCGGGCGCCGGGCTGTCGGGAGTCGCGAGGCGGTTGACGATGCGCTGCACGCCGTCGATCTGGCTGGCGCGCCACACGGCCTCGTCGCGGGCCGCGGCGTCGGTGACCGTGCCGCGCAGGGTCACGGTGCCGGACTCGCTGCTGACGAAGACGCCGCGCAGCTTGCTCGACATGCCGTAGCTGAGGCTGCGGCCGACGACGCGGGCGATGGCCTCGTCGGTCGGAGGCGCGGGGGTGCGGCCCGAGATGGAGTCGAACTCCGCCAGCAGGGCGCTGCCGGTGTCGCCTTCGTCTTCGAGGGCTGCGAGGGGGGCGCCGAGGGCGAGCAAGGCGGCGAAAGAGGTGCAGGCGAGGGTGCGGATCACGGGTGGGACTCCACTTCAGGGGTGCCTGTCCAGCCTAGCCCACGATCCCCCGCCGTGACGGGGAACAGGCCTTCCCCCCGGGTCCCTGGTGGCCGCGTCAGGGGCCCTCGTCGGTCTGCAGGTCGCCCCAGAACACGATGTGGTCGCCGTCCACGCTGACCTCGCTCGGGATCAGCCCGAGGCCCTGGGCCTCGAGGGACGGGAGCGGGATGCCGCCGAGGGCGGAGACGATCTCGGGGATGGCGAAGTTGAGCACCACCTCGAGGAAGCCCACGTTGACGTCGATGACCGCGGGGTCGGCGCCGGGGAACGACCGCAGGGCCGTGAAGGAGAGCTCCGAACCGATGACGTCGGCCGAGAGCGCAAGGTCCTCGCCGATGCCCAGCTCCACGTCGGCGCTGCCGTCCACGGCGACGCGCAGCAGCGGCAGGTCACCGGCCGGGGTCGGCACGAGGAACTCGACCTCGAGGTTGCTCATGATCAGCCGCCCCTGCCCCGGGCCGCCGGGCGTGATCTCGAGCACGAGCGGGACCGTGCCGTGGGCGTCGAGCAGCGCTTCCACGCCCGCCGGGAACAGGTCGAATCCACCGCCGGGGAAGAGCACGGCGAGTTCGTCCACGACCAGGCTCACGGGCACCTTGCCCTTGGTGGGGATGAGCGAGGTCAGGTCCCCGTCCAGCAATCCCGCGCCCGTGCTCGCCGCCAGCACCTGGTTGACGAAGTCGTCGGCCAGCGAGAGCGCCGAACCATAGGGCTGGCCGCTCGGTGTGAGGGACCCGAAGACCGGGGCCGGCGAGGGCGTCGAACGATAGGTGTTGATGAAGGGTGAGCCGGGCTCGGCGGAACCCACGGTGGACAGACCGTTGAGTCGCACGCTCACCCCGTGGTTGCTGTGCACGACGCCGGTGATCGGCGCCGACACGTCGACATCGACCTCGATCGTCTCGAACAGGTTCCCGGCGATGACGAACCCGTTGAGCAACTCCTCGACGGCGGGTCCGAGGTCGGTGGCCACGAAGCCGGCGATGGTCGCCTCGACCTCCTCCTTGACCGAGGACTCGATCACGAAGGCCTCGGCCACGGTGCCGATGAAGCCCGTCAGCTCGAAGTCGAAGTTCTGCCGATCCACGACGATGTTCGTCACGCCGACGTGGATCTGGCCGCCCGCGGCACTGCCGACCAGCGTGGCGGCGATCACGGTGGGGTCGCTGGTGATGTATCCGTCGAGGCTGTAGTCGATCTCCAGGACCTCGCCGAACACGTTGAAGTCCGCGCGGACGTCGGGCATCGTCACCGTGCCGAGGATGCCGCTGGCGGACGGAGACATCTGCAGGTCGATCGGGCCGTGGCTCAGGCCGGTGAAGTCGATCGTGGCCGAGAAGATGGTGAAGCCGAAGGGCCCCTCGGTGTTGGCGACCTGCTGGGGCGGCAAGGCGAGCAGCACGCTCTCCAGGTCGGAGCCGGCCAGGATCGCCTCGGCGTTGACGGCGATCTCGTCGAGGTCGGCCGCTTCCACCTGCGCCGACAGGCTCGCCACCGAGGGCAGGAACAGCAAGCCGGCGTTGCCCTGCTGCAGCGTGAGGCGTTCACGCGTGAGCGTGCCGTCGGTGTGGACCAGTTCGAACAGCAGCGCATGGTGCACGCCGCCGGCCGGGAGGGCCTCCCTCACGGGACCGAAGTTGCCACCCGCGTCCACGGCGAGCGCGACGCCATTCATGCTGGCCGCGGCCAGGTCCGGTCCGGCGATGTCGCCGGAAACGAAGGTCGAGGCCGCGTCGATGAAGCTGCCGTCGCCGAGGCCGGTCAGCGCGAGGTCGTAGGCGTGCACCGTGGTCTCGGCCGTGTACGACGCGAAGGTGCCGGTGAGGGTCGCCCGGACCACGTAGTCGCCGGGCAGGTCGGGCGTGAGGATCGGGTAGACGGTGCCGGCCAGTTGCAGCGTCGGGTTGCTGCCCGGCGGCGAGGCGAGCAGCTCCCACAGGATCGACGTGCCCGTCGGAAGGTTGCCCAGGGCGTTGGTCGAGCCGCTGCCGTCGAGGACGACGGGTCGGCCCACGAGGGTGGCCTGCGTGGCGCCGGCACCGACGGGCAGCGAGACGGTGAGCGAGGCGCCGTTGCTGAAGTCCTTGCCGTTCGGGTCGGCCGCGTCGAGCAGCACGCCGACCAGGAACGCCGTGGCGCCGGCCAGGGCCGGGTCATCCGGGACCACGGCGGGGATCACGAAGTCGCCCGCGAGGTCGGTCACCCCCTGGGCGACGATCGTCAGGAGCGGAGTGAAGCCCAGCGCCACCGACTCACCGAACACCACCGACGGTCCCGGCGTCACGTCGAGCAGCAGCAGCGCCGGCTTGCCGCTCCCGCCCGACAGGGTGATCAGGGTCGGGCTGCCGATGGGGATGACCGCGGCCTGCTCGCCCCCGATGTCGAGATCGGACGCGGCCGCGGGAACCGCGAAGAGGGCGCCGAAGAGCGCGAGCACAACGAGAGCGCGAGCGTGCATGGGGACCAGCTCCGGATCGGAGCGGGACCGGACTGCCCGTGCGGCCCCGCGGGGTCCCGTATCCTACAGCCTCCCTGGGGCGGCGGGGGGGCTGCTCAGGCCTCCTCGATCACCTCGTCGATGATGTAGGTGCCGCTGCGCGGGTCCTTGCTCAGCTTGATCAGCCCGTTCTTCTGCGCGTCGGTGAGCATCCGTCCGAAGCTCGAGTACCCGTGGTACTCCTCGTTGAACTGGGGCTGCTTGCGCTTGATCGTGTCCTTGACCAGCGAGCTGTGCAGATGGCGGTTCTCACGCTGCAGCGCGGCGATCGCCTCCATCAGCATGTCGAAGCCTTCCTGCTTCTTCTTCGGCAGGCGGGCCACGCGCGTGCTCGTCTTCTTCCTGAGGGGCGTGGCCGCGAGATCGTCGTAGAACAGGAACTCGTCGCAGGTGTCGATCAGCTTCGGGCTGGTGGAGTTCTTCACGCCCACGCCGATGGTGTGCTTGGCGTTCTCGCGCAGCTTGGCGACCAGCGGCGAGAAGTCGCTGTCCCCGGTGACCAGGGCGAAGATGTCGATGTGCGGCTTGGTGTACGAGAGCTCCAAGGCATCCACGACCATCTTGATGTCGGCACTGTTCTTGCCGGTGAGCTTGCTGCCCGGCATCTCGATCAGCTCGACACCCGCCTCGTGCAGTGGCCGCTTGTAGTCCTTGTAGCGGGTCCAGTCCGCGTAGGCCTTGCGCACCACGATGTTGCCCTTGTCCACCAGGCGCTTGAGGATCAAGCCGATGTCGAAGTTGCGCAGCTTGGCGTCCTTGACGCCGATGGCCACGTTCTCCAGGTCGATGTAGACGGCGATGCTGTGGGCGTCGTCGGAGCGAGCCATCAAAGCGGTCCTCGGGGGGGTGGTCACAAGCGCACGAGCCTACTCAACCGACGGGCCCTACCGCGCCTCGTTGCTGAGCAGCTTTCCGTCGATGACCACCGCCAGGCAGTGGGTGCGGTACTCGAAGGGGTCGCCGTCGAAGATCGCCAGATCGCCGTCCTTGCCGACCTCCAGGGATCCGACGCGGTCCTCGATGCCCAGGATCCGGGCGGGGGCCAGGGTCACCGACTCCAGGGCCTCGCGGAAGGGCAGTCCGAACCGGGCCGCGATCGCGGCCTCGAAGAGCAGCACGCGGACCTTGGGCACGTAGCCCTCGAAGCCGGTCTGGAGCGCGAACGGGAGGCCTTCGCGGTTCAGGATGGCGGCGGTCTCGAAGGACGCGTTGGCCTTCTCACCGGACGCGTCCCCGGTGCGCATCATCGACGGGTGGACCAGCACGGGCACTTCGGCGGCGCGCAACTCGTCGATCAGCGAGGGCGCGTCGGCAGCGCCGTCGAGCACCAGCCTCAGGTCGAATTCCTCGGCCACGCGGAGCGCGCCCAGGATGTCCTGGTGGCGATGGGCCGTGACCAGCAGCGGGAGCTCGCCGGTCAGCACCCGCGCCAGGGCTTCCTTCCGAAGGTCACGGTCGGTGGCGTCGGGCTTGGCCGCACGCTTGGCGGCGTAGTCCGCGGCCGCCACCAGTTCCCCGCGCAACATGGCCACGCTCTTGGCGCGCGTGCCGGGTGCCTTGCCCTCGCCCTGGGCGCGGCCGCCGTCACCGAGTGTCGCGGCGACCATGGCCTCGGGCACGAGCACCGCCTCGTCCACGGTGTCGCCGCGCAGCTTGACGATCATGGTCTGACCCGAGATCAGCGCGCCCGGCGCGTGGCCGGTGTGGACCGTGGTCGTGCCGTGACCGCGCACCCAGGCCACGAGCGGATCGCGCGCGTTGTAGGCGTCCAGCGCGCGCAGCTCGGGCTGGGCCGGTGCGCTGCGGTCGAGCTGGTCCTGATCGCCGGGCTGGTTGGTGATGCCGGTCAGGCCCAGGGTGGCGTGGGCATCGACCAGGCCGGGCGTCACCACGGCTCCGCGCAGGACGACCATGTCCGCGGTGTGCATGCGGTCGGCCGCCGGCCCCACGTAGGTGATCCTGCCGTCGCGGATGAGCACCAGCCCGTCCCGGATCGGGGGCCCGTCCATGGTGTGCACGACGTCCCCGTGCACGGCGAGGTTGCCGGAGAGTTCCAACCCGCCGTAGTCGTGACCGGAGCCGGCTTGCAATGCGAGCGCCGGGGCGCTGACCAGCAGCGTGGCAACCAGCGTGGCGAGCAGTGCGACCCGCGGGTCCATCCGGGTCTGCATCATCGATCCCTCCGATCCTCGAAACAGCAGAACGTCGGCGTCGTGGCGTTGGTGGCGCCGGGTCCGCCGTAGGCCGAGAGCCGGTCGTCCTCGCGCTGGATGTCGAAGACCAGTTCGCCGTCCACCCAGGTCTGTTCCACCAGCGCATAGACGCTGAGCGGATGCCCGGACAGGACCACCAGGTCGGCGTCCTTGCCCGGCTCCAGCGAACCGATCCGGTCCTGCAGGCCGAGCATCTTCGCGCCGGCCAGGGTCACGCTCTCCAGCGCGCCCCGCTCGGTCATGCCCGCGCGCACGGCCATGCCCGCCGAGCGCAGCAGCAACCGCGAGTCGTTGATCGGGTCGTCGGTGTGGACACCGACCACCACGCCGGCCTGTTCGAGCACCGCGGGGGTCGTCGGCGAGAGGTTCATGGCCTCGAGCTTGCCTCCGGGCGAATCGATCATGATCGCCGAGACCATGGCGCCCGCCGCGGCGATCTCGTCGGCCACCATCCAACCGTCACTGACGTGGTGCAGCACGACGTCGAAGCCGAACTCGGTCGAGAGCCGCAGCACCGTGAGGATGTCGTCGTGCCGGTGGGTGTGATGGTGGACGATGCGCTCTCCCCGCATGATCTCGATCAGCGCCTCGGCGCCCAGGTCGCGATCGGGCGCGTCCTTCTCGGGATCGTCGGCGGCCGCGGCGAGCTTGCGCTGGTACTCCTGCGCCGCGACGAAGGCCTCGCGCACCAGCGCGGCGGACTTGCCACGCGTGCCGGGGAACTTGCCGCCGTCGTCCTGGCTGTTGGTGCCGTTGGCCATCTTCATGCCGCCCATGACCCGCCCGTCGGGATGGCGCAGGGCCAGGTCATCGATGGTGCGCCCGTCGCGCAGCTTCACGTAGGTGGTCTGGCCGCTCATCAAGTGGCCCGATCCGGACATGATGTTGACGGTGGTGACGCCGCCGGCCTGGGCCCGCTGGATCAGCGCGTCGCGCACGTTGATCGCGTCGTAGGTGCGGACGTCGGGCTGGATCGGCTCGCTGCCGTCTGCGGCCCAGGGCTCGCCGATGTGGCTGTGCGTGCAGATCAGGCCGGGCATGAGCGTCTTGCCGGGCAGGTCCACGATCTCGGCGTCGATGGGCACGGCGACCTGGCCGCGGGGGCCGACGGCGGTGAGCTTGCCCCCCTCGACCAGCACCACGCCGTCCTCGATGGGGTCGCCGACGACGGGGATCACGCGCGCGCGGATGAACGCTCGCACCCTGGAGCTCTCGGAGGCCTCGTCCTGCGCGGCCAGGGCCACGGCTCCCATCGCCAGCACGGCGAGGGTGAGCAGGCCCGGGGCGAGCCGGCCGGGGAGGGATGTCCGACGAACACTGCGCATCGATGAGACCTCGCTCGGGGCGTGGGCGTGGGCGCGGGACGCCCGCCGGGGAGGCGGCAGGATAGGTCACCCCGGCCTCGCCTGGCCAGGGTCGACGTGCCGCGGGGCTTGGAATCGTCGCCCCATCGGGCACACTCTCCGGATGGTGTCCGACCCGCCGGATCGCGATCGCATCTTCCCGCGCCTCGTCGTGCTGTTGCTCGTCCTGGTCACGGCCGTCCCGTACCTGGCGGGCCTGTCCTTCGACGATCCGGACAGCCGCTTCGACGGCGTGATGGTCTTCCCCGCGGACACCAACGCCTACCTGGCGTTCGCGCGGCAGGCCAGCGAGGGCCGGCTGCTGTTGAAGAACCCGTTCACGCCCGAGCCTCACGCGGGCGGGCTGATGGGCCTCGGCTGGTGGCTCATGGGCTGGGTCGCCGCGGTTCCCGGGTCCAGCGTCGAGGTCGGGTTCCACGCCGTGCGCCTGCTCGGCATCCTGCTGCTCGCGTACGCGGTGCAGCGCTGGTGCGAGCGTCTCTTCGCCTCGCGCTTCCTGCGCCGCGTCGTGCTGCTCGCGGTGATGACCGGCG
>JAJDER010000041.1 GCA_029259725.1 Planctomycetota bacterium | reverse complement strand
GGAACGCAGCGAGCGCAGTCTGGCGGCAGCGCGCAACCGGGCCCGCGCCATGGCCTCGGCGGCATCGCGGGATGCGGCGGCGGCCGCCGAGGATCTCGAGGACCTCGCGCAGCGCCTCGAGGCCATCGAGCCCGAGGAAGGGCCCGAACTCCTCGATCGCACGCGAGCGTTGCTGGCCCAGGCCCGGGAGCGGGAGTCCGCCGTGGCAGCCGGCCAGATGGACGCCGCGTCCCAGCAGGCGATGGATCTCAAGGCGCTCATGGAGATGCTGCAGCAGCGCAGCGAGTTGGCGTCCGCCGAGGCCCAGGCCGAAGCCACGCCCGAGCAGCTGGCCGAGTTGGCTGACCGCCAGGACGGGCTGCGCGAGCAGACGCGTGAGCTCATGGACCGGCTGGCCGAGCTCCCCGACCAGACCTTCTCCGAGGCCATGGAGCGTGCGTCGAAGGCCCAGTCCCAGGCCTCCGCTTCGCTGCGCTCGGGCGAGAGCTCGGACGCCGCGACGCGCGAGGAGGAAGCCGCCGAGGAACTCGAGCGGGCCCAGGATGAACTCGCCGGGGATCAGGAACAGTACGAACAGCTGCGCCAGGACGAGGTCCTCTTCCGGCTCGGCGAGGAGTTGCGCTCATTGCAGGAGCGGCAGCTCGAGGTGGGTGTCGAGACCAGCGAGATCGACGACTCGCGCGCCGACCGCGACCGGCTCGGGCGTAGCGAGAAGCGTGCCGTCGCGCGGCTGGCCGTGACCGAACGCGACCTGTCCGCCGAAGCCGAGAACCTGCGCAAGGCCCTGTCCGAGGATGGCGCGGTCTCCTTCGTGTACTCGCTCGCGTCCGTCCGCGACGACCTGGTGCGCGCGGCCGAGCTGCTCGGCGAGCAGGACACCGGCTACATCGTCCAGGCGGTGCAGGAGGACGTGGGAGCGGCGCTGACCGACCTGCTCGCGACGCTCGACGAGGAACTCGAGCGTCGCCAGAACGCCGAGACCGAGCCCCAGCAGCAGCAGCAGCAACAGCCGGGCCAGCAGCCGCTCGTGCCGCCAGTGGCGGAGCTGCTGCTCCTGCGACGCATGGAGCTGCGGCAGCTCGCGCGGCTCGAGGCCTTCGTGGACCGCAACCCGCAGATCAAGGATGAAGCCCTGTACGGCGACATCGAGCGTGAGCTGCTCGACCGCTGGTCGCTCGAACACGGGCGCGTCTCGAGCATGCTGGAAGAGATCCTGCCCACACCCGCCGAGCCCGAACCCGAGCTGCCGGTCGACGGCAGACGCCCCGGAGCAGGACCCGAGGAGGACGGACGATGATCGCCCTGATGCTGACCCTGCTGCTGACACCCATGGCACAGCTCAGCGAGGTCGATGACGATCTCAGCGCCGAGGTGCTCGTGGAGCGCATCAAGGCGAGCCTGATCGAGGTCGACGAGGCGCTCGAGGACGCGGCCGCGGCGGATGCCGTCACCGACGAGGTGGACCGGGCCATGTCGGCCCACCGGCGCACGATCCGCGACATCGACGAACTCATCAAGCAGTTCAAGTACCAGGCGGGCGGCGGGGGCGGTGGGGGCGGCAAGCCGCAACAACAGCAGCAGCAGCAACAGCAGCAGAGCAACTCGCAGCAGCGTGAGAGCGACGGGAGCCAGCAGGACCCGAGCCAGCAGGACGATCCGACCGCGCAGAAGCAGCGCGAGGACGGCGGTGAGGATCAGCCCGATGGCCACGCCAACGATCAGCCGGGGGAGCAGCGCTCCGCCGACCAGCCGCCGCCGCCGGGCGAGCAGGCGCGCTTCGAGCGCCAGGACACCGATGATCGCTGGGGGCTGTTGCCGCCGAAACTGCAGGAGCGCCTGTTGAACCTGCATCTCGACGACATCCCCGAGCGCTACCGCACGCACCTCGAGGCCTACATCAAGGCCATGCATCGGGTCGAGAGTCCCGACAGCCGCTGACGGCACGGTCGCCATGAACTGTTTCGCCTGCCTGCTCGCCGTGTGCATGACCGCGGTGCCGTCGCCGGCCGCCGAGCCGTCCACCGGGCGGGCCCCGATACCCACCGCGCATCTCGACGACCGCCCCGGCGACGATCCGCATCGGCTGGCCGAGGTGCTCACCCTCGTCGAGAGCAGCCACCGCTTCCTCGCCAAGCACCAGAACAAGGACGGCAGCTTCTCGATCCTGCGCGCCCAGGCCGGGACGCCGGCTCCCGTGGCGGTGACCGCGCTGACGGCGCTGTCCTTCATGGCCGGCGGGCACTCGCCCGAGCGCGGGCGCTACGCCGGCCTGCTGCGGGACGCGCTCGAGTGGCTCGTCGATCACTGCGATCAGCGTGGCTACTTCACCACCGACAACGACCAGGCGTCCAAGATGCACGGTCAAGGCTACGCGCTGCTGGCGCTGACGCAGGCCTACGGCATGTTCGAGGACGTGCGCAGCAACGATCGCACGCGCGACGCGATCGAGCGCGGCGTGGCGTTGGTGGAGTCCACGCAGGGTGAGATCGGAGGGTGGTGGTACGAGCCGGCGCGGGAGTCCACCCACGAGGGTTCGATCACGGTCTGCATGATCCAGGCCCTGCGCGCGGCGAAGGACGCCGGGTTCGCGGTGGACCAGGGCGTGATCGACCGAGCCGTGCGGTACATGGAGCGCAGCCAGGACCCGCGCACGGGGCGATTCCGCTACGCGATCAACGATCCCAAGACGAGCTGGGCCCTGACCGCCGCGGCCTTGGCGACGCTCAACGCGCTGGGCGACTACGGGAGCGAGACGCTCGACGCCGGCTTCGAGGCGCTCAAGAACGGAGACCCGTTCACGCGCGCCGGCCAGGTCGAGCTGTTCCGTGACTACGGAGCGCTCTACGCGGCGCAGGCGTACTGGGCCCACCGCGATGCACGCGCGTTCCAGCGCTGGTGGCCGGACTTCGTGGCCGCTTCGGCGGATCGGCAGGACGGCGACGGCAGCTTCAGCAACGGGACCTACGGGAGCGCCTACGCCACCGCGATCGTGTCGCTCACGCTGCAGGTGCCCCTGGGCTACCTGCCGCTGTTCCAGCGCTGACTCGCGTGTCGGGTCGGATCAGACCGACCGGTTGTCGAGCACTTCGCGGAAGCGGGCCGCGCTCCTCTCGGGCGTCTCCTCGCAGGCATACAGACCGAGTTGCTCGAATCCACCGAGCGGCTGGGTCGCCGGACGCAACTCGAACAGCGGGCCACACCCCGGGCCGGCGTGCACGATGACGTTCCAGGCCGGGTCGGCGCCGTCCGCCCGCATGAGCGTGTTGACCGCACCGGTCAGGCGCGCGAGGGCCACGGCCGTGGCGTCGCGCGTGTCGGCGTCGAGGTGATGCAGGAAGCCGGCGCCGACGGTGTCGTCGGCCGGGACGATGAAGGCCTGCAGGGGCCGGCGCATGAAGGACGGCACGACGATGCGCGCGCGCCCGTCGATCTCGTCGACGACATGACCGTCTCGCAGATGTACGTGCAGGCCGGCGGCCTCGCGCGGGGCCAGCGGTGGCGTGCCGGAGAGCGCGAGTTGCTGATGGTCGTGCTGCACCGAGCCGCCCACGCGCCGCCCGTGGTTCTTGAGCAGCAGCATCCAGCCCCGGTGTCCCTCGCCGGTCTCGGGGAACGGTGCGCCGGCCTCGTGCAGCAGGAACTCCTCGGCACGGGCCAGCTGCGCCATGAGGGCGACGGCCAGCGCGCGCCCGGCGTCGGGCCAACCGCCGGCATGTCGCCGGCTGCTCCACTGCACGAGGTGCACGCCGAACGCGGTCGCGCCGGGCCGTGGCGGGAACAGCAGCGGGTAGAGGTTGGGCGTGAGCCAGGCGTGGTCGTCGTCCGGGAGTTCGACGACGTCCACGGCCGGGCAGGTCTCGGCGTCGCACACGGGGCAGCTGCCGGTCGTCAGGCGTGCCGCGCGCTTCCGGCTGGTGACGATCGGGAGGTCGTCGCGCGGGTCACGCCGCAACTCCGGTTCGGGCTCGTGGCCCGCGCAGTGTCGGCGGCAGTGCTCGAGCAGTCCTTCGAAGCCGAGGGCGGTCAGCGACCGGACGGCGGTCCGGGCGGCGAGCGTCGCGGCCGGCAGTTCCCTCCGCGTGGCGTCGCCGGCGGGCCGCGAGCGGTCGGGGCGATCGGCGTGTTCGGGGCTGTCGGGGATCCCGGTGCTCACGAGCCGGCGATGACGCCCGCCACCGGCGAACTCGGCGAGGCCGTCTCGCGCGCCGCCATGCGTCCGGCCAGGAAGGCCGCGCGCCCGGCGAGGCAGGCGTGCTTCATGGCGAAGGCCATGGTCACCGCGTTGCCGGCCAGGGCGATGCCGGTGTTGAGCAGCACGCCGTCGACGCCCAGCTCCATGGCCACGGCCACGTCGCTCGCGGTGCCCACGCCGGCGTCCACGAGGATCGGCGTGCTGGCCTCGAGCTTGATGCGCGCGATGTTGCGCGGGTTGAGGATGCCGAGCCCCGAGCCGATGGCCGAGCCGAGGGGCATGACGGCCGCGCAGCCGGCGTCGGCCAGGCGGCGCGCGACGACCGGGTCGTCGCTGGTGTAGGCCAGCACCGTGAAGCCCTCGTCGGCCAGGATCTTGGCGGCGGCTAGCGTCGGGATCGGGTCGGGCAGGAGCGTGTCGGGGTCGGCCAGCACCTCGAGCTTGATCAGGTCGGTGCCGAGCGCCTCTCGGGCCAGGCGCGCGGTGCGCACGGCGTCCTCGGCGTGGAAGCAGCCGGCGGTGTTCGGCAGCAGCGTGATGCGCTCGCGATCGATGAAGTCCAGCAGCGAGCCTTCACCGCCTGAGAGGTCCACGCGGCGCACGGCGACGGTCACGCACTCGGTGCCGCTGGCCTCGTGCGCGGCGCGCATGGTGGGCAGGTCGACGTACTTGCCCGTGCCGAGGAACAGGCGGCTGTCGAAGCTGTGGGCGCCGATGGTGAGCGGGCTGTCGCCGGGGACGGGCGCTGGCACGGAGGTCGTCATGGTGGGGCTCCTGGAAGTGCCTCCAGGGTCCGCATTCCGCGGGGGGTGGTCCAGGGTCGCGGGAGCGACGGTTGTGGACCGGCCGTCGATCCGCGTCTCGGCCGGGGTTGGTGGTGTCGCCGGCTCTTCGAGATCGGCGCCAGGGTGCGTGGGTTCTCGGATTAGCATCGGGGCGCGATGCGGAGGGCTTGACGTGGAGCTGCTGCTGGTCGTGAACAAGGTGGGGAGCACGGCGGGGGTCGGCCTGACGACCTATCGTCTTGCGCTCGAGGCGTCCCGGCGCGGGCACACCGTCTGGGTCACGAGCGCCGGGGGCTTCGAGCTCCGGGCCGACGGGAGCTTGCTGACTCGCGCCCGTCGCTGCCCACTCCTGCCAGGCGGGGACGTGGTGACCCTGATGACCGCACTGGCCGCACCGGCTGCGAGGAGCGTGGACGTCGACACCGAACGCGTCGACATGGTGTTGCTGCGGGCCAACCCGGCGGTGCAGACGCCCTGGGCCCGGGCCGCCCTGCTCGAATGGGCAACGCTGCTGGCCGAGCGCGGCAGACTGGTGCTCAACGATCCCCTCGGACTCGCGCGGGCGGCCAGCAAGCTCTCGCTGCACCGGTTGCCCGCCGAGGTGCGTCCGGCCACGCTGGTGACGCGCAGCCTGCGTGTCGCGCGAGCGTTTGCCGATGAGATCGGCGAGGTCGTGCTCAAGCCGGCCTCGGGCTCGGGCGGGCGGGGCGTGTTCCTGCCTCGACGCAGCCGCACCAATTTCACGGCGATGTTCCAGTCGATCGTCCGCGACGGCTACTGCGTGGTGCAGGAGTTCGTGCCCGAGGCCGACGAAGGGGACACGCGCCTGTTCCTCGTCGACGGCATGCCGCTGGAATGGGACGGCCGGCTGGCCGCGGTACGCCGGGTGCCGAGCGGAGACGACCGACGCAGCAACGTCCACGTCGGGGCGTGCATCCGCCGGGCCCGAGACCCGGACCGGCTGCGCCGTGTGGCCGAGTCGGTGCGCGCGGCGGTCCAGGCCGACGGACTGTACTTCGTCGGCCTGGACATCGTGGGTGAGCGCGTGCTGGAGATGAACGTCTTCAGCCCCGGCGGCCTGGGCACCGTGTCTCGCCTGGAGGGCGTGGATTTCATCCCCGTCCTGGTCGATGCGCTGGAGTCCCGGGCCTCGTCGGCAGCGCGCGGTCGGGCCGCCCAGGCGACCTGACCGGGTCCGCGCCGGTTCGCCGGGACTCGGCTCAGCCCCCGCCCACGAAGGTCACGATCTCCACCGCGTCGCCGTCGGCCAGGGCCTGGCCGGCGTGGATCGACTTCGGCACCACGCCGCGATTCACCTCCACCGCGAAGGCCGCCGGGACCGCGTCGAGCGTGGTGAGCAGGTCGCTCACCGTGCTCCCCGCGGGCAGCTTCCGCGTCTCGCCGTTGAGCGTGACCGCGATCATGCCCGTCGCCGCGTCGCTCACTTCTTCTCCCAGCGATACAGCTCGATCACCTGGCTGAGCGTCGAGCCGGCCCGGATCTCCTGGCGCACGCGGTTCTCGCCCTCCAGCACGTCGAGCGCGCGGTTGGCCGTCTCGACGGCACGTTCCGCGGGGACGCAGACCAGGCCCGAGTCGTCGCCGATGATCCAGTCACCGGGCGCGACGGGCACGCCGGCGATGTGGATCGGCGTGCCGATCTCCCCGAAGCCCTTGGGTTCCCAGGCGTTCGGCGAGGCCATGCGCGCGAAGGCCGGGAAGCCCAGGGCGCGGATCGCATCGACGTCGCGGATCGCGCCGTCGATGACCACGCCGGCGATGCCGCGCTGCAGGCACGACTCGGTGGCCAGCTCGCCCCAGATCGCGGGGGGGCGGCCGCCGGCGTCGATCACGAGCACGTCGCCGGGTCCGGCCTGGTCGATGGCCTCGACCGGCTTGGCCCAGTCGCCCGGATAGGTGCGCACGGTGACGGCGCGGCCGACGAGGTGCTTGCCGGGCACGATCGAGTAGAGGTCGGGGATGGCCCCGCCGCGATGCATGGCGTCGGAGATGTTGCAGGTCGAGACCTTGGCGAAGGCCGCGGCGGTGCCGTCGGCGCCGAAGCGCTTGAACTCGCCGGTCGCAACGGCCTTGCCCGAGGTGAGGGCGCCCACGATGGCCGCGGTGGCGGCGCGCGCGTCGGGCGCCTTGGTGATGGCGCCGCCCACCACGACCACGTCGGCACCGGCGGCCGCGGCCTCAGCGGCCGTCTCGCTGTTGATCCCGCCGGCCACGGCCACGTCGATGGAGACCGCGGCGCGCACGGCGCGCAGGGTCTCGAAGGGGTTCTTGCCGAGCATCTGCTCGTCGATCGGGCAGTGCACGCTCACCATCGCGGCGCCCAGGGCCTCGGCCGATCGGGCGCGCGCGGCGGGATCGGCGACCCCGACCAGGTCCACGATCACGCCGATGCCGTAGTTGCGCGCGACCTCGATGCACTCCTTGAGCGTGGAGTCGGAGCAGACGCCCAGCACGGTGGCGTAGCGGGCCCCGGCCTTGGCGGCCATCTCCATCTCCATCCGCCCGGCGTCCATGGTCTTGGTGTCGGCCACCAGCGGCAGGTCCGGATGGCGTTGCTTGAGGGTCCGGACCGCATCCAGACCCTCGCTCTTGAGCAGGGGCGTGCCGATCTCGATCAGTCCGGCCCCGCCCGCCGCGGCCTCGGCGGCGACTCCCAGGGCACGCTCGAGGATCAGGAAGTCGAGCGCCACCTGGAGGCGCGGCGCACGCCGAGCGCGGGCGGTGGGGGTGTCGGAGTGGCTGTCGGCCCCGGGGACCGGGCCGGTGGAGGCGAGGGTCATCGCCGTCTCCGCTTCGTGAGGGGTGGAGGGAACCCCCGATCCTAGGGCCCCCTCGAAAGGGGGGTCAACGCCCGCCGCCCAGGGACCTCGGAGCCCGGGGCCGCCGAGAGCTCCTGGACGACCCGCTCGGGGCGTCGAGGTTCGCCCGGAAAGCCCCCGAACTTGACAGGGGAGCGCCCAATCCGGAGTCTTCGCTGTTTCACCTCACGGCATCTTCCGGCGCGGGGCGAGGGCGGCAACGGCTCTCGCTGTGGGTCGATTCATGCCGCGGGGCGCCGTCGTACGTGGTTTTCGTGCGTCGGCGGACGCAACACACAGGGGTCTCCGTGAACACCGAACTTCTCCGCATCGTCCAGGCGATCCACCTCGAGAAGGACATCGATACGGAGCTCATCTTCGTCACGATCGAGACGGCCATGGTGGCTGCGATCCAGAAGAAGGTGGGCCCCGAGGTGCCGATCTCGGTCAAGGTCAATCGCGAGACGGGTGACCTGATGGTCACCAGCGACGTGGAGCACGGTTCGATCGACCTCGGCCGGATCGCGGCGCAGACCGCCAAGCAGGTCATCATCCAGTCCCTGCGCGAGGCCGAGAACCTCGCGGTGTTCAGCGAGTTCCACGACCGCGTGGGCGAACTCGTGCTCGGCGCCATCCAGCGCATCGAGGGCGGCTCGCTGATCGTCAACCTGGGCAAGGGCGAGGGCATCATCCCCCGCAGCGAGCGCGTCCGCGGTGAGATCTACAACCCGGGCGACCGCATCCGCGGCGTGATCTCGGAGGTCAAGCAGGTCGGCAGCCGGGTCAAGATCGTGATCTCGCGCGTGACCCCCGACCTCGTGCGTCGCCTGTTCGAACTGGAAGTCCCCGAAGTCGCAGACGGTGTCATCGAGATCCGTCGCATCGCCCGCGAGCCGGGCTACCGCACGAAGATCGCGGTCCACAGCAACGATGACAGGGTCGACTGTGTCGGCGCCTGCGTCGGTATCCGAGGAACACGCATCAAGGCCATCACCGACGAACTCAACGGCGAGAAGATCGACATCATCCGCTGGTCCGACAGCGACGAGGAGATGATCGCCAACGCCCTGCGCCCCGCGCAGCTCGCGTCCCTGCAGCTCGAGAAGGCATCGGGGGTGGCGCGCGTCGTCGTACCCGACGACCAGCTCGCGCTGGCCATCGGCCGCAAGGGGCAGAACGTCCGCCTCGCCACGCGCCTGACCGGGTGGGACATCAAGGTCGAGGGCGTGACGCAGATGCCGCACAGTGCTCGCGACGATCACGGGAACCTGATCACCCCGCGCCCCGAAGAGGGTGCCGAAGGGTCGTCGGGCGCGTCCCCTGGCACGGACGCGGGTGCGTCCCCTGGAACGGCACCTCCGGGCGCCACGCCACAGGCCGCGGCTCCCGCGGCCCCGGCTGCACCGAGTGTTGCCGCGCCCGTACGGGTCGTGGCGAGCACGGACGACCCTGCAGCGGCCCCCACGACGGGGACCGCCGGCGATCACGCGAGCGACGAGCCCGCCGCGGATGCCGAGATCAAGACACCTGGCCCGGGCGCGGAGTGATGCACCGTGAGACTCCACGAGCTGGCCAAGGACCTCGGGGCTGACAGCAAGAAGCTCCTCGCGATCGCCAAGGAACTGCACCTCGGCGTCAAGAGTCACTCGTCCAACATCCCCAAGGGTGCCGAGGGCATCCTGAGGGCGGCCTGGGCGGAGGAACTCGCGATCCTCGCCGAGGAGGAGGCCGAGAAGGCCGCCGCCGCGGCGCCGCCCGAGCCCGAGCCCAGCGAGGCGACGGCTGAGGCTACGGCTGAGGCGGCCCAGGGCGACGACGAGTCGGGTGCTCCCGTCACCTCGTTCCAGATCACGTCCTCGGCCGACACCGAGCGTCTCGCGCAGGAGGACGTGGAGCGTCTCGCGGCCGAAGAGGCCGAGCGCGTCCGTGTCGAGCAGGAGGCCGCCGCCGCGGAGGCGTCGAGCGCCGAGCCCGACGAAGTCGAGGTGGTCGAGCCGGCGGAGACCGCGGAGACCGTCGCCGAGGTGGAGGCGGTCGAGGCCGGTGCCGAGCCCGTCGCGGCCGACTCCCCGGTGGCGGCGGAAGTCACCGAGACCGTCGAAGCCGACGAGCCGGACACCGAGGAGCCGGCCCCGGTCGACGACCTGAGCGCGGCCGAGGCGTCCGCGACCGTGACGCTCACCGTCGGTGGCCAGGCCGTCGGCGACGACGAAGCCGCGCGGCGCGAGGCCCTCGAGGAAGAAGCCAAGATCGTCAAGGCGAAGACGATCACCAACGTGCCCGAGTCGAAGCCGCGGCGTCGCGCCAAGATCCTGGGGCGCATCGAGATCAAGCCGCCGGAGCGGACCGAGGCGCCCGCGCGCACGAGCCGCGCCCCGAGCCAGTACGACCCGCTCGATCCGACCCGTCCGGCGGCGCCCACGGGCGCACCCGGTCCCGGTCGTCGCAAGGGCACTCCCGGCGGCAAGGCGGCCGACGCCGACTCCCGCGTCGGCAAGGCCGGCCGTCCCGGCAAGGGCAGCGGCGAGTGGGTCTTCGACGGCGAGGACAACACCGCACTGTCGGCGATCCGCCTGGGCCACTTCGGTGGGGGTCGCCGGCGTCCGTCCGGTCGCCGCCCGCCGATGCGCCGCAACTCCATGCCCGGTGCGCGTCGCAAGCGTCGCGGCCCGGTCGAGCGCCCGACGCATCCGGTCACCGTGCGACCGCCCATGGGCGTGCGCGAGCTGGCCGACGTGCTCGGCATCAAGACGCGCGAGATCCTGCAGCTGTTCCCGGATCAGTTCGACCCGCGGGACAAGACCACCGTGCTGCACGAGGAGCACCTGCACGAGCTGGCGGTGGCTCTGGATCGCGACATCACCGTGCTCGAAGCGAGCACGGCCGAGTCGGAGCTGATGCTGTCCGTGATCGCGCGGGCCGAGGAGGCCGCGAAGGGCGACGCGCCGCGTGCGCCGGTGGTGGCCGTCATGGGCCACGTCGACCACGGCAAGACCAGCCTGCTCGATGCGCTGCGCAAGAGCGATGTGGCTGCCGGCGAGGCCGGTGGCATCACGCAGAAGACCTCGTCGTACCTGGTGCACACGAAGGACGGCGCGCCGGTCTGCTTCCTCGACACGCCGGGCCACAAGGCCTTCACCGAGATGCGCGCGCGGGGTGCCGAACTGACCGACGTGGCCGTGCTGGTGGTGGCCGCCGATGATGGTCCGATGGAGCAGACGCAGGAGGCCATCGATCACGCCACGGCCGCGGGCGTGCCCTTCATCATCGCCATCAACAAGGTCGACAAGAACAATGCCGACGTGGACCGCGTGAAGCAGAAGCTGGCTGCGATCGGTGTCATGGTCGAGGGTTGGGGTGGTGAGATCGGCGTCGTCGAGACGTCGGCCACGACCGGCCAGGGTCTCGATGAACTGGTCGAGCGCCTCGCGCTCGAGACCGAGCTGCTCGAACTCCATGCCGACCCGGCCAAGCCCGGCCGCGGCGTGGTCGTGGACAGTCGCCGCGACGCGAACATGGGCATCGTGGCGACGGTCGTCGTGCAGGACGGCACGCTGCGGGCCAAGGACGGCGTGATCGCCGGCACGGCCGTCGGCCGCGTCCGCTACATGCTCGACGACCAGGGCAAGCGCGTGAAGGAAGCCGGGCCTTCGGTGCCCGTGCAGGTCTTCGGCTTCGAGTCCCCGCCCGAGGCGGGCTCGACGCTCCTCTCGGTGAGCGACCTCAACCAGGCGCGCGTCGTCGCGCGCGAACGGATCGAGGCCAACAAGGTCGAACTCACCGCGCCGTCCGACATCGTCACGCTCGAGAACCTGTTCGATCAGATCGCGGCCCAGGAGGTCCAGGAGATCAACGTCGTGCTCAAGGCCGACGTCTCCGGATCGCTCGAGGTCTTGCGACGCACGGTCGAGGAGATCTCCCACCCCGAGGTGCGCTTCAAGGTCATCCGTTCCGGTGTGGGTTCGATCAGCGAAGAGGACGTGGTGCTCTCGCAGACGGCCGAGGCCTTCATCATCGGTTTCGGTGTGCGTCCGGACAGCAACGCCCGCAAGGCGGTCACGCGCACCGGCGTCGAGGTGAAGTTCTACGACGTCATCTACGCCATGACGGAAGACCTCGAGAAGGCGCTCGAGGGCCGGCTCGGCACCGAGAGCGTGGAGTCGGTCACGGGGCACGCGACCATCCGCGCGGTCTTCAAGTCGTCCAAGCTGGGCAACATCGCGGGTTGCTACGTCACCGACGGCACGGCCACGCGCGACAGCCACGCTCGACTCATGCGTGACGGCAAGGTGCTCTGGTCGGGTCAGCTCGACAGCTTGCGGCGCTTCACGGACGACGTCCGCGAGGTGCGCGAGACCTACGAGTGCGGCATCCACCTCAAGAACTACGACGACATCAAGGTCGACGACACGCTCGAGTTCTTCGACGTCACCGAGGTCCAGCGCACGCTGGAGTCCACGGCGGCGCCGTCATCGGACTCGTGAGCCACTCGTGAGCTGGGATCGGATCAGGCGCCAGGAGGAGATCCTGCGCGAGAAGATCGCCACCATCGTCGTGGAGCGGCTGAGCGATCCGCGCATGGGGTTCGTGACCGTGACGAGGGTCGAGCTGACTCGGGATCGACGCGAGGCGACGGTCTTCTACACCGTGCTCGGCGAGGACAGTCAGCGCCGCACCACGGAGCGGGCGTTGAACTCGGCGGCGCCGCACATCCAGGAACGCGTGGGCAAGACCCTGCGCATGCGCCGCACGCCGATCCTGCGCTTCACGTACGACGACTCGGTGGAGAAGGAGAGCCGCATGCGGGTGCTGCTCGACGAGGTCTCGGCGGAGTGGAGCCAGCCGACCGACGCAGACCCCAACTCCAACCCCAACACCGACACCGACACCGACACCGACCGTGACATCGACCGTGACATCGACGCCGGCCGTGCCGGTCATGCGGAGAGTGACGACGCGCGCTCCACGCACCAGGATCGAGACGCCGCCGGCGCGTCCGACGAGGACCGGCCGGACCGCGCCGGGGACCGTTCTTCCGACTGAGAGGACGCGCGTGAGCACCCCTCTCCACCGGTCCGGAAGAACACCCGAGCCTGGCCTCGTCGCCCCCCGGCGCGTCGGCCTGACCCTCGTCGTCCTGACCGCTGTCCTGTTCGACGTGTCCGGCTGCGGCCCGGCGGGGCCGGTCGCGCTCGTGCCGGGCGACAGCATGTGGACGCGGATGGACGAGTTGGGACTCGTGCGCTACCCGAAGACCAATCTGCCCGCAGGCCTGCTCGGTGCCGAGGGCTCCGCGGTGCGCGTGCGACACCCCGTGCCGGACACCAGCTGGCGCGACCGAGGACCGGTGCCGGGCGCGCTCGCCGCCCAGCCCTCGGTGCCCGATGACGCGCGCATGTGGCGCGCGATGCTGAGGCTGCCGCTGCCCGATGACGGACCCGATCCGGCGCTGTTCCTGCGCAGGTCCTTGCTGAAGAAGTGGGACCCGGTCTTCGAGCCCTATCCCGGTCTCGCGGTCTGGTACGTCCGTGAGGCCGGGCACTTCGTGGCGGTGTCCAGCGAGGCCCCGAGCGGGATCGCGTACCAGTACCTGACCGACTTCGACAAGATCTTCCGGGACGTCGAGCTGCCGCACAGCGTCTCCGGCCTGCCGACGCGCAATCCGCGCCAGGTGCCGGACGGGCTGCACCGCCGGGCGGGCTTCGACGGCGACGATCGTGACGCGGTGTTGCTCCCGGCGCCTGGCGAGATCGTCTGGGACGTGCCGCTTCTCGACGCGCCGGCGCTCTCGCTCGCGGTCGGTGTGCTCGATCGGCGGTGGCGACGCAGGGGCTTCGCCATCGAGGAGGTCCGCGTGCGCGGAGAGCCCGAGCGGCTCGACGAGCGTCTGCGTGCCGACGATCCGGCGCCTGAACCGGACGCTCCGGGTGGCGTGCCCCCGGTGCCCGATGCGGAGGCGAACGGCGAGCCGGCGAACGGCGCCGAGAACGGCGACGAGGATCAAGGCGAGGATCAAGGCGAGGATCAAGGCGAGGATTCCGGCGGCGCCGCCGCGGACGACATCGGCGACGGCGTCGTGTTCCGATTGGAGATCAGCGTCGACGGCCTGCGCGACGTGCTGTGGACGCGACACCTGGAGCCCGGCGACGGCTGGGTCGATGCGACGGTCGACGTCTCGGCTCATCGCGGCAAGGCGGTCTCCCTGCACCTGATCAGTGATCCCGGCGCTCGCGGCGACAACGCCTTCGACTACGCGCTGTGGAGCGGCCTGCGGGCGGTGGGCGAGCCCGCGCCGAGCACGCCGCCCGCGCGGCCCGCGCGGCCCCACGTGCTGCTGGTCTCGGTGGACACCCTGCGCGCCGATCGCGTCGGTCTGTATGGCTCGGTGCGCGACACGACCCCCGGGCTGGACGCGTGGGCGCAGGACGCGGGCGCCGCCTGGTTCGCCGACACCTGGACCACCGCGCCGTGGACCCTGCCCGCCACGATGTCCCTGTTGACCGGACTCGACGTGCATCAGCACCGCGTCGATGGGGTCACGCGGACGCTGTCCCAGCAGACCGTCTCGCTCGCGGGGCAGTTGCGGCAGGCTGGCTATGCCACGCTCGGCATCGCGGACGGCGGCTACCTGCGCCCCGAGTTCGGCGTGGCCCAGGGCTTCGACCGGTACATCACCGTGCGCGACAACGAGTTGCACGCCGAGGAGGTGTCCGAGCTGCTCCAGTCACGGCTCCCCGGCCAGCCGGTGTTCGTGTTCGTGCAGAGCTACATGGTCCACTCGCCGTATCGGTACGACGAGCGCTTCCTCGACGCGGCTTCGGCCGGCGGGCGCTGGGCCGGCAAGGACATCGACCACTTCGAGGTGCTGCACCCGGCGCGCCGTGGCGAGCTCGAGTTGCAGCCGGGCGAGGAGGCCTACGTGGAACGCCTCTACGACGCCGGCGTGGCCCGCGCCGACATCGCGCTGATGGACCTGCTCGAGCGCGTGGAGTCGGCCTTCGGCGACGAGCCGCTGCTGGTGGTGATCACCTCCGACCACGGCGAGGAGTTGTTCGAGCATGGCGGCACCGATCATGGTCACTCGCTCTACGACGAGTTGCTCCAGGTCCCGCTCGTGGTGCGCTTCCCGGGTGGCCGGCCCGCCGGCCGGATCGATGCTCCCGCGAGCCTGCTGGACGTCGCGCCCACGGTCCTGGCGGCGGCGGGCCTGCGGGCTCCGGCGAACTGGTCCGGGCACGCCCTCGACGCGCTGCCCGCGGGGCCCAGGATCCGGCTCGCCCGCACGGTGCGCGCCCGGGCCGTGGCGCGCGGGCACCACAAGCTGATCGAGGGCCCGCTCCCCAGTCGCTGGACGGAGTCCGAGCGCCAGCTCTTCGATCGAGGTGTCGACCCGGCCGAACACTCCGACCTCCTGGCCGGTGGCGCCACGGACCCTGCACGGGGAGCAGGCCTGGCCAGGCAACTCGAGGAGCTGGCCGGAGCCCAGGAGCGCCGCTGGCCGGCGCCGGCCGGGACTGTCGACCTCGATGCGGACGACCACGGGGGCCTGGCGGACGAGACCCTGGCCGACCTGGAGCAACTCGGATACGCCGGCGACGGCTGAGTCGCCGGCCCACACGGCCCGGGTGGAGGCGCGCGGCGGGGTGTGGGTTAGGCTGCTTGCGTGCCTCGCTCGTTCCCCCCGAGACCGTTGGCCGCGGGCGCGGTCCTGCTCGGCCTGCTGGCCGCCTGCGGTGACGTCGTGGCCCCGGTGGGGCAGACGGCGTTCTTGCCGGGCGAGAGCGTCTTCGATCACCTGGACCGGGTACGGATCGACTCCTGGTCGACGGAGCTGCTGCCGCCCGACGTGCGCGCCGCGGTGGCCGCGCCCGCCGAGACCTGGAGGCTCGACGCGCCGGCCGAGGACTGGAAGCGCCGCCGCGAGATGACGGCCCAGGAGGCGCAGCTGGCGGCCCTGCCCGGCAACCCGGCGTTCTGGAGCCTGAACCTGTCGGGACTGGCCGACGCACCCCCGGGAAGACCGAGCGTCGTGCACCGTGGCCAGCGCCTCGGCGCGCTGGACGGTGAGGCGCGCATCGCAACCCTGCCCGGCGAACAGATCTGGTGGGACGAGGACGCCGCCACGATCTTCGTGCTCGACGCGGAAGCGGCCGTGCTGTTCGCGGTCTGTGAGCAGGCCCCGGGGGACACCGCGCTGCTCTACGGGTCGGTCGTCGACGATCGCCTGCTGGCAGCCGCCCACCGACCGGCCACGGCGCACGGGTTGGAGCAGCGCGGCACCCTCGGGAGGGTCAGCCGTCGGGCCCTGCGGCTGCCGGCGCCCGGCAGGCTCGTGCTCTCGGTGCCCCTGGCTCGCGTGGACGCCCTGTCGGTGGCGGTGGGGTTGCCCGATGAAGGCCGGCGCGTGGAGCAGGGTCACCTCGTCGAGGCGCCGGGGTGCTCCGACGGGGTGCTCGTGGCCGTGGACGTGACCGCCGGTGGGAGGACCACGCGCGCCTGGTCGATGGCACTCCAGCCGGGCGAGGGTTGGGTCGAGGCCACGGTGGACCTGTCGCCCTGGGCCGGGCAGGACGTCGGACTGGCCCTCGTCAGCGAGCCCGGCCCGGCTGGGGACGCCGCCTTCGACCTGGTGCTCTTCGCGGACCTGCGGCTGCTGGGCAAGCCGCGGCGCCTCCCGGACCGGCCGCACGTGATCCTGGTGGACATCGACACCCTGCGCGCCGATCGCATCGGGTGCCTCGGGGCGGCCGGGGACCCCACGCCGCGCCTCGACCGCTGGGCGAATCGGCGCGCGACGATCTTCACCGACACCACGGCCACGGCGAGTTGGACGCTGCCGTCCACCGCTTCGATGCTCACCGGCCTCGCCGTGCATCAGCACGGAGTCGACCGGTTCCCGCGCGGGCTCACCGAGGACTCGCTGCCCCTGGCCACGGTCCTGTCCCGCGCCGGCTACGACACCCTGGGCATGTGTGAGGGCGGCTTCGTCATGCCGACGTTCGGCTTCGACGTCGGTTTCGACTCCTACGACTACCGCACCCACCGCGACCCCGACTGGGACCGCGCCCTGGAATGGGTCAGCGAACGCCGCAGTGAGCAACCGTTCTTCCTGTTCCTGCAGACCTACATGGTCCACGCGCCCTACGCGCCGCCGGTGGCCGTGGGGGACGGAGCGCCCGGCGCCTACGCCGGCGTGCTGGCCGGACACCCCGTGAGCTGGGAACGCGTGCTGGCGCCGTTCAACGAAGGGCAGCTGGAGCTCGACGAGGCGGACCGCCGCTACGTCACGCGCGCCTACGACGCGGGCGTGGCTCGCATGGATGACGAACTGGGCGGCTTCCTCGAGGGCCTCTCGCGCCAGTTCTCGCCCGACGACGTGGTCATCATCGTCACCTCGGACCACGGCGAGGAACTGTTCGAGCACGGGGGTCTCGAGCACGGTCGCACGCTCTACGACGAGGTGCTCCGGGTCCCCTTCCTGGCGCAGCTTCCGGGCCGGCGGGGTGGGACCCGGGTCCGCGAGCCGACCAGCACGCTCGACATCGTGCCCACGGTGCTCGATGCGGTGGGGCTGCCCGTGCCGTCGGGTCTGCCCGGGCGTTCCCTGCTCCGAGAGCTTCCGGCGTACCGCGGCCGCGTCGCGGCCCACCGGGACGGTCGACGCTCGATCCAGTTCGACGGCTTCAAGCTCATCGAGCCACCGCCGGATCGGCCCGACCTCGAGCCCGAGCTCTTCGATCTGCAGGCGGATCCCGGCGAGCAGCGCAACCTGATCGCGCGTCAGCCCGACAAGCTGCGCGCGCTGCGCGAGCGGCTGAGGCGCTTCGAGACCGACCATCCGCCTGCGGCTGTCGGCGCGGCTCAGGCCGGCGAGATGGATGACGAGACGCGCTCGACCTTGAAGGCGCTGGGCTACCTGGGCGACGTGGATCGGTGAGGACACGTCGGCCTCGTGTCCGCCGTCGGGGGCGGGCGCTCGCCGCCGCGTTGCTGTGCGCGCTCGCCGGGTGTGGCGCCGAAGCGGACGCCGACGCGCCCGGGCTGGTGCTCGGACCCGGGGACAGCCTGCTCAGCCATCTCGACCGAGGCCGCGTGGTGCGGGCACCGGCGTCCACCTGGCCCGCCGATGTGGCCGGGGTCCTCGGCCGTGAGGATCGCGCCCTGGTGCTGCCCCTGTCCCGCGCCGGGTGGCGCGACGCTGGCGCCGTGCCCGAGGCCCTGGGGGCGCTCGCCGGTCTGGCGGGGACGCCGCGCCTGTGGCGCCACCGGGAGGCGGCCGCCGTGTCACTGTCCTTCGCAGGCGCTCGCGTCCGCCTCGACGGCCGGTCCTGCACGCCGGTCACGCAGACGCCGGGCGGCGTGCTCCCCGACGACCTGCTGGCCTGGAGCGGGGGAGACGACAGCGTGCTCTTCGCGGACTCGCGTCACCGCGAGCTGATGGCCATCGCGCCGCAGGCGCCGGCCGACATCGTGGTGCGCTTCGCGGCCGATCCGTGGCCCGACGCGCGGCGCTGGGAGCCCGATCCACGACCCGGGGTCGGTGACGACGCGGCGGCGCTCTCGTGTCGCGCCGAACTGGGCCGTGTCTCCCGGCGCGCGTTGCTGCTGCCGGGGCGCGGCGTGCTTCAGTTCCCCGTGGCGACGTTGCGTGCCGAGGCGCTCGCCGTGGCGGTCGGACTTCCCGCGCACGGCTACCGCGTCGAGGCCGGCGGCCTGATTCCCGACCGCGCGGCGGGGGACGGCGTGGTCTGTGCGATCGAGGCGGTGGCGTCGGATGGCACGACGCGTCGTCTCTGGGCCCAGGCGCTGAAGCCGGGGGAAGGCTGGGTCGAAGCGACGGTCCCGCTGGACGTCGGCGACGACCTCGTCGCCCTGCGCCTCGTCACCGAGCCGGGCGCCGCCGGGGACGCGGCCTTCGACCACGCGCTCTTCGCCGGGCTGCAGCTGGTGGGGTCTGCGCGACGCGCCGACCCGCGACCGCACATCGTGCTGCTCGATCTCGACACGCTGCGCGCCGACCGTCTCGGCTGCTATGGCGCCCCGCGCGACACGTCACCGCGGATCGACGCGTGGGCCGCCGAGCAGGCCGTGTTGTTCGAGGACTGCATGGCCAGCTCGAGTTGGACGTTGCCCTCGACGGCGACCCTGCTCACCGGCCTGCTCCCGTACCAGCACGGCGTGGACCGGCCCAGCCTGCGCCTCTCACCGCAGCACCAGCCCCTGGCGCAGCGCCTCGCCGACGCCGGGTACGAGACCTGGGGCGTGGCGGAGGGCGGATACGTCTCGGCCTCCTTCGGCTTCGACCTGGGTTTCGACACGTTCGAGACCCGCCGGAGCCAGGAGCCGGACTGGGATGCGGTGCTCGACCGCCTCGCGGTGAGGAACAGCGAGCGCCCGCTGTTCCTGCTGCTCCACACGTACCTCGCTCATGCGCCCTACGAGCCCGACCCGCGCTGGGTCGATCCCGCGTACGCGGGGCCGCTGGCGGGTGCTGAGGTGGACGCCGACAACGTGTTCGCTCCGCACCGTCTCGGGCAGCTGGAACTCGATCCCGCCGACGGCGCCTACGTCGCGGCGCTCTACGACGCGGGCGTGGCCCGGCTCGATGCCGTCGTCGGTGCCTTCCTCGAGAGGCTCGACGAGGTGCTGCCGCCGGCCCACACGCTGGTCGTGATCACCAGTGATCATGGAGAGGAACTGCTCGATCACGGCGGGCTCGACCACGGCTTGACGCTGTATGACGAGGTGCTGCGCGTGCCGCTGATCGTGCGCTTTCCCGGGCGACGTTCCGCGCGGGAGACCGCTCCGGTGTCGTTGGCGGACGTGGTGCCGACGGTGCTCGACGTCGTCGGCCTGCCACGATCGTCCGGGCTCTCGGGGCGGTCGCTGCGCGCCGGTGTGCCCGCTCAGCGGGTGCGCATCGCCGAACTCGCCGCCCGCGAACGGGCCGTGCGGTACGAGGGCTTCAAGCTGGTCGATCCCGTCGATGGGCGGGCGGCGCGGCTCTATGATCTCGACGCCGACCCGGGCGAGCGGGTGGATCGCTCGGGCCAGCAGGCCGACCGCGTCGCGGACCTGCGCGCGCGCTGGACGCGCCTGGTCGGTGACCACGTCGCGCCGGCGGACGCCGCCCGTGACGCCGCGGTGGATGACACGACCCGCGAGTCCCTGCAACAGCTCGGCTACGTCGGCGACGGGGGACGCTAGGCGCACTCGCTCGCGCGTGGGCTGCTCAACCGTCGTCGACGTAGCCGAGCTGTTGCAGCACCGCGCGCGTGTCGGCGTTCGTCTCGGACGTTCCGACGCTCGCGGCCGCGGGATGGCGGCGGCGGTACTGGTCCAGCAGGTCTCGCAGTGCGCCCAGGCGGGCGTCGTCCACGCGCGCGCGGTCCCGGTGCTCGCCGGGGTCGATGGCCAGGTCGTACAGATGCGGCTGCACGTTGGGCAGGGCCGGCCCGGGGAGGATCAGCTTGTGTCCCGCCTGCTGGATCGACCACAGTCGGGTGGCGAGCTGGCTCACCCGCAGGCGCGGCGCGTTGCCCCGCGGGCCGAGACGCTGTGGCAGGGGCTCGCCCGGAAGATCGGTCGGGAGCTCGATGCCCGCTGCGCCCAGCAACGTCGGCGCGACGTCCAGCAGCGTCACGGGCCGGTCGGTGCGGCGCGGGTGGCCGGGGAGCGGCGCGGGGAAGCGCACGATCAGGGGCACATGCAGGAGTTCCCCGAACAGGCTGTGCCCATGACCCACGCGCCCGTGATCGAAGAGCTCCTCGCCGTGGTCGGAGGTGATCACCACGAGCAGTGACGACGCCGGCCAGGTCCGGTCGAGGGTCTCGAGGAACGTCGCCAGGAAGGCGTCGAGGCTGCGGACGCCGGCGTCGTAGAGCCTGTCGATGTGATCGCGATCGGCGGCGTCGAGGGCGCGCCCGCCACTCTCGGCCCGGTTGACCAGACTCCTGGGCGAGACGGGCCGACCCGCGAGCCAGCCTTCGTAGGGTTGGTCCGGGTCGGCGAAGGTGTCGTCCGCCGCGTGGGGCGCGTGCACCATGTAGGTGTGCAGGAGCATGAAGAACGGTCGCTCGCTGCGACGGTCGGTGAGCTGCGCGAGGGCGCCGGACCAGTCGGCTTGCTGCGGCCGCTGCGTCTCGTAGCGGTCGAAGCCGCGGGCGAACCCGAACGCCGGGTCCACGAACCCGCTCTCGGTGATGGCGAGGGTCTCGTAGCCGTGCTCCGCCAGGCGTTCGGCCAGGGTCGGGACATCCGCGGCCAGCGCCCTGCTGCTGTGGTCGACCCCGTGCTGGTGCACGGCGAGGCCGGTGAGCAGCGACATGGTCGAGGGCAGGGTCCAGCTCGACGGCGCCACGCAGTCCTCGAACACCACCGTCCGCGGCCCCCAGCGTTCCACCCACGCGTCCAGCCCGGGCGACGTCTCGCGCTCGTAGCCGTAGGTCGAGAGCCGGTCGGCGCGCAGCGTGTCGATGTCGATGATCAGCAGGCTCGGACGGGCCGGCCGCCGGGCCACCGGGCCGAGCAGGGTGAGGTCGGCCCAGAGCGCTTCGTCGAAGGCGGCGTCGTCGTCGGGACCGGCGTCCGACGCGAGCACGAGGCGCAGGTTGCGGCCCAACCAGGGCGACAGGTCCAGCTTCGCCTCGAACCAACCCTCCCCCGGCTGCAACCGCTGCGTGAGTACCGTCTGCTTCTGCCCGTCCCATTCGACGTCGATGCGGAAGGTCACGCCGTCGCCGGCCCCGGGCGAGAGGTGCAGCACGTCGCCGGACAGGTCCACGCCGCGGTCCTGCACGCCGAGCGAGACGCACAGGGTGTCGCAGGCGAGCGCCTCCAGCTCGAAGCGGATCGAGGCCGGCGCAGGCAGGCGCAGGGCCGGGCGCAGCACGTCGTCGAACTCGGCTGAGGTCACCAGGCGCGTGGGTCGAAGGCCCGCCGGCACGGCAGCCCGGTCGAGGACCGCGTGGGCGTCGCGCTCGGTCCGCGCCCTCAGGCGTCCCGGACGACCCGACGTCACCAGGCGCAGGCCGGCCTCCGACCACGACACGATGCTATCGGTGTCCTGGTCGCGCCAGAAGCGCATGTCGGCCGGCACGTTGGGCGATCCAGGGGGTGTCGCAGCGAGGACGGTCCCGTCGATGCTGACCGCCGTGATCTCATCCGGGAGCACCGAGAGGCGGCCGCCCACGGGCTTCCATGTGAGGGCATCGGCGGCCAGGTCCCATGGCTCCCGGGCGGCGGCGGGAATGGGCTCGCCCGGCGTCCACGCGTCCGGCTCGATGACCACCGCGACCGTGCTGCCGGTCGCGAGGCGCGCGTCCCAGCCGGAGGGCGCCGTGCTGTCGGGAACGTCGCGCAGCCGCCCCTGATCGAGGTGGTCCAGGAGACTGTCACCCGGGCGCAGCGCCAGCCGCACGTCTCCGGCGTCGCCGCACGCGCCGAGCAGGAGCAGGAGCGCCGGGAGGGGTGTGGCTCGCACGGGCCGGCTCAGGTCGAGGCGCCGATCCGGCGCCAGCTCACACCGTCCTTGCCATCGAGCAGTTCGATGCCCAGCGCGGTCAGCTCGTCGCGGATGGCGTCGGCGCGGGCCCAGTCCCGGGCCTCGCGCGCGGCTCCGCGGGCGGTGATGAGCGCCTCGACCTCGGCGTCGAGATCCACTTCGCGCAGCTCGCCGGCCGTCTCGAGCACGCCCAGGACCGCGTCCATGTCGTGCAGCGCAGCCAGGGCATCGGCGGCTTCGGCGCCGGTGGGGCCGCGGCGGTTGGTCTCGCGCAGCAGGCTGAACAGGCCGTCGAGGGCGACCGAGACGTTGAGGTCATCGTCCATGCCTTCGGCGAACTTGCGCGTCGCGGACTCGACCCACCCGGCGCGTTCGCCCCGCGGCCTTGCCGCAGCGCCGTCGGCGGCTTCGACGGTCTCGCGCGCGAAGCGCTGCAGCTTCGCGACCGTCTGCGTCGCCTCGGCCAGGCCCTCGAAGGTGAAGTTGAGCACCTGCCGGTAGTGGCCCTTGAGCAGCAGCAGGCGTGTCGCCGCGGGCGGGTAGCCCTGCTCGGACAGCTCGTCGACGGTGTACAGGTTGCCCAGCGTCTTGCTCATCTTGCCGCCGTCCACCTGCAGGAAACGCGTGTGCAGCCAGGTCCTCACGAAGGTCGTGCCGTGGGCGCCCTCGCTCTGCGCGATCTCGCACTCGTGGTGCGGGAAGATGTTGTCCTCGCCGCCGGTGTGGATGTCGAGCTGCTCACCGAGCAGCGCCTCCGACATGGCCGAGCACTCCACGTGCCAGCCCGGGAAGCCGCGACCCCAGGGACTGTCCCACTGCATCAGGTGCTTGGCGTCCGTCTTCCACAGCGCGAAGTCGCGCGGGTCGCGCTTGTCCGCGTTGACCTCGATGCGCGCACCGACCTCCAGGTCCTCCAGCGTGTTGCCGGAGAGCTGGCCGTAGGCGGGGAAGGACTGCACGTCGTAGTACACGTCGCCGGTGTCCACGACGTAGGCGTGCCCCTTCGCGATCAGCACCTCGATCATCGCGATCATCTCGGCGATGTACTCGGTCGCGCGCGGGTGGTGGTGTGCGCGCTTGATGCCGAGCGCCCGCTGGTCCTGGAAGAAGAGCGCGATGTACTTCTCGGCGATCTTCCAGGGGTCGAGCTGCTCGCGCGCGGAGGCCAGCTCCATGCGGTCGGCGCCGGCGTCGGCCTCGTCGTCCTCGCGCAGGTGGCCCACGTCGGTCAGGTTCATGACCTGGGTCACGTCGTAGCCCGACGACTCGAGCCAGCGGCGCAGGACGTCGGCGAAGAGGAAGGCGCGGAAGTTGCCGATGTGCGCCTGGCCGTAGACCGTGGGGCCGCAGTTGTACATGCGGACCTTGCCGGGCTGCAGGGGCTGGAACGGTTCCTTCTTGCGCGTCAGCGAGTTGTGCAGGACGAGGGCCATCGGCGCATTGTGGCTACGTGGTGGGCCGCTCGCCAGCCCCACGCCTCCGATCAGAGCCCGACTCCCGACCGCGTCGCGGCGATCACCCGGCCCTGGTCCGCGTCCGTCAGCGACGGATAGACGGGCAGACGCAGCAGCGTGTTCCAGACGCGGTCGGTGACGGGCAGGTTCCGCCGCGCGCCCAGGTGCTCCCGGGCGTAGGCGGCGCTGTGCAGCGGCACGAAGTGGAACGGCGCGGTGACCCCGGCCTCGGCAAGGTGCGCGCGCAGGGCCTTGCAGGAGGCCGGATCGTCGGTGCGCAGCGGATACAGGTGGCCGTTGGCCTCGCAGTTGTCCGGGATGACCTGCGGGCGCAGCAGGCCGCGCTCGAACACGTCGGCCAGCTCGGCATCGTAGCGCGTCACGATCGCGCGCCGCCGCGCGGTCAGCGCCTCGGCCTTGTCGAGCTGCACCAGCAGGATCGACGCCAGCAGGTCGGACAGCCCGTAGCTGCTGCCCATCGCGACCCACTCGTAGAAGGGGACTTCGCCTCGCAGGAACGCCGCGCGGTTGGTGCCCTTCTCGCGGATGACCTCGGCGCGAGCCGCGAGCGCGTCGTCCTGGATGAACAGCGCGCCCCCCTCGCCGCTGACGATGTTCTTGGTCACGTGGAAGGAGAGCACGCCGAAGTCGGCGGCGGTGCCCAGGTGCTGTCCGTCGCGTCGTGACAGGAACCCGTGGGCCGAGTCCTGCACCACGGCGATGTCGCGTCCGGCGACCGCGCCCAGCTGCGCCTTGAGACCGAGCACGTCGCAGCCGACCCCGCCGTAGTCGATGGGCATGACGGCGACGGTGCGCTCGGTGACCACCGAGGCGGCGTCGTCGGGATCGAGGTCGAGCGTGTCCTCGGACACATCGACGAAGACCGGCGTGGCACCGCGCAGCAGGATCGAGTTGGCGTTGGACGGGTAGGCGAAGCTGGGGACGAGCACCTCGTCACCCGGGCCGACTCCGAGGGTCAGCAGGGCCAGCTCCAGCGCGTGCGTGGCCGACGTGACCAGCAGCACGTGGTCGGCGCCGGTGAGCTCGGCGAGGCGGGTCTCGGCACGCCGGCCCAACTCACCGTCACCGCCGAGTTGACCCGAGGTCAGGGCCAGCAGGACGGCGTCGCGCTCGCGGTCATCCAGGTCGGGCACGTGGAACGGGATGGTCGACATGCGGGGAAGGGTGCCACCGATTCCGGTTCGGATCCAATCCGGCGAAACCTCACGCCGGTGTCTCACAACAAGCAGCCCGACCGCGCGGGGGCGTGCCACGGCCCCGTCATGGAGTCTCTGGGTGGCGAGGGATAGACTGCGCGACCGTTCCCCGACCCGGAGGCCCGCCTCGTGCCCGAAGCACCCGGACCGCTCTGGCAGGCGCTGTCGGTCGTCGGATTCGCGTTGCTGGTGGGGGCCTACCTGGTGAATCAGCGCGGCCGGACGTCGCCCACGTCGGTGCGCTACCTGGCCGCCAACGCGGTCGGCTCGGGGCTGCTCGCCGCCTACTCGGGCCTCATCCGGGAGTGGGTCTTCGTCGGGCTCGAGGGCTTCTGGTGCGTGGCCTCGCTGTGGGCCCTGCGCGGGGCGCTGGCGGGCGAGGCACCGGGTGGCGGCGGGACGCCCACCGGCGGAGCGCGCTGACGTGGTCGCCGCCGTGGACACGGGACCGCTGATCGACCTGCAGGGGCTCGAGGTGCGCTACGGCAAGCGCGTCGCCCTCGACCAGCTCACGGCCACGGTGCCCGGCGGCTCGATCGGCCTGCTCGGCCCCAACGGCGCCGGCAAGTCGACGCTGATCAAGACGCTGCTGGGCCTGATCCCGATCCACGGCGGCCGCGCCAAGCTGCTCGGTCGCGACGTGCAGCGCGAGGCGCGGGTGTTGCGCCGCTCGATCGGCTACATGCCCGAGCGCGAGGCGGCGTTCCCGGGCATGACCGGCTTCCAGGCGACCTGGTACGCCGGGCGCCTCTCCGGTCTGCCCGATGCCGATGCGCGTCGCCGTGCGCACGAGGTGCTGCTCTTCGCGGGCCTCGAGGAGGAGCGCTATCGCGATGTCGGCACCTACAGCACCGGCATGCGTCAGCGCGTCAAGCTGGCCCAGGCACTCGTGCACGACCCCGACCTGATCTTCCTCGACGAGCCCACCAACGGCCTCGATCCCCAGGGCCGGAGCGAGATGCTCGCGCTGATCGGCACGCTGACCCGCGACCGCGGGATCCACGTCGTGCTCTCCACGCATCTGCTCAAGGACGTCGAGGAGGTCTGCGACGCGGTGGTCGTGGTGAACGGCGGGCGCATCGTGCGCAACGAGCGCATCGAGGAACTCACGCGTGCCTTCGCGGATGCGCGTTGGATCCAGCTCGACGGCGACATGCAGGCCTTCGTCGCCGCCCTCGGTGAGCGCGGACTCGAGGTCATCGAGCGCAAGGGTGCCCACTGCGAGGTACGCCTCCGCGTCGAGGGCGAGACCGCCCCGGGGTTCGAGGCCGCAGCGGCCACCGGCTCGGTGGTGCGGGCCTTGCGTCCGGTGCGGCTGTCGCTCGAGGAAGCACTGATCGACGTGCTCGGTGGCGAGGCCGCCTGATGGCCCTCCACGACCGCAGCTACAAGCGCTGGCACGGGGATCGCAGCCTGCCCGTGACCACCATTCCGATCATCGCGGCGGCGGGGATCCGCGCCGCGACCACCGCGTTCTTCAAGCGCAAGATCCCCGCCGTGCTGCTGACGCTCATGTCGTTCAGCATGTTCCTCTTCGGGATGGTCTTCATCTTCCTGCGCTACTACGTGCAGACCAACATGGAGGTGCTGCCCGAGGAGTTCGTCGAGGGCATCCTGGGCGAGGAGGTGACCACCTTCACCTCGGCCAGCGGGCTGACGATCTTCTTCTACCTGGCCAACCTGCAGGTCGTGTTCGCCGGGTTGGCGTGCCTGCTCATGGGCTCGGGGCAGATCGCGAACGATCGTCGCACCAACGCCCTGGAGATGTACCTGTCGCGGCCGGTGACGGCGTGGCACTACGTCGTCGGCAAGTTCGGGGCGGTGGGCTTCTTCGTGGCGCTGGTGACCGTGTTCCCTGCGGTCATGCTCGTGGTCGCCCAGCTGCTGGTGTCCTTCGGCGATGCGAACGAAGTGGCCCGGCTGCTCGACCTGGCCTGGCGGACGGTCGCGGCGGGCGCGGTGCTGGCCGCGGTGCCGACGCTGCTGATGCTCACCGCGTCGAGCCTGGCGCAGAAGGCGCGCAACGCGGCGATCCTCTGGTTCGGCTTCCTGTTCCTGACCGATGTCGTCATCGCCCAGAGCCTCATCGATGCCTTCGGCGACGACCGCTTCCTGCTCTTCAGCATCGCGTTCAACATCCGGCAGGTCATGGCCTGGTTCCTGCAGCCGCCGGTCGAGTACCTGGGCGACATCGCGCCCGACGTGCTGGCCGGCGTGCCCGTGGCCTGGTCCGCCCTGGCGCTCGGCGCATTGGTCGCCGTGTGCCTGGTGATCCTGCTGCGACGCGTGCGGCCGGTGGAGGTGGTCGGATGAGCCGCTCCACCGTGCGTCTCGAACAGGTCTCGCGCTGGTACGGCGACGTGCTCGCCCTCAACGCCGTGGACCTGGAGCTCACGGCGGGCGTGACCGGCCTGCTGGGCCCCAACGGCGCCGGCAAGTCGACGCTGATCCGTTTGGTCGTGGGCCTCGCCGATCCGGGCGACGGCCGCGTCACCCTCGACGGCCGCGCGATCCGCAACGATCTGCCGGCCCTGGCGCGCATCGGCTACGTGGCCGACGGGGACGCGATCTACGAGGAACTCACCGCCGAGCGCTTCCTGCTGGATCAGGCCCGACTGCGCGGCTTCGACACCGCGGCGGCCGGGCGGCGCGCCGAGGAAGTGCTGACCCGCGTTGGGTTGCGGGACGCGATGACGCGCAAGATCGGTGGCTTCAGCAAGGGCATGCGTCAGCGCGTGAAGCTGGCCCAGGCGATGTTCCACGACCCGGACGTGCTCGTCCTCGACGAGCCACTCACCGGGCTCGACCCGGTCATGCGCCGCGACTACACCCGCGTGATCCGCGAACTCGGCGATGAGGGCGTGACCGTCCTGGTCAG
>JAJDER010000005.1 GCA_029259725.1 Planctomycetota bacterium | reverse complement strand
CTTGCTGCCGGTGACGTTGGTGCGCTCCCCGATCATCGTGAAGTTGGAGTCGGGAGTGAGGCTCAGGGTCTCCAGGCCACTGAAGCGCGAGACGCTCAGGTCCGCTTCGGCGACAGGCTGGGGACGCGGCTTGCAGTCGGCGACGGCCTTCGCGATCGCGGCGATGTGGTCCGGCGTCGTACCGCAACACCCGCCGAGCACGTTGACCAGGCCCTCGTCGGCCCACTCGCGCACCAGGCCGGCGGTGGTGTCGGGCATCTCGTCGTAGCCCCCGAAAGCGTTGGGCAGGCCGGCGTTCGGATAGGCCGTGATGAAGACCGGCGCGATGCGCGACAGCTCGGCCAGGTAGGGGCGCATCTCGCGCGCACCGAGCGCGCAGTTCACGCCCACGCTGAGCGGACGTGCGTGCGCCACCGAGGTCCAGAAGGCGTCCACCGTCTGGCCCGACAGGGTGCGGCCGGAGGCATCGGTGATCGTGACCGAGATCATGATCGGCAACTCGACACCGGTCTGCTCGAAGGCCTGGAGCGTGGCGGCGATCGCGGCCTTGGCGTTGAGCGTGTCGAAGATGGTCTCGATCAGGATCACGTCCACGCCCCCGTCGATCAGCGCCGTGACCTGCTCGAGGTAGGCGACGCGCACCTGGTCGAAGGTCACCGCGCGGAAGCCGGGGTCCTCGACGTCGGGCGAGAGCGAGAGCGTGCGGTTGGTCGGGCCCAGCGAGCCCGCCACGAAGCGCGGCCGCGCGGGGTCGGCGGCCGTGGCCGCGTCACAGGCCGCGCGGGCGAGGAGCGCGGCCGAGCGGTTGAGCTCGTAGACGAGGCTCTCCAGGCCGTAGTCGGCCTGGGCGATGGTCGTGCCGCTGAACGTGTTGGTCTCGAGGATGTCCGCCCCCGCGGCCAGGTACCGGTCGTGGATCTCCCGGACCACGTCCGGGCGCGTCAGCACGAGCAGGTCGTTGTTGCCCTGCAGGTCCTTGGGGTGGTCGGCGAAGCGTTCCCCGCGAAAGTCCTGCTCGCCGAGCTTGTAGCCCTGGATCACGCTGCCCATGGCCCCATCGAGGACCAGGATGCGCTGGGTCATGAGGGCCGTGAGGCGCGCGCGCACCTCCTCGCGGGGCACGCTGCGCGGGGCGTCGGCGACCTGGATCGATGAAAGCGGGATGGCATCGCTCACGACGGGGCTCCTGGGCCGCCGGGCGTTCCGCGGCGGCTGGCGTAGGCGGTGATGACCTCGAAGTGCGGCGATCGGCGCTCGCGCGAGGTGACCTCGCAGGTCGAGACGTCGAAGCCGGCTTCGTCCAGCATCGCGGCGAGGGCCGCCGGCTTGAAGCCGCGCTGGACGTGGTTGTAGTTGGCGGCCACGGCATCGTGGCGATGAGCGCGCAGCGCGACGACGACCAGGTCGCCGCCGCCCTTCAGCACGCGCCCGGCCTCCGTCACCACCCGCACCGGGTCGGTGGCGTAGGAGAGGGAGTTGATCAGAAGGGCGTGATCGAAGCGGCCGTCGGCGAAGGGCAGCGCGTGCATGTCGCCGACCTGGAAGCGCACGTCGGGCGTGTTGCCGAGGCGGCGCACGCCGGCGTCCACGACGCGCGCGCTGCTGTCGACGCAGGTCACCGAACGCGCGCGCGGCGCGATCAGCTCGGCCAACGCGCCGTCGCCCGAAGCGATGTCGAGCACGTCACCCAGGCGCGCCAGTCCGATCAGCGCACGCGCGGCGGCCTCCCAGGTGCGGCCCGGGCTGTAGTGCCGCTCCATGCGACCGGCGACACTGTCGGCCCAGGTGCCACCTCGGCTGCGAAGCACCGTCCGCACCCGGCGGCGATCCTCGTCGAGCACGCCGTCGTCGGCATTCTGCTGGAGCCAGGTCCAGACCTCGCCCACGGCCGCGAGCCCGGTCTCGTCGACCGCGTAGTAGGCCGAGGGCCCGGCGCGGCGCAGGCGCAACAGGCCCGCCTCTCGCAGGCGCCCGAGGTGGCTGCTGACCCGCGACTGCACCAGCCGGGTCACCTCCACGATCTCGACCACGGTCAGTTCCTCGGTCGACAACAGTGCCAGCAGGCGCACCCGGGTGGGGTCACCCAGGAGCTTCAGGCGGTCGGTGGTGTCCACGAGATCAGGCAGGAAAACGACCTCCAGGCGTCGGCAACACCCGTTTCGGCTCGCATTCGCTCCATTCCATCCGCTTATCCGGATGAACGGATGTCCAGTTTGCCCTCTTCGGCGACGCGACGCAAGGACCTGGATGAGGAGGGCCTCCCGATCCAACGGATCGGGAGGCCCGGACTCACTTCCCGGGTCGGCGCGGACCCGGGGACACCGTGAGGTCGATTCAGGGCACGTCGAGCTGCAGGCCCTTCGAGAGGGCCACGTTCTTCACCGCCGCCCCATCGCTGATGCCGTACTGGAAGACGAGGCTGACGCCCGAGAGGCCCGGCGACATGACGAAGGGCAGCGTGATCGCCCCGGCGCCATCGGTCGCGAGCCCGATCTGGAGCAGCACCGGGATCGGGAGCAGCGTGCCGCCCTTGAAGGACGCCCCGGGCCCGACCGGGCCCAGCGCCGCGAACAACGCCGCCGGAGCCGCGGGCGCCGCACCGAGGAGCGCCAGGGCGTTGGCCGAACCCGCCGTCGCGGGACCACTCCCCGTGAGCCCGGGCACGCCCGACACGCCGGCCAGTCCCCCGCCGAGGTCGGTCCACGGGTTGCCCCCGCCGAGGATCACGATCGTGCCGGTGCTGCCGGTGTTGCCGGCCAGGTCGGTGGCCGTGATCACGTAGGACGTGGCGCTGCCCGGGATCTCCGCCCGGAACTGCTGGCCGGCCTGGCTGAACATCGACACCGAGACGTTGCCGGGCTGGTAGGTCAGCGTCACCGCATAGTAGGCGATCACGTAGTACGACGAGTTGTCGTTGATCTGCGCGTGGACGACGGTGTTGCCCGGCGTCGCCGGTGTCCCCACGACGTGGCTGGTGCGCAGGAACGTCGGTGCGTGCGTGTCGGGCACACCGAGCACGTTCTCCCAGTAGCGATTGGGCTGGTTGGCGTCATTGGCGAGCAACAGGTCCTCGTCACCGTCGCCGTCCATGTCCGCGGCTTCACCGTCGAGCGTCGTGCCGCCGTTGCCCGTGCTGGGCGTCTCGGCGAACGGATACAGCCCGCCGGCACTGCTCGTGCCCGTGCGGTGGTACTCGCCGATCAGCCCCTGCGCGCCGCCGCCGGCGTAGATCCAGTTGGTGCCGCTGAAGTTGGCCGCGAAGGCGTCCAGATCCCCGTCCCCGTCGAAGTCGAGGAAGTCGATCTCGTTCTCGTCCACGCTCGGATCGCCCTTGATCATGACCGGGCCGGGGCCGTTGGACTCGAGGAAGAGCACCGCGCCGTTCGCGTCGGTGCCGTTGTTGACCAGGATCTTGTCCGTGAAGTTGGCGTAGTTCTTCATCCAGATGTCGAAGTCGCCGTCGTCGTCGAGATCCGCGAACTCGCCCTCGTAGTTGGACGTGCCGCTGAGCGTCGAGCCCGTGCCGATCAGGGAGGCGCCGGTGGTGTCGGTGAACAGGCGCGTCGAACCGGTGGTCGCCTCGTACAGGTTGTTGATGTAGACGCGCGCCTGGCTGTCGCGGCTGCTGTTGAAGATGTCGAGGTCGAAGTCGCCGTCGAGGTCCACCAGGTCCAGGTCCATGGTGTGGTTCTGGATGTCCGCTCCGGCGTCGGCCCACGGGAACAGCTCGTCGAACACACCGGTGCCGTCGTTGAGGAAGACGCGACTGGGCCGGTTGCCGCCGATCGACGGACCGTACGAACTGTGGAACAGGTCGAGATCGCCGTCGTCGTCGAGGTCCCCGAAGTCGCAATCGCAGGACCAGTCGCGCCACGCACCGGCGTTGCCGCCGGTGACCTGGTCGCTCCCCGGGACGCTCAGCAGCGAGCCCCACCGGCTGGCCGTGTCCTCGGCGAAGTAACCCGCGGTGCCGCCCTGCAGGCCGCCCTGGTTGACGTAGAAGCGACTCGGCTGGCCGGCGGTGTTGCTGCCGCGGTTGCTGACGTAGATGTCGAGATCGCCGTCGTTGTCGATGTCGGCGAGCTCGATGTCACGGCTGGTGTCGTCGGGCACGCCCGCGAAGCGCGTGGACGTCTGCTCGCTGAAGGTGCCCTGCGTCCCGCCCTGCAAGCCGCCGGTGTTGATGAAGATGCGGTTGGGTTCGTCGCCGAAGTCGCCGCCGTTGGCCAGCACCACGTCGAGGTCGCCGTCGTTGTCGACGTCACCGACGTCCACGTTCTCGGTGCGGTTGGAGCCGAACTCGACCTTGGCCGTGGGGAAGTTGCGCCCGGGCTGGAGATCGCTGAACTGAGCCGGGGCCGGGGGGGCGGCCAGCAGCCACAGCACGCCCGTGGCGGCGCATCGCAGGGGGGTCGACATGGAACCTCTCTCGGGACGGAACTCTCGGGACGGAACGGAACCGCGCACGCCCAGGCGCGCAAGGTGAAGCTCCCCCATCGACCGGCGGGACCGGGCGGCTGTCGGTCGATTCGGCGCGGATCCGGGCAGGGAGCGGGAACCGGGCTCCAGTCGCCGCGGGAACCGAGCCGATAGGAAACGCGGTCCCCCCAATCGAGCCTCGCTTCGAGGGGAAACGCCCGAGCATGACCCAGCCTTCGATCCACCGGCGCTCCACACCCGGCCGCCGCGTCCGCCTGTTCGTCCTGGTGGCCTGCTCCGCGGTCGCGTCCGCCCCCGTCGCCGCCGCCCAGGGCACCGCCCGGGACGACCTGCCCGTCGCCGCGGTCGAGACAGGTGCCGCGCCCACCGCGGCATCGGGACTCGGCTGGGCCGGCCAGTTGACGCCCGGCAGCCGCGTGGCGCTCACGCAGGGCGCCGACGGGCCCCGCCGCACCGACAGCCGGCCCGCCGCCGCCCCTTCGCGTGGCTCCCTCGCCGCGGGGTGCGAGGCACCCGACCTTGCTCTCGCCGGCCCGCCGCGCGCCGCGAAGCCCGCCACTCGCAAGGACATCGCCTGGCTGTCCGCCGAGGAAGTGCGCCGCACCGCCGCCGCGACCCGGCGTCCGCGGACGTCACCGTCCGAGACGCGCGTCCTGGCCGGAGCGCTTCGGCGCGCCCTGATCGCGCCGGCGGCCATCGCGGCTCGGACACCCACTGCGATCCTCGCCTCGTCGCGCATGGTGGCACCCGCGCGCGCGCGCGATCACCGTGAGACCCACCTCGGCGAGGCCGGCCCGCACCGCTGGATCGAGGTCACACTTGAAGCGCAGGCGGCGCCCGCGAGTGTCGAGACGGCCACCGACGAACTCGCGGCGACCAGCTTCGATCCTCCGCGGCTCCCGCTCGTCTCGCCCTGGTCCACCGACACCGCCGTGGTCTACACCGTCGGCGAGCCCCCGATCCCCGACAGCGCCTGGCCCGGCGACATCCAGCTCTCGCGCCGCTCCAACAGCGGCGTGGTCTTCGGCGTGCGCGACCTGTTCAGCGACACCGAGTACCAGGCCGGGTGCGAGCACTTCGGCCCGGCGCGGATCCAGGACTCCTCGGCCTACCTGCGCTTCGACCGGGGCTTCTGAGGGCCGCGCCTTGATCGCGGAGGCGAGGCCGGTAACCTCCGGCGCCTCGTGCCCTCCACCTCGAAGATCCTCCGCGAACTGAATCCCGAGCAGCATCGCGCCGTGACGGCAGCCAGCGGTCCGGTGCTGGTCCTGGCCGGAGCGGGCACGGGCAAGACGCGCGTGATCACCGTGCGCATCGCCCACCTGATGGACCGGGGCGTGCCGGCCACCGGCATCCTGGCCGTGACCTTCACCAACAAGGCCGCGCGCGAGATGCGCGAACGGCTCACGAGGATCGTGGGCGAGAACCGGGCCGGCGAGGTCACGCTGGGGACCTTCCACCGCTTCTGCATGGATCTGCTGCGCATCCACGGAGAACGGGTCGGCCTGGGCAAGCGCTTCACCATCTGCGACACGGGTGATCAGCTCACGACGATCCGTGGCGTGCTGCGCGAGATCCGCATCGGCGACGCGTCGATGAAGCCCTCGGCGATCCTGTCGCGCATCTCGCTGGCCAAGAACAGGCTGCTGTCACCGAAGGCCCTGCTCGAGGCCGCCGACTCCGAGCGCGATGAGCTCGTGGCCCACGTCTGGGAGCGCTACGACGCCCAGCTCCGCCGCACGCGCTCGGTGGACTTCGACGACCTGCTGCTGCTCACGCTGCGCCTGCTCGCGGAGCACGGCAAGGTGCTCGCGGCGCTCCAGCAGCGCTACCAGCACGTGCTCGTCGACGAGTACCAGGATACGAACGGGCCGCAGTACGAGATCGTGCACCGCATCGCCCAGGGTCACCGCAACCTGTGCGTGGTGGGCGACGACGATCAGTCCATCTACGGCTGGCGCGGCGCCGACGTCTCCAAGATCCTCGGCTTCTCGGACGACTACCCGGACGCCACGGTGGTCAGGCTCGAGACCAACTACCGGTCCACCGAGCAGATCCTCGACGCCGCCAACTTCGTCATCCGCAACAACCCCGACCGGCACGAGAAGACGCTGCGGTCGGCGCTCGGCCCCGGCGACTCGCCGCGCATCCAGCGCTGCGAGGACGAGGAGGAGGAAGCCGAGTTCGTGGTCAAGGACCTGCTCCGCCACACGCGCGACCACGTCGACGAGGACCGCCGGCCCGAGCGGCTCGGCGACATCGCGATCCTGTTCCGCACCGCGGTGCAGACGCGCACCTTCGAGGCGGCGCTGCGCGCGAGCCAGGTGCCGTACATCCTGGTGGGCGGCCCGTCGTTCTTCGACCGCAAGGAGATCCGCGACGTCCTGGCCTACATCCGCCTGCTCGTGAATCCCAGCGACGAGGTCTCGCTGCTGCGCGTGGTGGCGGCGCCGCCGCGGGGCCTGGGGAAGACCTCGGTGGACAAGCTGCTGAACTGGGCCGCCGAGCAGGGCGTCTCGGGCAGCGAGGCCTTCGATCGCGCCGCCGAGGTGCCCGGGCTCTCGGCCACGGCGATCCGCGCGGCCACCGAGTTGCGCGGCACCCTGTCCGCCCTCGGGCAGCGCGACCCCGGCCCGCGCCTGGTGAGCCACCTGCAGCGGCTGGTCGCGGAGGTCGGCTACAAGGCCGAGATCGAACGCTGCTATCCCGACGAGGCCACGCGCAACGAGCGCTGGCTGGCCGTCGAGGAGATCTTCAACTTCGCCGAGAACTACGTCGGGCGCGCGAGCAAGCCCAGCCTGCGCGGGTTCCTCGACCGGCTCGCGCTGACCGCCAACGACGACCAGACGGCCGAGGACAGCAGCCACCGCGACGCCGTGACGTTGATGACGCTGCACGCGGCCAAGGGCCTGGAGTACCCGCGGGTGTACCTGGTCGGCTGCGAGGAGGGCCTGCTCCCGCACCAGCGCGCCGTGGACGAGGACACGGTCGGCGAGGAACGGCGGCTCATGTACGTCGGCATCACCCGGGCCAGGCTGCAGCTGATCATGACCTGGTCGGCCTCGCGCGCGCGCCACGGTGCCCGGGCGGGGTCCATGCCGAGTCGCTTCCTGTTCGAGGTCACGGCCGCCGAGCCGCCGGACGCCTGGCAGGCCGCGGCACCACGCGATACCGAGGCGGCTCCGAGGACCAGGAAGAAGGCCTCGAAGCGCCGCACCCGCGGCGGGCCGGGCCGCGGTCGCCCCGCGGGCGGCTAGCGTCGGGACGTCCTCGAGGCGCGCCCGAGTCGGTGTGGCCCCGCACGCGTTCGTGTCACGTCGCCGGCGCGTTGGGCTAGCCCTCGAGGAGCGGGACGCAGCCGGGGGGCGCGAAGACGCGAGGAGGGTGGACATGTCGAGACTGACCGCCGTGGGCGCCGCCCTGGCCGTGACCGCGAGCCTGGGTGCCTGGATCGGAGACCCGCCCGCGGCGCCGGCCGAAGTCGTCGTGCTGCCCCGGCCGACGCCGGCCTATCAGCTGCCCGCCTTCCATGTCGCCGACGGCGACCAGCCCGCTCCCGAACGCATCACCACCACCGCCACTGCCACCGCCACTGCCACCGTCACCGCCTTCGAGCGCGGTCACGACCTCGCTCCGACGCACGCGCCGCGGTTGGCGCTCAGCCCTTCGGGCACCTCCGTCGGCGCGGCGGCCACGCCGACTCCGGTCACCGGTAAGCGGTCCATCACCGGCACCGTGCATGCCGCCGGGCAGCCCGTCGAGGGCGTGAAGCTGTCCTGGCGGCAGCTCTCGCAGGAGCGCGCCGTCCTGGCCACGTGCGGCAACGCGAGAGGCCGCCGCCCCAGCCCCTGCACCACGGACGGACACGGCCGCTTCAGCTTCGTCTGTGACGCCGGCACGTGGGAGGTCCACGCGATCCACCCCGACGGCACGCGCAGCCTCCCCACCGTGGCGGACGTGCTCTTCGACACGACGGCGGAGATCGAGGTGCGCTTCGGCACGATCCGCGTGGATCTCTGGGCGGTGGATGCCGGCAACGGAGCGGCCATCGCCGGCGCGTTCCTCGGTACCGACCGTGGACCCAGCAACCGGGCCGGCCAGGACGGTCGCTTCTTCCTCGAGCACCAGCGCCCGGGCACGCGCCTGCTGCGCTTCGACCACGAGGACTATCACGCGCGGCTCGTCCGCGTGCAGATCTCGGAGTCGCGAGCACCGGTGATCATCGAACTGGAACCGCGCACCCGACTGCGTGGACAGGTCTTCGGCACCGACGGCGCGCTGCTGCCCCTGGGAACCGTCGTCGTGCTCCGCGACGAACGCTTCGACGCGCTCGCCCCCGACGAGCAGGCCCGCCGGCGGCGCGTGGTCTCCACGACCGTGCGCGGCGAGGCACAGGGCTACGTGTTCGAGGACATCGAGCCCTCGCTCTATTCGGTGCTCGTGGCCCGGCACCGGCCCGGCGTCTCGCGGGATCGCAAGGTGGCCGAGGCCGTGTGGGTGGCGATCGCCGAACTCTTCCCCGGCACGACCGAGCTCGAACTCTGGCCACCGTTCGCGCCGTGACGTCCGCGTCCCTCGAGGCCGGGAAGAGACCGGCGTCCAAGACCGTCCGAGGGTGAACAGGGACGGGAACTCGACGGGACGAAGGCATGCTGCGACTCGCGATCGGGACGACGCTGCTCACTTTCGCGGTGCTGGCCTGCCTGCTGAGCCCGAGCCCACTCGGGGCCGAACCGACACCACGGTTGCGCGCGACGACGGTGCCCGCACGCATGCCGACCTTCGCTCCGACCGTGATCGGGCCGGGGGACGACGGCCACGCCGCGCCTCGCCAACCGCTCGCGGTCCCCGCGCTTGCCGGCAACGTCACGGCCGGCAACGAGCCCGCGCCGTTCTGGAAGCCGATCGCCTTCATCGTCGGCCGGGTCCACCGCGCCGGCGCGCCCGCGCGACATTGCAAGATCGAGGGCAGGCCCGTCACGAGCACCATGCGGCTGCCCTGGGACGTCCACCCACCCCGCGTGGTCGCCGACCTCGAGGGGCGTTTCGTCTTCGCCGTGTACGAGCCCGGCCCGCACCTGCTGTGGGCCCGGGCATCCGACGGGACCACCAGCCCCATCCTGCGCGTGGACGTCGCTCGGGGCGCCGAGGTCGCGCAGGACCTGCACTTCGGCAAGGCCCGCGTCACGGGCGTGGTCGTGGACGCCTGGACGCGCCAGCCGATACCCGACGCGAAGATCAGCCGCGGCACGCGCACGGATGCCGAGGGTCGG
>JAJDER010000040.1 GCA_029259725.1 Planctomycetota bacterium | reverse complement strand
GCTCGGGGCCGGGCGTCGAGGGCGCGATCCAATGGCGACGGAGACCCGCGCCTCGCGCTTCACACCTCGATGCGATGGGGCGGGTGGGCCCGCACCGCCCGGACGATGGTGGGGGAGACTGTGCTCGCGGGCATGGGTGGGAGACGAGGCGCGAGCCCCCACCCGCGCTCCTGCTCGAGCCCATGCCTGTGCTCTCGGGCCTCCGCCCCCGCCCGCCACTCCGCCTCCACCCGACGCTGATGAGTGACGTCGCGTGAGGTGACGCTCCGATTCCGGGGCCATTGAGCGCAGCCCCAGCAGGCGTTCCACCTGCGCCGGTCTCCGGCCGCTGCGATCACGGGCACCGGAATCGGAGCGTCACCTCACGCGCCCGCGGCCCCCACCCGAATCACGGCAGGTACACCACTTGCCCACTCACCAGCAACGCATCCACGGGGATCCCGTTGATCCGCGCCAGGTCGGGCAGCCGCGCGGCATCGCCGTAGTAGAAGACGGCGATCGCCTCGAGCGTCTCGCCCTCCTGGACGACGTGGTAGTCCTGACCCTCGACCCCCTCGGGCGGTCCGCCGAGGACGAGCACCATCACGTTCTCGTCGTCGTCGCCGGGGACGGCGACCTCGTCGGGCGACGCCTGCAGGCCGTCCACGACGTGGATGGCCACGGCCACCACGCCTCCGAAGAGCAGGAGCAGGACGAGCTTGCGAATCAGGCTGCCGATTTCCCCTTGCGCCCGGAAAGCATGGTGAGCACCGGAGCCGCGATGAAGATCGAGGAGTAGGTCCCGACCAGCACGCCGATCATCATCGCGAAGGCGAAGCCCTCGAGGACGTTCTGCTTGCCGAAGTTGAACACGAAGATCAGCGCCAGCGCGGCGAGCGTGGTCATCGACGTGAGCAGGGTGCGGGCCAGGGTCTGGTTGATCGAGATGTTGAGCACCTCACGGAACGGCTTCTCGAGCCGCGGCAGGTTCTCACGCACCCGGTCGAAGAGCACGATCGTGTCGTTCAGCGAGTAGCCGATGATCGTCAGGAACGCGGCGACCATGGCCAGGTCGATCTCGATGTCGATCAGGCCGGCCCAGTGGGCCAGGGTCACCGCCCCGAGCGCGATGCACACGTCGTGCGCCAGGGCGATGATGGCGGCCCAGCCGTAGCGGTATTCGCGGAACCGCAGCCGGATGTAGATCACGATGGCGAGGAAGGACCACAGGAAGGCCCGGCCCGCCGAGGCGCGCAGCTCCGTCCCGACCCGCCCGCCGATCGTGGTCGATTCCAGGAACGGGGTGCTGGTGGGGGGCAGACCTTCCGCGTCGGCGAGGACGGCGTGCAGCTGCTGCATGACCCAGGCCGGCGCGATCGCGACGCGCGGGATGGTGCCCTCGATCAAGGCTGCGTCAGGACCGACCGCGGTCACCGCGACCTGTCCGAACTGGCCTCCCAGGGCAGCCCGGACGTCGTCGGGCGAGACGGGCCCCTCGAAGCGGACCGTGGCCGACACGGCCGTGGTCTGGGTGGTCTCGTCCTCGGTGAGCGCCACGCCGGTCACGAACTCGGGGCGGATCAGGCCGTCGAGCGCTTGCATCAGCGGACCCTGGTAGGCCGTCAGCAGGTCGGTGGTCTCGTCCGACACGTCCGGCGCGCCCTCGGCGCCCGACTTGACCTTGATCACGAACTGGGTGCTGCGTCCCGCCTCGTCGGCTCCGTCCACGACCGAGATGATCTGTGCACCGGGGAACGTGGTGTCGACGGCGGCCTTCACCTCGGCCTGGGTGGCCGACTGCATCAGGCGCACCTGGGCCTTGTAGCCACCCAGGAAGTCGAGCCCGTACTTGTCACGCTCGGCGAAGCCGAAGCCGACCAGCGACGCGACGACCAGCACGATCGACAGCCGCATCGCGATGCGCGCCTTGCCCATGAAGGGCCAGTCCACGCCCTTGACGACCAGGCGGCCCATCGAGGCCGAGGTCATCGTGCCGCGCTCGACCAGGATCTCGTAGAGCGTGCGTCCGACGATCAGCACCGAGAACACGCTGGTCAGGATGCCGAGCATGAGCACGACCGCGAAGCCTCGCACCGGACCGGTGCCCACGCCGTAGAGGATGGCGGCGGTCACGAAGGTCGTGATGTTGGCGTCGAGGATCGTCGACAGGGCCTTGTCGAAGCCCAGCTTGACCGACTGGCCCAGGCTCTTGGATGCGTCCGATTCCTCGCGCAGTCGCTCGAAGATCAGGATGTTCGCGTCGACCGCCATGCCCAGCGTCAGCACCAGACCGGCCAGCCCGGGCAGGGTCAGCGTGGCCTGCAGCGCCATGAGCAATCCGGCCAGCAGCACGAGGTTGTAGATCAGGCACAGGCCGGCGATGACGCCGTGCACGCGGTAGTACGCGACCATGAAGAGCAGGATCGCGAGGAACGCGGCGACCGAGGCCTTGAAGCCCGCGTCGATGGAGGACTCGCCCAGGCTCGGACCGATCGCACCGCGGAACATCAGCTTCGGCTTCAGCTGCAGGCTGCCCGAACGGATGATCGTGAGGTAGGTGTTGATCTCCAGTTCGGTGAAGCCGGTCGCGCTGCCCGAGTGGATCACGAAGCTGCCTTCGAGGCGCCCCTGGATGTTGGCCGGGTTCTCGGCCACGCGCCCGTCGAGGATGATCGCGACGGGCTGGTTGGTGTGGTCCTCGGTGAAGTCGCCGAACTCACCCGAACGCGACGGCAGCAGCGCCACCCCGACGGCCGCGGGACCAGCGCGGTCGAACGACGGGGAGACGCGCTCCACGTCCGCC
>JAJDER010000039.1 GCA_029259725.1 Planctomycetota bacterium | reverse complement strand
GCGTCGGGATCGGTCACCGCACTCACCGACACGAGTCGCGCGTCGCGGAGGAAGGCGGGGTCGTCGCCGAGCCAGCGCTGCGTGGTGGCCTGGCGCTCGATCATGCGATCGATGTCGTCCAGATCGGCCCAGCGGCGCTCGGCGGTGCCGCGGGCCGAGCCCTCCTCGAGCCGCAACTCGAAGTCCACGAGGTCCGCGAGCGCGGGGCCATCGTCGGCCCGGAGGATCTCCACCACCTGCTTCACGAGCTGGTAGGTGTCGGGGCCGACGGGCACGTCCTGCTCCTGGGCGAAGAGCCCGGGTGTTCCACCCACGAGGGCGGCCAGGGTGGCGAGGAGCGTGGCCAGGGCCGAGCCGAAGACGGGGAGTCGCGAGGGGCCTGGAAGCGACGACGGCATGGGTGGAGCTCTCCGCTGCATGGTCCCTGGCCTACGCCCTCCCGAGGACGAGGTGACAGGGTGTGGAGTGACCAGGACGGAAAGGGTCCCCTCGGATCCCGTCGCCGACCGTGCGGCTCGTGAGACGTCTGGACGGTTCGCCGTGATGGATCCTTCCCCCGATGTCCGCCCGCGCTGACGCTCCAGCCCCGACCTTCTTACGAACACGGGGAGGAGACTTGCGGTTGCGCGTCGGAACCTATCATGTCCGGTTTCCCCTCGGACCCCCCGGCGTGACGAGCTCCTTCCGGATCCACACCGAATTCACACCGCGAGGTGATCAGCCCCACGCCATCGAGAGCCTGGTGCGGGGCTTCGCCGAGGGGCAGCGCCGCCAGGTGCTCAAGGGTGTCACGGGCTCGGGCAAGACCTTCACCATGGCCCATGTGATCCAGCAGGTCGGGCGCCCGGCGCTCGTGATGGCCCACAACAAGACCCTGGCGGCGCAGCTGTACGACGAGTTCAGGAACCTCTTCCCCGAGAATGCCGTCGAGTATTTCGTTTCCTACTACGACTACTACCAGCCGGAGGCCTATATGCCCCGGACGGACACGTACATCGAGAAGGAAGCGTTCATCAACGAGCGCATCGAACGCCTGCGCAACAGCGCGACGCGGTCGCTGCTCGAGCGACGGGACGTGATCATCGTCGCCTCGGTCTCCTGCATCTACGGTCTCGGCTCGCCCGATTCGTACTCGGGGATGGCCGTGCAGCTCAGCCGAGGCCAGGTCATCGATCGCGACGAGATGCTGCGCAGTCTCGCCGCGGTGGGCTACCAACGCGCGGCCCTGGACTTCCGCAACGGGACCTTCCGTGCCCGGGGCGACGTGGTCGAGATCTTCCCCGTCTACGAAGACGACCGTGTCGTGCGGGCGGAGTTCTTCGACGACGAGATCGAGGCGTTGTCGCTGGTGGATCCGCTGCGCGGCGAGGTGCTCGAGAACCTGGAGCACATCTCGGTCTACCCGGCCAGCCACTACGTGACGCCGAGGGAGCGCCTCGACCGCGCCATCGACACCGTGCGCGCGGAACTCGAGGAGCACTTGTCGACCCTGCGCGGCAAGGCCATGTTGCTCGAGGCGCAGCGGCTCGAACAGCGCACCCGCTTCGACCTCGAAGTGCTCGAGGAGTCGGGCTTCTGCCCCGGGATCGAGAACTACAGCCGGCATCTGGACGGGCGCAACCCCGGCGACGCGCCGGCCTCGCTGATCGCGTACTTCCCCGACGACTTCCTCTGTTTCGTGGACGAGAGCCACCAGACCTTGCCGCAGGTCTCGGCCATGCGGCGCGGCGACTTCGCCCGCAAGACCACGCTGGTGGATCACGGCTTCCGGCTGCCGTCGGCGATCGACAACCGCCCCCTCGGCTACGAGGAGTTCGACAAGCTGCTCGACAAGGTGGTGTACGTCTCGGCGACACCGGCCGATCGCGAGCTGGCCCTCGCCGACGGGCCGCCGGTCGAACAGGTCATCCGGCCCACCGGGCTGCTCGACCCGATGATCGAGGTACGCGCAGCGCGCGGCCAGGTCGATGACCTGCTGTCCGAGATCCGCGCCGTCGCCGCGCGCCGTGAGCGCGTGCTCGTGACCACCCTCACCAAGCGCATGGCCGAGGAGCTCACCGACCACCTCGAGGGGCTGGGCGTGCTCGTGAAGTACATGCACAGTGACATCGACTCCATCGAGCGCGTCGAGATCATCCGTGGGCTGCGCCTGGGCGACTTCGACGTGCTGGTCGGGATCAACCTGCTGCGCGAGGGGCTCGACCTTCCGGAGGTCGCGCTGGTCGCGGTGCTCGACGCGGACAAGGAGGGCTTCCTGCGTTCGACCACGAGCCTGATCCAGACCATGGGACGCGCCGCGCGCAACGTGTCCGGACGCGTGATCTTCTACGCCGAGCGGATCACCGACTCGATGCAGGCCGCCATCGACGAGTCCGATCGCCGCCGCACCATCCAGGCCGCCCACAACCTGGAGCACGGGATCGTGCCCACGACCACGCGCCGTTCGATGGACCGCTCGATGGCCGTTGGTGAGGGCGACGAAGCGGACGCGTTGCCGCTCGAGGAGCAGCTCGTCGTGGATCTGGCCAGCCCGGGCGCGCTTCGCAAGCGCATCGAGGGCGTGCGGCGGGAGATGCTGGCCGCGTCCGAGGGGCTCGACTACGAGAAGGCGGCTCGGCTGCGCGACGAGATGCGCGGCCTGGAGAAAGCGGAGATGCGCCTGCGATGAGCGCCGATCGCGATCGCGCGGAGACCGGCGACGAGCGGCGCACGCGTCTGCGCGAGGCGGCCAGACGACTGCCGCCGGGCCCGGGCGTCTACCTGTTCCGCGATGTCGGCGGCGCCGTGGCCTACGTCGGCAAGGCGCGCCGACTCAACGAACGCGTGGGGTCGTACTTCGCCCGCTCACCGCAGGACTCGCGTCGGGCGGTGCAGTTCGTGGACCGCTACGTCCACGCCATCGAGTGCATCGTCACCGACACCGAGCACGAGGCGTTCCTGCTCGAGAACAAGCTCGTCAAGCGACACCAGCCCGCCTACAACGTCAAGCTCCGCGACGACAAGGACTTCCTCTACGTGCGCGTGGACCGGCGGCACCCCTTTCCCCGGCTGGGGCTCGCGCGTCGCCCCAAGCAGCGCGACCGCGACACGACCTATCACGGGCCCTTCGCCAGCGCCAGCGCGCTGCGGCGCACCCTGCGCATGCTGGGCGGGATCATCCCGCTGCGCGACTGCACCGACCGCGAGTTCGCCTCGCGCACACGGCCGTGCCTCAAGTTCGACATGGGGCGCTGCTGCGGACCGTGCGTCGGTCTCGTCGGCGAGGAACCGTACGGCGCGTTGCTCACGGATGCGCTGGATGTGCTCGAAGGGCGCATCGACAAGGTGGTCGTCGGGCTGGAGCAGCGGCGCGAGGAGGCCGCCACCGCGCTCCGCTACGAGGAGGCGGCGCGCCACCGTGACCACGTGCGCTACCTGCGCACCGCGACATCGCATCAGCACGTCGAGAACAGCGCGCTTCCCGAAGGGGACGTCCTGGGCCTGCACCGGGTGGGGGAGTTGGCCGAGATCGTGGTGCTCTTCTTCCGTCGCGGCGCCCTGGTCTCCAGCGCGCCGCATACGCTGGACTCGGAGCTCCCCGACGACGAGCTGCTCGCCGGCTTCCTGCTGCAGTTCTACGCCAAGGGGCGCCCGGTCCCGCGCGAGGTGCTGCTGCCCGGACCGGCCGCCGACGCCGAGGGGCTCGAGGCGCTGCTGACCGAACGGCGCCAGGGGCCGGTCACGCTGTCGGTGCCGCAGCGCGGGGGCCGGCAGCGCCTCATCGCCCTCGCCGAGCGCAACGCCGAACACGGGCTGGCCATCGCCGTGGAACAGCGCGGGCACCAGCGCGCCCTGCTCGAGGCCCTGTCCGAACGCCTCGGCCTGCAACAGCCGCCCGAGACGATCGAGTGCTACGACGTCTCGAACACCGGCCGCACGGCCGTCGTGGCCTCACGCGTGGTGTTCCGGCACGGTGAGCCGGATCGCTCGCGCTACCGCAGCTATCGCATGCGCACGATCGATGGGCAGGACGACTACGGGGCGATGAAGGAGGTGCTCACCAGGCGCCTGCGTCGTGCGCACGAGGATCCGCTCCCCGACCTGCTGATCGTGGACGGCGGCCGCTCGCACCTGGCCGTGGCGGAGGAGGTCCGCGCGGAGCTCGGCCTGTCCGGCCTGGCCCTGGCGGCGCTGGCCAAGGGTGGGCGTCGGGGCCGTGGCGTGACCCTCGCGGCCGGTGAGCGCGAACGCGTCTTCCTCCCCGGCCGCGACGAGCCCCTGGAACTCGACCGCAACACACCGGAGGAGTACCTGCTGCAGCGGCTCCGTGACGAGGCGCACCGCTTCGCCATCGGGCATCACCGCCGCCTGCGCGCCAAGGAGTCGTTGCACTCCCGGCTGGACGACGTCCCCGGCGTCGGGGCGGTCTTGAAGAAGCGGTTGCTGGGTGCGTTCGGCGGCACGCAGGCCCTGTCGCGAGCGTCGCTCCAGGAGATCGCCGCGGTGCCGGGCGTCGGTTCGGCGCTGGCCCAGCTGATCCACGATCACATGTCCGGGGAGCACTGACGGCGAGCCTGACCGCGAGCACCGAGCCGAGCACGCCCGGCGGGGGCCTGGCACACGTCAGCCGCGAGGGTGGTGTCGCGCGTGCGCCTTGCGCAGCCGGCGTCGGTCGACGTGCGTGTAGATCTCGGTCGTTCCGATGTCGGCGTGTCCGAGCATCTCCTGCACGGCGCGCAGGTCGGCCCCGTT
>JAJDER010000038.1 GCA_029259725.1 Planctomycetota bacterium | reverse complement strand
ACTCTCGGCGCGGATGGCCAGGAGCCTCTCGGCCGCGAAGTCCAGGGCCTCGTCCCAGCCGGCGGGCTCGAGCCTGCCGGCGGGCCCACGACCGCCGCGGCGGATCATCGGGGTCGTGAACCGGTCGGCGGAGTACTGTCGGCCGAGGAAGCGGCTGGTCCGATCGCACAGGAAGCCGCGCGTCACCGGATCGTCCGGATCGCCTCGCAGGCGGGTCACGCGCCCGTCCTCGACCGTGGCGAGGATGGTGCAGGCGTCCGGGCAGTCCCGGTTGCAGGCCGTCGTGCGGATGTCGCTCATGGGCCCCTCGGGGGCGGTGGGTGCGTCAGGACGGAGGCGCGGCCGTGACCGGCTGGACGCGCACCGGGGTCGCCAGGATAGTGCGGGGCGAGATTCACTGGAATCCTCTGGTCGCCTGCGGGCATCCACGTCCGGCTGCCGACTCCGCCGCCCCGCGGCGACACCCCTTGGAGGACCCCGTCATGCAGATTCCCCGTCGCGAGCGCAGCTTCCGCCGCTCGCTCGCCCGCGCCCTGATCGTCGGCGCGGTGGCCCTGGCCGCCGCCCCCGGCGCGAGCCCGACCACCCTCCCCGCCGGTGACGAAACCGAGCTGCCCGGGTACTACCAGTGGTACCAGCGTTCCGGCGACCTCGCCACGTTGCGGGAGGAGGCCCAGCGCGACAGCCAGATGGAAGCCGGCACGCTTGCCCCGGAAGCGCTGGAGTCGCCCGCACCCGCCTTGACCTTCAAGACACCGGACGGCGCCGACTGGCTCCTCGCCGATCACGTCGGCGGCGGCTACACGATCCTGGTCCCGTTCCAGTCCTGGTGGTGACTGTATTGCATGCGGCAGCTCGTGGAGCTGCATGACCATCTCGACCTGTTCGACGCCTACGACGCGACGATCGTCGCCATCGCCCAGAACGAACCCGACGCCACGACCCTGGCGCGCATCCCCGGTCTGGTCGGCGAGGGCATCATCATCGTCGGCGACGAGACCAAGGCCAGCACCGCCGACTTCGACTTGTTCAGCATGTACATCGTCGATCCCGAGGGCGTCGTGCGCGTGCGCATCCCGGGCACCAAGCAGGCGCGTCCGAGGCTGGACCAGGTCTTCTCCGAGCTGGAGCGCCTGAGCGGCGTGAAGGCGCCCGACCTGTCCTACGCGGACGGCCGCATGATCCGCGGCACGGATCCGCGAGCCGACGAGGCCACGGTCGGCCTGCGCTGGGCCTGGTCCCACGACACGCTGCGGCCCTACGACACCGCCAAGCTCATCGCCCTGCCCACGCTGTCCCCGGGCCTGCGCGTGGCGGCCGGCCGCAACGGCCCGAGCCTGGACGTGACCCTGCCCGACGGCGTCACCCTGCTCTCCGATGACTTCGAGCCCGTGGGTGCGACGGAAGGGGACGGGCTGTCCTGGTTCGAAGGCGACATCCCCTTCCCGGTCGTGCAGGTCGAGGCCGGCGGCAAGCTCGAGCCCGGCAGCCAGACGGTCACGTTGCGCCTGCGTTACCGGCCCCTCGTGGACGGCGACGTCGGTGAGACCGTGACCGAGACGTTCGAAGTGCCGGTGGTGCTGGCCGGCAAGGGCGGGCAGCGCGGGCAGCTCTACGGCTGGGAACGCTGGTAGACACGTTGCGGTCCGTCACTCCCGTCGGGCATCCCGCGCTCCTTCGGGATGCGGCGTGCCCGACGGGTGGTAGTGCACGTAGACGCCGGTGACCTGGTCGATTCCGTCTCGGAGCGCGATCTCCACGGCGTCGGCGATGGCGTCGCCCGCGCGCACGCTCTGGTCCCCGTCGACACCGATGGTGAGTGAGAGCATGCGCTGGGGCCCGTAGCGGTGCACGCGCAGCTGCTCCAGCGCCTGCACTCCCGGCACGCCGCGCACGAGCGCCTCGATCTCCGCGGCGGTGTCGGCGTCCGGGCCGGTGTCCATCAGGTCCGCGGTGGCATCGCGCAGGATCTCGATGCCGGTGCGCAGGATCACCAGCCCCACCAGCGCCCCCGCGAGGGGATCCGCCCAGGGCAGCCCGTTGCGTCCGCCCAGGATGCCGATGACCACGCCGACCGCGGCGATGACGTCGTTGCGATGGTCGAGCGCCAGGGCCCCCACCACCGGCATGTCGTGGCCGCGGCCCAGGCCCAGGGTCGCGCGCCACAGCACGATCTTCAGCAGCACGGTGCCGACGGCCACGCCGAGGGCCGCCGTGGTCGCGCCACCGAAGCGCTCGGCACCGTCGAGCATGGTCAACATGGAGTCGAGTGACTCGACGAACACGGCGATGGCCGTGGCCATCACGAACGACCCCACCACCAGGGCGGCGATGGACTCCAGCTGCCGATGCCCGTAGGGGTGTTCGCGGTCCGGCGGCTCCTGGGCCCGGCCCACGAAGACGCGCACCACGATGGCGTAGGCCATGTCGGTGAGCGAGTTGACGCCGTCGGCCACGAGCGCAGGGCTGCGCCCACCGACTCCCACCCCGACCTTGGCCACGGCCAGCACCGCGTTGCTCACCAGCGCCAGGTTCACCGCCCGCAACCCGACGGCGTCTCGCTCGGCGGGTCCGGTCGGCGTGGGGTTCATGCGCCCGCGGAGGTGGTGTAGTCGAGCACGATCCGCCAGCCCTCGGGTCGCTGCCGGAACACCAGCAGGAAGGTGCCGTGCGGCTCGTCCTCGGCACGCTGGAGCCGCCAGACACCCCGCGCCGCGACGTGCTCGGGATCGAGGTCCGAGAAGGACAGCCCGGAGAAGGTGAGCCGCCCCATGGCGGCGCGGTCCGGGTAGGTGCGGCGGTAGCGCGCCAGCATGTCGTCGAAGCCGACCTGGGTGCCCTCGACCGTGGCGAACACGAGGTGGTCACTGCGCTCGTAGCCCTCGGCGAAGGCCTCGAGGTCCCCGCGGTTCCAGGCCTCCGCCTGGGCCACGATCAGCGCGCGGCAGGCGGCATGGCCGCTCGGCCCCGGGGAGTCGGCCTCCGCGCCACGCGCACCGGTCATGGTCACCTCGCTCCCGTCGCTGCCGATCTTGATCTCGGAGAGCTGGCAGGCGCCGAGGACGGGCAGGCACGCCAGCGCGAGCCAGGCCGTCCGGCAGCGGATCGATGCAGCCATGGGTCCTCTCCCAGGGGAGACCGGATGATACAGCCGGGCACGGCGCGGCCTGCCACCCTCGCGGACGGCTTGCTAGCCTGGGCGCATGGAAGATGACGTCGTCCTGCGCCCCGGCGGGCCGGCCGACCTGGCGGCCCTGACCGACCTCTACAACCACTACGTGGTCGAGACGCCGTTCACCTTCGACACGCGACCCTTCGCGACCGAGGAGCGGCGCGCCTGGCTCGAGCAGTTCTCCGAGTCCGGACCCCACCGGCTGATCGTCGCCGAGCGTCCCGCGGGTGTCGGGCAGGCCGGACAGCTCCTGGGCTTCGTGAGCAGCCACGCGTTCCGCGTCAAGGCGGCGTACGACACGTCGATCGAGACGACCATCTACCTGGACCCGACGGCGGTCGGCCGCGGCGTGGGCACGCGTCTCTATGCGGCGCTCTTCGAAGCCCTGCGCGGCGAGGACCTGCACCGGGCCTACGCGGGGATCGCCCAGCCCAACCCGGCGTCGACGGCGCTGCACGAGAAGCTGGGCTTCACGCAGGTCGCGCTGTACCACGAGGTCGGCCGCAAGTTCGACCGCTACTGGGACGTGGCCTGGTTCGAGCGGCACCTGGGCTCGTGACGGGATCGCGCAGGGCGCGGGGACGACGCGGGCCCGACACTAGGGCTGCGTCGGGTCGCTCCCGTCGCCGGTTGGGCGCGCGGCGAGGATCGCCTGGATCAACGCCTCGGGAACCTCGCCCGGGACGGCGTCCTCAGGCTGGCACAGGCGCGCCAGCTCGACGGTGGACTGGTACTGCAGCAGATACATCTCGCACGGCGGACACATGGCGATGTGCGCCTGGAAGACCTGGGCCTGACCGACCGGCAACTCGCCGTCGAGCCAGTCCGCGATGAAACTCGTGAACTCCCGGCAATTCACGGTGCGCCCTCTCGGAAGTGCGGATCGAGCAGCGCACGCAGTGCCTGCCGCGCCCGGTGCAGGCGCGTCTTGACCACGCCCTTGCTCACACCGAGCAGTTCGGCCACGTCGGCCGTGTCCAGCTGTTCGATGTCGCGCAGCGCGAGCACTTCGCGGTAGGAGTCCGGCAGGCGTTCGATGGCCGCGCGCACCAGGACCCGGTTCTCGTCGCGGGTGAGCTCGTCGGGCGCGGTCTCGCGCCAGGCCGCGATGACGTCGAGGTGGTGCGCCGAGGCGTCGTTCTCGAAGCGCGGCAGCAGGTCGTCGATGGCCACCTCGGGCTTGCGACGCCGCGTGCGCAGCTTCATCAGCGAAGCGTTGACCACGATGCGGTGCAGCCAGGTCGAGAGCTTGCTCGCGCCGGTGAATCCCGCCATGCCGCGAAACGCCGAGAGGAACGCGTCCTGCACGGCATCCTGCGCGTCGGCCTCCTTGGGCAGGTAGCGCCGGGCCACCGCCAGCAGGCGCGGGGAATTCTCCCGCACCAGGACCTCGAAGGCACCGGCTTCGCCCTCCTTGAGGTTCCGGACCAGCGTCGTCTCCGAGGGGAGTTCGCGTGTGCCGTCACCGGGACTCATGGCGCCGAGAATAGCAGACGACCCGGGTCGTCGGATTCAGCGCACGACGCCGGCCGTCAGCACGACGATCGCGAGACAGACCCAGATCGTGATCCAGACCGAACCGGGCACGTCGACCGAGGAACCCAGCTGGGTGGGCCGGGACGGCAGCAGCTCGGGCAACTCGTCGATGATGGAGGGCAGGTCCATCGAGCCACCATCGGGCGAACGCGGGCCGCGACTTGAGCCCGACGCGCCGGAGGACCTGCGCGGGACCTTCAGGACCCGAGCACCCCGGCGCTGACGACCAGGAATGCCAGGATCACCCAGAGGGCGGTCCAGACGGACGTCGGCACGTCGGCCGCGCGGGGGTGGAGCGGTGGCGGAGCGAGGTCCGGCGAGGCTCGGTCAGCGACTTCCACGGTGGATTCGGATGGCTGTGCGTTCATGACGGGCTCCGTGCCCCGGGCTCCGTGATCGGGAGTTTCGGTCTTCCGGGCGCCCAAGTGAACTCCCGGCACCGATAGAAATCGTGAATCCCGCCTGCGCGTCCGTGAACGGGCACCTCGCTTCCCCGATCGGCGCCCTGGACGTCGGATGTCCAGGACATGGAGCCCGACCGATCAGTCCGCCCCACGCCCCGACAGCTGCAGGCGGGACGCCGGGAGCGGAATCCCCGCTTCCCGCAGGCCGGCGTGGATCGCGGCGAGCACCTCGGAGCGGATGCGGGTGCGCTGGCGCACCTCGTCGATGCGGTAGCGCACCTCCACCAACACGCCGGCGAGCAGATTGCCGCGCGTGTCGTCCCAGAGCGAGCGGATGACGACGTCGACCGAGTCGGGCCGCACGCCCGCCGACGAGGTGGCCGCGCCGGCTGCCACCTCGCGCACGCGCTGCAGGTCCGCATCGTAGTCGACCGCGAAGCGCACACGCACGCGCACGGGCTCGGGCTCGTGCGAGAAGTTGGTGATCACCGAGTGGGCCAGCACCGCGTTCGGATAGTTGACCACGACGCCGTCGGTGTTGCGGATCGTCGTGCGGCGCAAGCCGATGTCGATCACGTCACCCCAGGCGCCCCAGTGGCGGCCGATGTCCTCGATCTTCACGCGGTCGCCCACGCGCATGGGACGATCGGCGATCAGGAACACTCCGGCGAGCACGTCGGCGATGGTCTCCTTGGCCGCGAAGGCCAGCGCTGCGCCGGCGATGCCCGCGCCGGCGAGCAGCGGCGAGACCTCGACTTCGTGCACCTTCAGGATCCCGACGATCCCGAGGAACAGGATCCCGAACCCGCCGAAGCGGCGCGCGAAGTGGACCAGTCGGTCGTCGAGGTCGTTGTCGGTCGCCCGCGCGACCCGCTCCATGCCGGCCAGCACGACGACGCGAAACACGAGGAACGCCGCGATCATCGCGCCCACGACGATCGCGCTCTGCTCGAGGGGCGTGAAGCCGGCCAGCAGGTCCTTCAGGCTGTCGGGCATCCCATGCTCCTCACTCGGCGCGCAGGCTCAAACCACCGGACGCGCGCAGCTCGATCACGTAGCGCGCGCCCGGGCGGGTCTCGATGAAGGGCGCCTCGCCGTGGATCGCACGCACGCCCGCCTGCCGGGCGAGGTCGGGGTCGTTGGCGAAGTCCCAGAAACGCGTCCAGAGCGCACGCAGGGCCGGGGAACCGTCGTCGCCGCCGTAGGGCAGCGGGCCGAGACCGACGGGGTCCAGTTCGAAGCCCGTGCTGGGCGCCTGGTCCTCGCCGAAGATGCGGCGGAACAAGCAGATCGACGTCCCACGCAGGGCATCGCCGGCCTGGACGAAGTCGTCGTCGAACTTGACCACCAGGCCGTCCACGTAGCACTGGCGGCCGGGCAGACGGAAGAGGCGCGGACGTCCCAGCGGCTGGCCCGACCCGTCGAGTTCCTGGAACACGACCGAGGTCTCCACGTGGCCGTCGTCGTACTCGACCTGCTCGATCACTTCGAGCGTGGCCAGGCGGTGATCCACCTTGAGCAGGGTCAACGCCGCCTGCAGGTCGAAGACCTCGCGCTCGAGCACGACGACTTCCTGCTCCAACACCTCGACCTGTCCGGTCAGCGTGCCGACCTCCTGCTCCAGGCCCGCGACCTCGCCGGTCAGCGTCTCGATCACCTGCTGCTTCCCGGCCAGCTCGTCCTCGTGGGCGCGCAGGATGCCGCGCGCCTCGTCGTAGCCGAACCACGCCAGCACGGCGAAGGCCCCGAGCACGAGGGTGCGCAGCAGGTAGTTCACACGTCCGACGACCATGGGGTCGAAGCTACCAAAGCGGTCGGGCCGGTTCCGCCGTGGGGTTCGGCGGTTTCGATCTCCCGACCACCCGGGGATCACCGTCGTACGAGGCGGCGCGCCGAACTCGATGTCAACTCCCCGACCGGGCCTCGCGCTCGGCCAACAGGCGCCGCAGACGGTCCTTCACCGTCGGCCACTCGTCCTCCGTGACGCTGTAGAACACCGACGTCCGGAAATGGCCGTCCGGCATGATCAGGTGGTTGCGCAGCGCGCCCTCGTACCGGGCGCCGAAGCGCTCCAGCGCCGATCGGCTGCGCTGGTTGCGCGCGTCGGTCTTGAACTGCACGCGGATGGCGCCCCAGCGGTCGAAGGCGCAGGTCAGCAGCAGCAGCTTGGCCTCGGTGTTCACGACCGTGCCCTGCGACGCCTTGCCGTACCAGGTGTGTCCGATCTCGAACGACCGGTGCTCGCGCCGGATGTCGAAGAAGCGCGTGCTGCCCACGGCCCGGTCCGAGGCCACCTCGATCACCGCGAAGGGCACACTGAGCCCCGCCGCGGCCTCGGCCTCCACCTCGGCACAAGCGGCTCGCGCCCCTTCGAGCGACTCACACGGGCGGTACGGGAACCAGTGCCACAGGTCGGGGTCGGCGCCCACGGCGAAGAGGTCCTCGGCGTGGGCCGTGGTCATCGGCTCCAGGCGCACGTGGCGCCCGGCGAGGACCAGCGGTCGCGGGTCGAAGTCCGGTCGGTTCATGGGGCGGCAGCTCGCGTCGAGAAGTGCCGCGCCATCGTGGCCGAAGGGCCCGCCGAGGTCTAACCTGTCTCGCCGCCGGCACCGACGACCGGCGCCGGGGACCGGGTGTGCTGAAGGCGCGACAACGTCTCGACAAGTACCGCGTGGTGCGCCGCCTCGCCAAGGGCGGTTTCGCCGAGGTCTACGAGGCGCAGGACACCGTCGAGGGCATCCGCGTGGCCCTCAAGGTCCCCCACCGCCACCTGGTCACGAAGGCCACCCTGGAGGACTTCCGGCGCGAGGTCCGCCTGACCGCCCGCCTGGACCATCCGGGCATCGTGCCGGTCAAGACGGCCGGGTTCATCGACGGGCACTTCGTCATCGTGCAGCCCCTCGGTGACCGCACCCTCGCCGAGCGCATGGAGCGCGCCGTCGCGCTGCGCACCGCACTCGATTGGTCGCAGCAGCTGCTCGAGGCCCTGTCGTACGCCCACCAGGAGCGCGTGATCCACTGTGACGTGAAGCCCGACAACCTGCTGCTCTTCAACGACCGGCTGCGGCTCACCGACTTCGGCATCTCCAAGGTCGCCCAGCGCACGCTGGCGGCCGGAGGGACCGGGACGGTCGGCTACATCGCCCCCGAGCAGGCCATGGGCAAGCCCAGTCTGCGCTCGGACGTGTTCTCCGCCGGCCTGGTCATCTGGCGGCTGCTCACGCGGCGCCTGCCCGAGTGGCCCTATCGCGCGCCGCTGCCCGGGGCCGACCGGCTCCGGCGCCTGCATCCGGAGCTGGCCGCGCTGCTCGAGCGGACCCTGAGTGTCAACGAGAGGCAGCGCCCGCGCGACGCCACCGCCCTGCTGATGGCCTTCCGCAAGCTGCGCCCGCGCATCCTGGGCGACGACTCCCGCCGCAAGACCCTGCGCCAGCGCAACGGCTCCCAGGCCCCGGGCAAGCGCGCCGACTGGAAGGCCATCCGCCACACCCAGTTCCGGCGCGACTTCGGCAAGACGCTCGGCCCGTTCGGGGAGTGCGGTCGCTGCCACGGCCCCGTGAGCGAGGCCATGACCACCTGCCCCTGGTGCGGCAACGACCGCAAGCGGCACCGCGGCGCGGTGGACTGCCCGGCGCAGTGCCCGCGCTGCCGCCGCGGCGTGAAGCTGGACTGGCCTTCCTGCGCCTGGTGCCACGGCGCGGCGATCGGCCCGCTGTCCACGCGCAGCTTCACCGACCGACGCTACACCGGCCACTGCGCCCACTGCCGCGGCGACCTGATGCCCTTCTCGCGCTACTGCCCGTGGTGTCGCCGCAAGGTGCAGCGACGCTGGCTCCTGACCGGCTCGAAGGCGAAGTGCCCGCGCTGCTCGTGGGGCGTGGCCGGCGGCTTCTGGGCGCACTGTGCCTGGTGCGGAAGAGACCTCGAAGCCAGGAGGACCCGTGGGCGCTGATCGAGGCCCCGAGCTGCCCCTCGTGCTCCTGGGCGACGACCTCGACGCCCCGCACGTGGTCCGCGTGGCCGGCGGCACGGCGGTGCTCTACACCCATCGCTCCCCGCTCAAGGGCGGCGACGCCGGCAACGAGGACGCCGCCGCGGCTCTCGCGTACGGCGACGAAGCGGGCGCGCTCATCGTGGCCGACGGGGTCGGCGGCCATGCGGTGGGCGACCAGGCCTCGGCCGGCGCCACGCAGGCCCTGTGCACCGCCATCACCGAGGCCGGCGCGGCCGAGACCGACGCCCGGCGCGACCTGCGCGACGTCGTGCTGGACGGTTTCGAGCTGGCCAACGCCGCCGTCTCCGCGCTCCCGGGCGGCGCGGCCACCACCCTGCTGGTCGCCGAGCTGCGCGACGGCAGCGTGCGCATCCACCACGCCGGGGACAGCCAGGCGCTGGTCACCGGGCAGCGCGGCCGCGTGAAGCACCAGACCACGCCCCACTCGCCGGTGGGCTACGCCGTGGAGGCCGGCCTGCTCGACGAGGAGGCCGCCATGGTCCACGAGGACCGGCACCTGGTCAGCAACGCCCTCGGCGCCGCCGACATGCACATCGAGATCGGCTCGCCGATCCCGCTCGCGCCGCGCGACACGATCCTGCTCGCCAGCGACGGGCTCTTCGACAACCTCCCGCTGGACGAGATCGTCGAGATCGTGCGCCGCGGACCGCTGCTCCGCGCCGTGGAGCGCCTCGTGCACGGCGCCCGCGCGCGCATGACCGGCGACGCCGCGCCCGGCAAGCCCGATGACCTGACCGTCATCGCCTGGCGGCCGGGTCCCGTGCGCTGACGCGCCTGCAGCGCGCGTCGGCTCAGAGCGCGGCCAGCTCGACGTTGTCGAAGTTGCGGCGGTAGTAGTTCATGTACCGCACCTTGCGCTCCAGGTCGCGGATGACCACGCGCGCGAAGTTGACACCGGTGAACTTCTGCGCGCTGCCCAGCCCGCCCGGGCTGAACACGTTGATCTCCATGAGCTTGTCGCCGACGATGTCGAGACCGACGATGTACATGCCGTCCTGCACCAGCTTGGGACGCACGATCTCGGCCACCTGCAGCGCCACGTCGTCGACTTCGGCGGGCGCCAGGCTGCCGCCCGCATGGATGTTGCTGCGCAGGTCGCCGCCGCGGCGCACCCGCCGGAAGGCCGCGTACTTGCCCTTGTGCCGCAGCGGCTCGCCGTTCACGACGAACAGGCGCATGTCGCCGGCCTCCGCCGCGGGCAGGTACTGCTGCGCGATCACGTAGCCGTCGCGCGCCACGGCGTCGATCATCTGGTTGATGTTGGCGACCTCGTCGGGCCGCACCAGGAACACGCTCTGCCCGCCGCTGCCCTGGAGCGGCTTGAGCACGATGTGGTTGCCGTGCTCCTTGGCGAAGACCTTGATCTCGCCGGCGTCGCGCGTGATCAGCGTCGGCGGGCGCACCTCTTCCGGGAAGAGCTGGAAGTACGACTTGTTCATCGCCTTGGCCAGGCCGTTGGGATCGTTGAGCACGATCACACCGCTGCGCACGGCGGCGCGGCCGAACATGATCCCGGCGCCCTGGGCCCACGGTCGATGGGCGTCGCCGGCCGGGTCGTTGCGCAGCAGCAGCACGTCGAGGTCGTCGACCGTGATGCGCTCGCGCACCGCCTTGCCGCCGAGGAGGTCCGACAGGAAGGTGGCGCCGGTCTTGTAGCCCTTCTTGTTCGCCGGCACCGTGACGGCGCGAGCGCGGACGCGATCGTCCGCGTCGAGCGCGAAGTCCCCCACGCCGATGACCCACGCGCGATGACCCAGGTTGTGGGCCGCCATCGCCATGCGCACCGTCGTGTAGCTCGCCTCCTCGGTGCGGACGTCGTTGACAACGAAACCGACGTTCATCGTGCCTCCTTGGCCAGGTCGATGACGGTGACACCCGCACGCACGGCGCGCAACCTCCCCGCAGCGTCGGGATCCGTGAGGAAGCGCGGGCGCAACGGAGGCTCGATCAGGATGCGCCGCCGGCGGAGTTCCCGGACCGTGCCCAGATGCACGGCGGCGATCTTGCCGACATAGAGATCGTCGATCTCGACGCCGTCCGCGAGCAGGCCCAGCACCTCCGCCAGGCCGCGCAGGTAGACCGCGTCCTTGATCAGGCCGCCGGCGCGGTGGACGCGCATGGTCACGCCGAAGGCCACCCGGTGCTCGAAGCCCTTGGCGGTCAGCAGCGCGAAGGTCTCCACGAAGTCGGCGCCGTCCTCGACGGATGCGGCGGCCAGGACCCGCCCGGCGAGCAGGCGCAGCCGGCTGCCCGGAAGCCCGCCCACCAGGTGCTCGGCCAGCACCGCGAGCCCCTCCTGCAGCGCGTCGTAGCCGTCGAGCCCGACCGAGAGCTGCTGGAAGGGCTGGGCGCGGCCGTTGGCGTAGGTGAGCACGTGGGTCCCGACCTCATGCTGGAGCAGGGCGTCGACCCGGGAGCGGGGCACGCGGAACCCGGCCCCGATCAGCAGCCGGCCGTGCGAGACCATGAGGCCGGCGGGGAGGTCCTTCCGCACCACGACGCCCCCCGGCATCTCCGGCCACTGGGTGCGCAGCAAGGCCAGCTCGCGCTCCGCGGCGGCGGCGAACCCGAGCGCGTCGACGGTGCCGCGACCGCTCTCGGAGCGGCCCGGCGGAATCGCTCGGAGCACGCGCCCGGCCAGCCGGCGCAGCGGTGGCTCGACCGGGCCGTAGAGCGCCAGGCCCCCGGGGAGGAAGCGGCGCGTCTGACGGTCCAGCAGCAGCGTGAGCTGGCGGTCCAGCTCGAGTTGCTTGCCGCGGAACAGTGCCGACAGCGCCGGGTCCTCCACCTTCTCGATCGGGGCGGCGTACAGCTCGCGCTTGAGCCGGGCCGGGTCGAAGCTCAGCGGTCGGTAGTGGAGCGTCGGCGGCGTCGACATCCCGCGCCGGCGGAACCGTTCCCAGGCCGGGTCCGTGTCGACGGGGGTGCAGGCCAGCAGGAAGTCGAAGGACTCGCTGATCGCGGCCAGACGGCCGTCCACCTCGCGCGCAGCGCGCGACAGCACACGACGCCCCAGCTCGTGATAGTGCGCGGGACGATGCGTGGTCTGGTCGTGAGCGAAGGCGAAGAAGCCCTCGTGCAGCGCCGAGCCGAGGCGCCGCCTGAGGGTCCGCAGGACGAGCGGGAACAGCTCGGACTCGCCGGCGTCGGCGTGCACCGGACGGACCTCCAGCCCGAGGACGGTGCAGCCGCGCGCATCGGCCTCGGCCGTGCTCAACAGCGCGGGCATGCCGGGCGGGCGTCGGCGGGCCGTGTAGGCGATACGCACCCGCGCCCGGCGACGTCGCACGCGCAACGCGCCCAGGGACTCGGCCAGCACGCGCACGGCGAGACCGGAGGGCCCACGCCGGGGGGCGAGGATGCGAAAGGCCGGCGCGGCGAGGTCGTCGGGAGGCTCCTCGTCGGCGTTCGCCTCCACCGGGCCGGACCAGATCTCGAGCAGGATGGTCGACCCGAAGGCCTCGGCCATCACGTCCGCCCACGACGTCACCAGGGCCTTGAGGCGGCGATGGTGGCGGCGCTCGCCGGACGCCTGCATCCAGGACGCCGTCGCGGTCACCAGGGCCTCCGTCCCGGGCGCCTCGCGGTCCGCGATCCGGCGGTGCACGACCAGGAACGGGAGCTGCCGCTCGACGTGCAGCCTGCCACCCTCGTCGAGGGCCCGGCGCACGCGGTTCCCGGCACGCAGCCGCGCGCTCACGTCCGCCAGGAAGGCGTCGTCGATGACGGGGGCGCGGGTCACAGCAGGTCCGCCAGGCTCTCGCGCAGTCCTGGGAGCGTGTTCGCGAGGTCACGGCGCAACGCGGCGTGGCGCGGCGGATCGAGCTCCGAGGTCCCTTCGTCCATGAACACCTGCTTGCACTCCACGGGCGGGGCGCACCCCGTCCGGGCCACGTCGCGTGCACCCGGCGCGAGGGGGCTGCTAGTCGTCTGCGTCCGGCCCCTCGCCCAGCCAGCGCTCGAAGGCCTCGAAGCTGTAGGGCCGTCCCAGGAACTGCTCGACCAGCTCGCCGGCCGGCTTGCTGCCGCCCGGGTCGAGCACCTGCCGGCGGTACGACAGCGCGACCTCGGGGTTGAGCACGCCTTCGGCCTCGAAGCGACTGAACAGGTCCTTGGCGATGACCTGCGACCACATGTAGGTGTAGTAGATCGCCGAGTAGCCGTACAGGTGACCGAAGCTGCACTGCATGTGCGTGCCCTCGACGTACGGGTACGGCGTGTAGCGCGCCTGCAGCTCCTTCTTCATCGCCTCCATGTCGACGTCACCGGGAGCGTGGTCGTAGTAGTTCAGCGACAGCGCCGCGTAGAACATCTGATGGGCGACATTGCTGGCCTTGCCGAAGTCGGCGGCCTCGCGCAGCTTGCCGACCAGCTCCGGCGGGATCACCTCGCCCGTCTGGTAGTGCTTGGCGAAGACCGCCAGCGCACCCGGGTCGTAGCACCACTCCTCGAGCAACTGGCTGGGCGCCTCGACGAAGTCCCACTCGGTCGAGATGCCCGTGTTGCCCGCCCAGCGCCGGTGACCGGCGAACAGGTTGTGCAGCAGGTGGCCGAACTCGTGGAAGAACGTGGTGACGTCACCGTGCTCCATGAGCGCGTGCCCGTCCTCGCTCGCCCGCGGGTTGGGGAAGTTGCAGACCAGCGTGGCCTGGGGCAGGCGCACGCCCGCGATCCCGTCGCGGTACCCGAAGCACGCGGCGTGGTTGTACTTGTCGGGGCGCGGATGCAGGTCGAGGAAGAAGCGGCCGATGTGGCGGTCGCCCTCGTAGAGGTCCCAGGCGCTGACGTCCTCGTGCCAGAGATCCAGGCCGTCCACGCGCCGGTACTCGACGCCGAACAGGCTGCCGGTCAACTCGAACAGCCCGGCCTGCACCGTGTCGAAGTCGAAGTACGGGCGCACGGACTTGCTGTCGAAGTCGAAGCGCTCCTTGCGCACGAGGTTGCCGTAGTAGGCCTTCTCGTAGTCCTCGATCGTGTCGGCCAGGGGCTGGTCCTTCTGCTTGTAGCGCAGCAGGTCGCGCTGCTCGGCGACCACCGGGCGCGCTGCCGCGGCCGAGATGCGGTCGATGAAGTCCTGTGCGTTCTGCGCCGTCCCGATCATCTTGTCCGCGGTGACGTAGTCGGCGTAGTCCTCGAAGCCGAGCAGCGTGGCGTACTCGTAGCGGGCCTCCAGGACGTTGCGCAACACCTCCACGTTCACGGGGTAGGCGCGGGTCTGGTAGGCCTTGTACATCGCCTCGCGGGCGTCGGCGCTCTCCGCGTAGCGGATGAAGGGCACGTAGTCCGGATAGCTGGTGTTGACGATGACCTTGCCGTCCTCGCCGACGGGGTGCCCGGCGATCCAGTCCTCGGGCAGGCCGGCCAGGTCCTCGGGGTCCAGCTTCACCTCCTTGGTGTCCTCGGCGATGTTCTGCGAGAAGTCCTGGCCCAGCTTCGTGAGCGTCTCGTTCAGCTCGGTGATGCGTGCGCGCACGTCCTCGGGCTTGTCCACGCCGCCGCGACGGAAATCGTCGAGCTCCTTCTCCACGAAGAACACCGTGGCCTCGTCGGCGCTGGAGAGGTCCACGGCGGCGACGGCCTCGTAGAGTTCCCGGGACAGGGAGAGCTCGGTGAACATCTTCGAGACCTCCTGCCGGTTGAGCTGGGCCGCTTCGACCACGCTCTTGTCCGGGTGCACCTGGGCCAGCAGGCTGTTCTCGTTCGACGTCGCGTCGAGGTGCATGAGCAGTCGGTTGTACAGCTCGAGCGTGTTGTCCAGCGTGCGCGGACCCTCGACGGCGATGATCTCGGCCATCAGCTCGCGCGCGGCGGCGAGATGCGCGTTGGTGTCGTCCGTGAGCTGCTGCCCGGAACGGTTCAGCGGGGTCTTGTCGAGGGCCCACTGGGCCTTCCACTCGTCACCGGTCGCGGCGACGGCCGGCGCCGACAAGAGCAGCGCGAACAGGGCGGAGGAACGCATGGGGTGTCTCCCGGGGCGTAGCGAAGGGGTGCCGAGTGGGTGCCGACGCGGGGCGGCGTCGAGGCACCGAAGCCGGGTCAGGGTAAGCCGCGGCCGCCCGTGGCGTCCATGACGAGGCTTGCGGCAGGGACGTGGCGCTCGCGGGACCGGCGACCCTCCCGCGCATCGCCGGGGCCGGTCACCCAGGGTCACCCAGGTCCGATGACCGTCGGCGGGGGCACGCATGCGCCGGGGGCGCAACACGAGCCGCCGTCCACGGAGGCGTCACCCGAGACCGGCAGCGAGACCGGCACGCCGTCGCTCGCGTCGGACAGGTCGTGGTTGAGGTGGTAGACCTCCCAGTTCCGGCCGTCGGGATCCGCCACCCAGAACTTGTCCTGGTTGGCGTGGCAGCAGTCGGTGCCCCACTCGACGCGCACGGGCAGGCCTTCCGCCTGCACGCGCTCCAGCTGCGCCGAGACGGCTTCGCTGCTGGCCAGTTCCAGACCGGCGTGTACGTCGCCCAGCATCGGGCCGACGGGACCGACGCTGAGGGCGAGGTTCAACGGCGCGACGGCGGGCAGGAACTTCACGTAGCCGGGGCGGTCCTTGACCGGTTCGGCCCCGAGGAACGCCGCGTAGAAGGCGCGGCTGGCATCGAGGTCGGACACGGGCAGGTGCACGTGGACGCGGGGATGCATGGCGGGACTCCGTGCGTTCGGGGTGGGCGGCGGCCTCAGCAGCAGGCGGTGAGCAGCCTCACGAGTTCGTTGACGAGTTCGCGGCGGGCGGCGCAGAGCACGTAGCGACCGTCGCGGCGGGTGCTGACCAGGCCGACGCGCTTGAGCCTGTCGACATGGTGGTTGAGCGTCGGGCCCGGGATGCCGGTGGCCTCGGCGATCTCCCCCACCGCCACCTCGCCCCGGGCCCGCACGAGCAGGAAGAAGACCTGCAGACGCGAGGCATGGCCCAGGGCCGCGAAGGCCTCGGCGTGGCGTTCCTCGGCCTCGAGTCGGGACAGGGCGACGGGGCGGATCTTCTTCATAGATCGATATCTATCGAAATATGGAGTCCACTGTCAAGCGCCGAAGCTCAGCCGTCCCCGCCGAGGTAGCCCAGCGCGCGCAGTGAGGCCTCCGTCTCGGCGTCGAGTTGCAGACCCTCGCCCGTGCCCTCGAGCGGCGGATAGCGGGCCCGGTACTGCTCGAGCAGGCTCTCGAGGTCGCGCACCCGGGACGGGTTGCGCTCGGCGATGTCGCGTAGCTCACCGGGGTCGTCCGAGAGCCTGTACAGCCGGGGGCCGCGGCCGTCCTGGATGAGCTTGCCGTCGCGGAACGTCACCGCCGCCACGTCGTCCCCGTCGGTGCCGCCCAGCACCGCGATGCGCACGCGCTCGTCCGGGAGTTCGGCCAGCAGGGAGTGCCCGGGCAGGTCCGCGGGCACCGCCACGCCGGCCAGCTGGAGCAGCGTCGGCACGACGTCCAGGGTGGACACCGGCCGCGACTCGATGCCCGGCGGGCGCGCGGTCTCCCCCTGGGCGAGCCGCGGCCACTCCACCACCAGCGGCACACGCAGCAGTTCTCCGTGCAGGGAGTGCCCGTGGTTGAGCAGCCCGTGCTCGAAGAGCTCCTCGCCGTGGTCCGAGGTCAGCACCACCGCCGTGCTGCCGTGCGGCACCCGCGCGAACCACCCGTCCAGGAAGGCGCCGAGGGCCGCGTCCATGCGCGCGACACCGGCGTCGTACATGCGCTCCACGTAGGCCCGGTCCGCATCGCCGAGGTCGATCAGCCCGCGCTTGTGCGGATCGATCAGGTTCGAGAAGTCCACCGGCTGCCCGGCCCAGGGGCCGGTGTAGGGCTCCGCCGGATCGTCGAAGCGCGCGTCGGCGAGGTACGGCGCGTGGACCATGTAGGTGTGCAGGAAGGCGAACACCGGCTGTGGGCCGCGGCGCTCGTCCAGCGCCTCCAGCAGCGCTGCGCCGTCCAGGCTGCCGTCCATGTCGACGCGCCAGCGGAAGCTGTCGAAACCGGCGTCGAACCCGAAGGTCGGGACCAGGTACCCGCCGCCGGTCTCGGCCACCGTCTCGTAGCCGGCGGCCCGCAGGCGCGCGGCGACGGAGACCAGGTCCGTGCGCATCGATTTGCGGTGCGTGACGCCGTGCTGGAGCACGTCGAGGCCGGTCAGGATCGAGAGTGTCGAGGGCACGGTCCAAGGCGCGGTCGCCAGCGCATCGGTGTAGACCACGGCGTGCTGTCGAGCCCAGGCGTCGAGGCGCGGCGTCGTGTCGCGCGCGGCGCCGGCCGGGCCGATGCGATCCGCGCGCAGCGTGTCGATGTCGATCAGCAGCAGGTGCGGACGGGGATCGGCGCCCACCGGGCCGGTGAGGCGCAGGTCGGCCCACAGCGCGTAGTCGAAGGCAGCGTCGGCGGCGGGACCCGGTTCACTGCGCAGGCGCACGGTGGCGGAGCCGGCCCACGGCTCGGGCCAGGCGACGTGCGCGCGGACCCAGCCCTCGCCCGGCGACAGGTGGCGACGCCAGAGCTCGTGCGTTCCGGCGTCATCCTCGACTTCCACCACGAAGGTCACGCCGTCGCTGGCCCCCGGGGCCGCGAGCAGCGCACCGTCGACCTCCGCGAAGCCGTGGTCCGGCAGTCCGACGGCGAGCCTCAACCCGTCGCTCGCCTCGCCGCCGGGGCCGCCCCCCGCGGGCAGGTCCAGCTCCAGGCTCCCGGGAGCCGGCAGCAGCAGGGCGGGGCGCGACACATCGTCGAGCAGGAAGCGCCCGACGCGCCCGACGGCCTCCACGTCCGCCGCGCGCTCGTAGCGCGAGAGCAGGTCGCGCTCGCCGACGTAGGCGAGCTCCACGTCGCCCGGTGCGCGTTCGCCGAACGCGAGCAACCCGCCGCCCGCCGCGTCCCACCAGAACGCGAGGCGCGCATCCGCATCCCACCACACGCGATCGCGATCCGGATCGACCTCGGTGCCGTGCCAGCCGATGGTCGTGATCAGGCGCTCCTCGTGACGCAGCTCCACCGAACCGAGGGGCATGTCCGGCCGCAGCGCGGGCACCGCGCGCCAGCGCTGCAGGGTCTTGCCCGCCAGGCCCATCATCATCGGGTACCACTTCTGGTCGAAGGACTCGGCGTCGAGGGTCTTGCCCGGGCCCCAGGCCCCGGCCTCGATCGTCGTCCTGGGCGCACGTCCCAACCACCGGGCGACGGCCGGCGTGAGGTTGCTGCCGGGCACCCCGCGCAGGCGGGCCGAGCCCAGCGCATCGAGCAGGCTCACGCCCGGGCCGAGCGCGACGCGGGTCCGGGGCTCGCCAGCATCTCCGCAGCCGATCAGCGCGCCGGCGAGGATCGTGCCGGAAACGGCCAGGGCGGTTCGACGTCGGATCGAGACACACATCGCCCCAATCCAACCACAAACTCGTCCGCGAGGCGGGTTGGCATGCGCCGATATCATGGGACAGTGACGGGGGCGTCCCCCCCGGCCCGCGAGGGCACGCCACGCTCCCAGGGAAGCGGCCATGCTCGACCGACGACGATTCCTCGGTGCTCTCGGCGCGCCCGTGGCGGCCGTGGCGGCCGGCGTGTTCGACCCGGTCCGCGCCCTGGCCGTGCTGGGCCAGCTGCCGCCCCTCGGACCCGGCGGCCCGTCCGCCGAGGACGTGGCGCGCGACGAGGACTTCTGGTTCGAGGTCGGCCAGGCCTTCACCGTCGATCGCAGCCTGGTCAACCTCAACAACGGCGGCGTGAGTCCGACGGTCCAGCCGGCGCTCGACGCGCAGAAGCGCCACCTGGACTTCAGCAACAACGCGCCGCCCTACGCCATGTGGCGCGTGCTGCGCCCCCAGGTCGAGGCCATCCGCCAGCGCATGGCGCTCCAGTGGGCGGCGGACACCGAGGAAGTCGCGATCACGCGCAATGCGTCGGAGTCCCTGCAGATCCTGCAGTTCGGCGCCGACCTCAGCGCCGGCGACCACGTCCTGACCACCGACCAGGACTATCCGCGCATGCTCAACACCTTCCGCCAGCGGGTCGCGCGGGACGACCTGGTGCTCGACCTGATCAAGCTGCCGGTCCCGGCCGAGGACGAGGACGAGATCGTGCGCCGCTTCGAGAACGCGATCACCGAGCGCACCCGGCTGATCCTGATGTGCCACATGATCAACCTCACCGGGCAGGTGCTCCCGGTGAAGGCGGTCTGCGCCATGGCGCGTCGACACGGCATCCCGGTCATCGTGGACGGCGCGCACGCCCTCGCGCAGCTGGACTTCACGCTGCCCGAACTCGGCTGCGACAACTACAGCGCCAGCCTGCACAAGTGGCTCTTCGCGCCCATCGGCACGGGCTTCCTGTGGGTGCGGAAGGAATACATCGAGTCGACCTGGCCGCTCATGGCCGCGTCCGAAGACGAGCGCGGCGACATCCGCAAGTTCGAGCAGATCGGCACGCACCCCATCGCGCCCTACCTCGCCATCGGCGAGGCGCTCACCTTCCATCAGGCGCTCGGGGGCGCGCGCAAGGAGGCCCGCCTGCGCTACCTGCGTGACGTGTGGGCCGAGCGCCTGCTCGAGCATCCGCGCATCCGGCTCAACACCAGTCTCGATCCGCGCTTCTCGTGCGGTATCGGCAACGTCGCCATCGATGGTGTCGACACCGGCGCGCTGGTCCGGCACCTCTGGAACGTGCACCGCATCCTGGTCACGGGGATCACGCATGAGGACTTCAGCGGCGCGCGCGTGTCGGGCAGCGTGTACACCACGCGCGAGGAACTCGATCGCTTCTGCAGCGCGATGGAGCAGGTCGCGGACGAGGGGCTGCCGGCGTAGGGACCGCCGGCGTGGACCCGCCTGCAAGCGCTCCTAGAGCGCGGCCTCGGAAGCGCAGGCCTGTTGAGCCTTCGACATGTGCACCACGACCACGATGGCGAGGACCGCGGCCAGCATGCGCATGCCGATGGTCCCCATCGCGATCGTGTGATCGTTTGCCATCGCGGCCAGCAAGGCCTGGCCCTGCAGCCCCGGCACCGCCGCTTCCGAACCCCAGACGACCTCCGCAACGTTGCCTACGGTCGCGGGCATCACCCAGGCGATCCACCACGCGATCAGCAGGGCCTTGGCCGGCGCGTCGACCCGTCGCTGGATCTCCGCCGCCATCTGGAACGGCCACCAGAGATTCAGGAAGGGCACGAACCAGGCGCCGATGGCCCAGCCGGTGCCGCGCGCCCGGCGGGCGCCGAGGGCGCCCAGGTTCCTGTAGCTGCGGTGGAACCAGATGATGAAGAGGAGCCCCGTGACGAACAGCGCGCCCAGGGTGACCAGGGTCGCGAGTCGAGCGGCGTCGTCGACCTCCAGGGCCTCGGCTTCGACGTATCCACCGGTCTCCGCGACGCCCTCAAGATAGTCGAGCTGCGCCTGCATCCGGAGAGCCTGGTGGGCGTCGCAGACGGCGAAGACGACCAGGGACGACACGACGATCCAACCGAGCGTGACAACGGGCTGCCAGCGGCCCCCCGCGGAGCCGGCACTGCGCGGCGCCCGCTTGCCGCCGCCACGCCTTCCGCTGCGTCGACTGCCGCTCGGGCGCGCCGCCTCGTGTGCGGCCGGACGCTCGGGAGCCGCGGCGTCGGCGGCGCCCTCCACCTCGTCCGGGAAGAGCCCCTTCAACTTGCCGGCGGGCACGAACTGGTCGGCGTCGTCGCGGCGGATCGGCGTGGTCGCCCTGATCCTGCCGGCCGCGGCGAGAGCCTTGAGCTTGCCCGCCGAGTACGGACCCTGCTCTCCCGCCTTCGTGCGGACGTACCACTCTGAAGCCATCTGCGATCCCCTTTCCGGCCGCCGTGCGCTGGAATCGCGCGCGTCTCCCGCCGCACGCATGTCGGCCAAGGGTAAGAGCGCGGTCCACTCCCGTCCACCGGGACGCTTGCGGCTTCCGGGCCACCACGCCCCCTGCTACGGTCACGCGGTGATCCCGTCCTCGCGCCCTCGCCACCGATGAAGCGCACGCTCGCGAAGATGGCGCTGCTGGTGCTGGCCACGACGGTGGCGTTGCTGCTCGCCGAGGGTGCCGCCCGCCTCACCGACACGCGCCCGCCCGCGCATCAGCTGCGCGGCGTCTTCGGAGTCCAAGGCAAGAAGGACGTGTTCCTGCAGCAATGGGGCACCGACGTGCTCATGAAGCGGAGCCCCGAGGGCCCGCTGCGCGAGGTGCGCGGCGAGTTCCTGCCCGGCATCCACTTCAAGCTCTGCTACGACGTCTCGTTCGGTTTCGCTCGGCCCTACATGGACGACAACGGCTGTGTCGAGATCCAGATCAACGCGGAACACCTGCGCGGCCCGCTGGTCCCGGTGCCCAAGCCCGAGGGCACCTATCGCATCGCCGCGGTGGGCGACAGCTTCACCTTCGGCGACGGCGTGCCCTACGAGGTGACCTGGGTGCATCAGTTGCAGCAGCTGGTGCAGGCGCGACTCGACGGCACGCGCGACGCGCCCACGCGCGCCGACTCGGTCAACCTGGGCGTGCCCGGCTACACGATCAAGGACGTGCACACCTACATGAAGCACAAGGGCCTCGCCTACGACCCGGACCTGCTGCTGTACGGCCTCTTCCTCAACGACTTCTTCTTCCAGGGCACGGGCGAGGACCGCCAGCTCGGCGACGCCTACCAGGCGGCGAACGGCCCGTCCGAGGGCCTGGCCGCCGTCTCGGTGCTCTATGACATGTACCGGCGCGGCGCGGCCCAGACGAAGCTCTCGGCGATGACGGCGCAGCAGTACTTCGACGCCTACGACGAGCAGGGCGAGGCCTGGGAGACGGGTCGCCGCTACCTGCGCAAGATGGTCGAGGCCACCGACGAGTGGCGCGTCATGACCAAGCGCGACATGGACTTCGTGGTGGTCATCTTCCCGGTGCTCGTGAACCTCGACGGCGACTATCCCTACGCGGCACTGCACGAGCAGCTGCACCGCTTGCTGGACGAGTTCGGCGTGCGCTACGTGGACCTGCTGCCGGCCTTCCGCGGACACGACGCCGCGTCGCTGTGGGTGCACCCCACCGATCACCACCCGAACGAGATCGGCCACGCACTGGCGACGCAGGCGATCGGCGAGGCGCTGGCCGACCTGCTGCCGGGTTCGTAGCGGTGCGGTATCCTCGGGGCTTGGGAAGACGGACACGTCGCGGAGAGGAGCCCCATGCGCGCGAGAACCCTTGCCTTCACGCTGCTGGTCATCTTGATGCCGGGCCCGTCTCCGGCCGAGGCCTTGGAGGACCCGCTCTGCCCGCAGAACAGCGCCTGGTCCGTGGAGGGGCTCATCCTGCGCACGGTGGATCTGTCGGGAGGCTGGACCCTGGACGCCGCGTTCCTGGATGTCCCGGGGCTGGACATCCAGGGGGCGCACGGCCTCGCCCTCCATCCGCAGACCGGGCAGCTGTACACCTTCATGGACGTGTTGATGGTCAGCGGGCGACACCTCATCGCGGTGGATCCCGAGACCGGCTCCGGCACCGACGTCGGCAACACCGGCGACTCGTTCGAGCGGCTCACCTTCGGCCGCGACGGCACGCTCTACGCCGTGACCGCCGACGATGCGGGCGTCCCCGAGGCGCTCTACCTGATCGACACGACCGACGGCACGCCCACGCTCATCACGCCGCTCGGCGCCGGCACCCAGGGCGAGGCGATCGCCTTCAACCCGATCGACGGCCTGCTCTACCACGTGTCCGGCGACGGCATGCCCAACGTGGACGAGGTCCTGGAGGTCGTCGACCCCAGCGGCTCACCGATCGTGCCGATCCCGCTCTCGGGCGACGACTTCGGCGGCGTGTCCGACGTCATCCACCTCACCGAGGACATCCTGCTGCTGGTGGACGAGCAGGACGGCCGCCTGTTCGAGGTCACGACCAGCGGCGTGGTGACCGAAGTCGGCCACCTGCCCCTCACGAGCGGCCTGTCGCTCGTCGGCGCGCCCAATGCGTTCCGCCTGCACGGGCCGGGCCTGCTCACCGGGCCGAACCCGAACCAGATCTGGGCCATCACCAAGGGCGGGAGGATCGAGCGCCTGAACGCGCACACGGGGGAGTTCATCACCCACTCGACCCTGTCCCTGGGCGTCAGCAAGTGCTACGGACTGTCCCGCCACCCCCAGACCGGTGAGTCCTACGCCATCGTCCCGGGTGACGAGATCCGCCGCCTCGTCAAGGTGGATCTGCTGACGGGCGACACGGTCGACATCGGCGGGCTGGGTGACCGGTTCTCGGGCCTGACCTTCGCCGCGGACGGCACCCTCTACGCGGTCACGGGCGACGGAGCGAACACGCCCGAGACGCTCTACACGGTCGACCTGACCGACGGCACGCCGACGCTGCTGGCGCCCCTGGGCAACGGCACCGACGGCGAGCAGATCGTCTATCACCCGGGCGAAGGCCTGCTCTACCACGCCTCGGGCATCGGGACGCCCAACACCGCGGAGATCCTGGAGACGGTGCACCCGAGCGGCGCGCCCGTGGTCAACGTCCCGCTGTCGGGCCACAACTACGACGAGATCCTGGGCATGGCCGTGCGGGACGACGGCCTGCTGCTGGTCACGGATCTGGCCCGGACGCTGTGCACGATCACGACGACGGGCGGGGTGACGAAGCTCGGAGACGTGCACGATGAGTTCCGGGGTCTGGCCGTCAACGCGATGGCCGTTCCGCTGCTGCGCGGCTGCGGCGCCGCCGTCGCCGGGGAGGAAGTCTTCAACGAGCTGTGCCTGGTCGACGCGCCCGACGCCGGCACCAGCCTGCTCATCGCCGGATTCTCGGCGATCGACGCGCCGTTCAAGGGCGGTGTGCTGGGACCGTCGCCCGACCTCCTCGTGGCGGTGCCGCTGACCCCCACCGGCGACAACCTCACCCTGTTCGAGGTGCCCCCGGGCGTGCCGGCCGGCACCGAGGTCTGGATCCAGCACTGGATCGTGGATGCCGGCGCCGTCTTCGGCTGGTGCGCCTCGAACACGCTGGAGCTGACCACGCGCTGAGCTGCTCCTTCAGCGCGGCCCGTCCATCCGCTTCCACAGGAACGAGACGACCCGCTGCCGGTACGGCTGGCCCGCGCCCGGCACGAAGGACTCGTGGCCGCGGCCCTCGAGCACGATCCACTCCGCGTCGGGGACCGCGGCGCGCAGGCGCTGGTACTCGCCCTCGGACACCAGCTCGTCGTCGGCGCCGCGCACCATGAGCAGGCGGGACGGGTCGATCTCCGACAGGCGGTCCACCGGGCTCAGGTCCTCGGCGCTCGCGTCGAGGCGCACCTCGACGAACTGCCGCGACAGCCAGGCGAGGGGGTGGACCCAGGCCGGGAAGTAGAGATCCATGCGCGTGCGGTAGGCGCTGTCGACGTCGGCGTAGACGGACTCCAGCACGATCGCGTCGAAGTCTCGCGCGGACGGAGCGCAGGCGATGGCCGCGGCGCCCATGGAGAGGCCCAGCGCGCCCAGCGGCTCTCCGGGCCAGCGCTCGCGCGCGTACGTGACGCCGGCCTCGACGTCCAGGCGCTCGTACCAGCCGAAGGAGCAGATCTCCCCGCCGCTGCGCCCGTGCGCGCGGTGGTCCACGGCGATCGCGCGGTAGCCGGCGTGCGCGAGCAGGTACTGGTAGTGCGCCGGCCGGTCGCCGCCGATGCCGTGGAAGACGAGCACGGTGCCGCGCGGCGCACCCCCGTCCCAGCGCATCCAGCTCTCGGGCCCCGGCCCCTCCACCGGCTCCACCAGCCAGGCCTGGAGCTCGACACCGTCCTCGGAGGTCAGCGTGATCGACTCATACTCCAGCCCGAAGTCCGCGGGCGTTGTGACCTCGGGCCGGTGGTGCGCACCGATCACGATGCCAGCCACGCTCCAGCTCAGCAGGCCGTAGGCCAGCAGCAGCAGCGTGACCAGGACGAGCGGTCGGCGCCAGCGCGGGGCGGTCGGGAGGATCTCGGTCATGGCCTCCAAGAACATGCCGCAGGTCGCGGCGTTGCGCATCCCCCAGTTCGCTCGCGGTACGATATCCCACCCGTCGACGGAGGAGCCGCAATGCCCGTCCCCCCCATCCTGACCCTGCGTGAGCAGGGTGAGCAGCGCGACCGATGGCTGGCCGAGCGTCTGCAGCGCTTCGGTCCGGGCATGCTGCGCGCCGCCGGCGTCGACTGCTGGATGATCAGCGGGCGATCGTTCAACGAGGACCCGGTGCTGCGCTCGATGCTGCCGAGTTCCTGGCTGCAGGCGCCGCGGCGCACGACGCTGCTGCTCTTCGACCGCGGCGGGAGCGACGGCGTCGAGACCCTGGCCGTCGCGCGCTACGCGGTGGGCGATGCGTTCACCGCCTCCTGGGACCCCGACACCCATCCCGACCAGTGGGCGCGCACGACCGAACTCATCGCCGCGCGCGGTCCGTCGCGCATCGCCGTCAACACCTCGCCGGTCTACGGCCTGGCCGACGGACTCACCGCGTCGGAGCGCGACGCGTTCCTCGCCGCGCTGTCGCCGGCGCTGCGCGAGCGCGTGGTGCCCGCCGGGCAGCTCGCGCTGAGCTGGCTCTCGCGACGGTTGCCCACGGAGGTCGAGGGGTTCGCCGCGGGCTGCCGCATCGCCCACGCGATCATGGCCGAGGGGCTGGAGCGCCCGGCGCTGGCGCCGGGCAAGACGACCACCACCGACCTCGCGTGGTGGTACCGCCAGCGCATCGCCGAGGCCACGCTCACGCCGTCGTTCCAACCTTCGGCCACGGTGCAGCGTCCCTCGGCGGTGCACGACGGGTCCTTCGCGGACCGTGACGGCGGCGACGTGATCCGCCCCGGCGACCTGCTGCACATCGACGTCGGCGTCGACTACCTGGGCTTCGCCACCGACGCGCAGCGCCACGCCTACGTGCTGAAACCCGGCGAGACCGCGGCGCCGGCGGGCCTGGTCGCCGCGCTGGCCGCCGCCAACCGCGTGCAGGACATCCTCTGCGACCACTTCGAGGTCGGCGCCAACGGCGACTCGATCCTGGCCGCCACGCGCGCGCAGTGCGAGGCCGAGGGCCTGCGTCCACGCATCTACACGCACCCGGTGGACCACGTGGTCCACGGCGCCGGCCCGACCATCGGCCTGTGGGACCGACAGGACGGCGTCCCCGGCTGGGGCGAGCAGGCCGTGCTGGAGGCCGACACGCTGCACGCAATCGAGCTCGACAACACCATGGCCATCCCCGAGTGGGGCGACCTCGACGTGCACATCATGCTCGAGGAAGAGGCGGTCTACGACGGCAGCGCGGTGCGCTACGTGGATGGCCGGCAGACGGAGCTGGTGCTGGTGAAGGCGTAGGGCAGGACCGCCGCGCCGCAGAGGGTGCCGCGAGCCACTGCGCACCGACGAGCCGCGCCAGGTGGACAGGTCGGATCAAGGCACGGTCGCCTGGAGCGCGTTGCTCCCCGCGACCTCGTCGCCGGCCGCTGCGATCCAGGCCTGCATCCAGAGCTCGAGCCCCGACGCGAGGCCGGCGGGCCAACTGGTCTCGAGGACCATGTCGGTCATGCCATCGGTGGCGAACGGCCCCCACAGTCGATCGGGCGTGGGCACCAGCGTGCCGCCCTGGAACCGCGCGAAGCCGGCGTCGAAGCCGACCACCAGCCAGAGCAGTCCGGGCGGAGCGAGCTGCACGGTGAGCGACACGTCGCTGTCGGGGAGCAAGTCTCCGGTGGCGAACAGGATCGGCGGACCGGCGATCGGGTCGAGGGCGTTCCCGAGGTCCACCCAGGGCGCGCCCGGCCCGTAGGAGTGATTGATCACCGTGCCCACGAGCATGTTGCCGGTCAGCGCGAGGTCGACCTGACCGTTGCCGTCCATGTCCGCCAGGGTCAGGGCGTTCGGACTGGCGGCCGGGAGCTTGACGGTGCCCATCTCGGTGAAGGCCAGCGCACCGGCGTTGTGGATCGCGGTGACACCTGACCAGATCGAGCTGCCGGTCCCCACGGCGAGGTCGGCGCGCCCGTCACCATCCAGATCCCCGCTGACCACCTCGAAGCCGCCGGTGGCGCCGAGCGTCGGCGCGAGCGTGACCGGCGCGCCGAAGTCCCCGCCACCGAGGCTCTCGCGGACCTTGGCGTTGCCTCCGTGGACGACGATGTCGGCGAGGCCGTCCCCCGTCAACTCGTGGACGAGCACTCCTACGCCGTTGGGTTCCCCCAGAGCCTGCGGCGGACCGAACACTCCGCCACCCTGGGAACGCACGACGATCGGTGCGCCGAACCCGCCGCTGGCCACGACATCGTCGAGTCCGTCGCCATCCACGTCACCGAGCGAGAGGCCCGAGTACGACGTCTCGGAGACGTCGGCGATCTGGAGCTTTGCTCCGAAGCCGCCGCCGGCTTCCCCGGGCAGCAGGTCGAGCGAGCCGCCGGCGAAGATCGCCTGGCTCGCCACGGCCAGATCCGGCACCCCGTCGCCGGTCAGCTCGCCGAGCGCCAGGCCCTGGACGGACAAGGACAACTCGTGCTTCGCGCCGGTGCTGAACGTCCCGTCGCCGTCACCGAGGAGGATCTGCACGGCGGTCGAGGCCCGCGTCGCCAGGTCGAGCACGCCGTCGAGGTCGTCATCCAGGATCACGGCACCGGCGAGGAAGCCGGGCGACGCCATCTGCGTCGGGAGACCGGGCCCGTCCGCACCGCCCTGCACGAACACGTATCCACCGAAGAGGGTGGACCCGATGAGATCGGTGTGGCCGTCGCCGGTGAAGTCGGCGGCGAGTACCGCGAGGGGGAAGACGTCGGGCGTGTCCTGGACTTCGGGAGCCGCGAACACGATCTGGGCGGCGGCCGGTGCGCTGCCGAGCAGCACGACCGCGGCGGCGATTCCGACGAGCTGGACGCAACGCATGGCTCTCTCCCTCAGTGGACCGATCGCACTGCCCCGGCGACGGACAGCGCCCAGTCTAGTCGAGTACGCCCGGATCCGGGGGAAGGCAGCGCGCGAAGGCAACGCCGGGTACCGAAGCGCTCAGTCCTCTTCGCTCAGTCCTCGTCGAGGTACCAGTTGAAGTCCTCGGTGCCTTCCTCGGCGTGCAGCAGTTCGTAGGCGTGCGCCGGGGACACCGACGCGAACAACTGGCGCTGCCGGTTGGGATCGGTGCCGATGGCCTTGGCCAGCGCGGCGAGGACCTGCAGGTGCCGGTCGCGCTCGGTCGCCGGCGTGGCCAGCACGACCATGCAGTGCACCGGGATGCCGTCGGGCGTGTCGAAGCGCAGGCCGCGCGCCGAGAGGCCCATGGCACCGACGATGCTCTCGCCGCCCTCGAAGATGCCGTGCGGCACGGCCAGGCCCTCGCCGAAGCAGGTCGACATGTCCGCCTCGCGGTCGAGCACGCTCTTGAGCATGCGCTCGCGGTCGGCATCGAGGTGGTTGGTGCGGATCAACACGTCGACCAGACGTTCGATGGCCTCCTCCTTCGTGTCGGCCTGGAGGTCGACGACGATGTTCTCCTCGTGCAGGAACTCGAGGATGCGGTCGCGGTCGGCGCCGGCCTCCCCGGTCTTCACCAGCGCGTTGCGCACGAGGAACGGGCCGAGCAGTTCGTTGGCCGTCACGACGGCGAGCCCGACCGCGAGCAGCGCGTCCGCCAGGGGCGCCATGGCGGGGTCGGCCGTGACCGTCATGAGCAGACCGACGGCCACACCGGCCTGGGGAACCAGCGCCGGGCCGATGTGTCGACGCACGTTCTCGGTGGCTCCGGCGATGCCCAGCGCGATGTGCCCGGCGGTGACCTTGCCCAGCAGCCGCCCCAGGAACGCCGCCGCCACGAGCCCGCTGGCGGCGACCAGCGCACCCATGTCGAGGTGCATGCCGGCCAGGGTGAAGAACACCGCGAACAGCGCCTGCCGCGCGTTGACGAAGGCCGACTCGACGATCTCGTCCTTGTCGGGCGTCAGGTTGGCCAGCGTCATGCCCAGGAACAGGCAGGTCAGCAGCGGCGACAGGCCGAGCTGGTCCGCCATGCCGGCCGTGAGCAGCACGCAGACCACCGACGCCGTGGCCAGCTGCTCGGCCCGTACCACCTTGCGTGTCAGCGCCACCAGCGCCGCGCCCACGGCGAAGCCCAGGCCACCTGAGAGCACCAGCTCCTGGACCGGGGCGAGCAGGTAGTCCAGGACCGTCGGCTCGGCCACCGCTCCGCCATCGACGCCACCGCCCACGGTGAGCCCGACCCGCGCCGCCATGTGCGCCACCTCGAAGGCGGCGATGCAGGCGATGTTGTTGAGCGCGACCGCGCCGACCAGCGTCTTGGTGAACACGCCGCGCGCGCGCATCTCGTGGATCAGCGCGACGATCGTGGCCGGGGCCGTGGAGATGGCCAGGGCCGAGAGCAACAGGCCCGTGCGCCAGTCGGCGCCGAGCACGCCGACCACGGCGGTGTAGACCAGCAGCGGCGTGATGATCAGCTCGGCCAGGACCAGCAACCCGAGCCGCCTGTGCGCGCCGTGCAGCCGGCGCAGGTTGAGGTGCCCGCCGACGGTGACCGCGATCAGCCCCAGGGCGAAGTGGGTCATCGGCGCGAGCGCCTCGACGTCCGCCTCGTTGAACAGCTCGAGCCCCGAGCGACCGATGAGCACGCCGATCAGGATCTGGCCGGTGACCCCGGCGATCTTGACCTTGCGCGCCAGCCAGCCCGCGCCGAGGCCGCCCACGACCACGACCGCGAGGACCAGCAGAGGGTCCGCGTCCGCGATCAGCCCCGCGTGACCGATACCGTCCGAGGGACTCAGCGCGCCGGCGTCCGCTCGAAGACCTCGAACTGCAGCTCGCCGCTCTCGCTGTTCCAGGACTGCTTCACCTGGAAGTGCTTCAGCAGCCAAGCGCGGTCGTACGGGAACAGGACGTCGTCGTCCTTGATGGGCACGTCGGGGACCCAGGTCACGACCAGGCGCTCGGGTACGTAGACGGGCAGCTTGCCGGCGGCAGGCACGGTGTCGAGCGGTTCGAGCACGCCCTTGAACAGCGCGCCGCCACCGAGGATGAAGATCTCGCCCAGCTTGGTCCCGGCATCGGTCCGTCGCGCGGCCCAGTCGAAGGTCGCGCCCAGCGACGGGAACCACAGCGCGCCCTCGAGTTCGAGGCCGTCGGGGGGCGCGCCGGCCGCCTTGCTGGTGGAGATGACCACGTTGGTGCGGTCGGGCAGGCCGCCGGGCATGGACTCCCAGCTGCGCCGCCCCATCACCACGGTGTGTCCCTTGGTGAAGTGCTTGAAGTGGCGCATGTCCTCGGGCCAGTGCCAGGGCAGGTCGTTGCCGCGGCCGATGAGCCGGTCCGCGGTCATGGCGACGATGGCGGAGATCCTCACCATCGCGGGCACTCCTGCTGCGCGCGGGCGATGTCCATCACACGGCAACCTTGAAGGAGAGGAACGGCTGGCACTCGTAGCCCGTCAGCTCGAAGTCGTCGAAGGTCAGTACGTCGAGGGGCTTGTCGGCGATGGTCAGCGTCGGCAAGGGGCCGGGCTTGCGCTCGAGCTGCTCGAGCAGGCCGGGCACGTGGTCGTACTCGCTCATCGAGCCATCGGGCTTCGAGGTGTAGATGTGCGCGTCGACGATGGTGTGCGCCAAGGTGCCGAGCCCGAGGCCGGCCTGTTGCGCGAGCACCTGGGTCAGCGCCGCGTAGGCCGCGAGGTTGAAGGGGATGCCCAGGGCCACGTCGCCGGAGCGCTGCGTGAGGTGGCAGTTGAGCTTCCCGTCGAGCACCTGGAAGCAGTACGTGTAGTGGCACGGCGGCAGCTTGCTGGACCAGGCGTTGCCGGGTTCCCAGGCGGTCACCACCAGGCGCCGGCTGTCGGGCTGGTTGCGCAGCGCGTCGATGACGTTGCGGATCTGGTCCACCTCGCGCACGCGCCACTCGCCGTTCTCGGCGCGCTCGGCGCTCGGAAACCGCCGCCAGTAGTAGCCGTAGGCGGTGTCCAGGTTGCCGTCGGCGTCGGCCCACGCGTCCCAGATCTTGGTGTGTTCGCGCAGGTTGCGGATGTGGTCGTCGCCGGACAGGTACCACAGCAGCTCGTGCAGCACGCTCTTCCAGAGCATCTTCTTGGTGGTCAGGAGTGGGAAGCCCTGCGCGAGATCCACCCGGTAGCCGACGCTGAAGGCGGAGATCGTGTCCACGCCCGTGCGGCTGGGCTTGCGGACACCCGTCTCGAGGACGTGGCGGATGAGATCCAGGTAGGCGTTCACGGGGCCGGATTCTAAGGTGGGGAAACAACACGATCCACGCGGCCGGGTTGTGCTTCCGCCACGTGCGCCCAGTCTGCACATCCAGCCCCGCCCGCCGGAAGCCACCACCCTCGTGCCCCGCTCCCCTCGTCTCGCCATCGCGCTGTCGCTGGCCGCCCTGCTGGCTTGTGGAGAACCCGGGGGAGCCCAGGACCCGCCGGCGCCGGGAGCGGTGGATCTGGCCGAGGCAGCCTCGTCCCTGCGGGATGATGAGGCATCCATCGGGGCTGCGCCCGCTGGTGGAGAACTGGTGGAGGACGGTGGAGAACCGAGCTCGAACGCGGGGTTCGAGACGATCTGGCTCGATGGTCTGCTGAACGGCGGCTTCGAGCTCATCGCGGACGGGACCACCACGCCGCCCAAGTACGGCGCCTACTGGGTCGGGGCCTTCGTGCCGGTCGAGGGTGACCCGACCGACCGCGTCACTGACGAGGTGGCGTTCCGTGGCGAGCGCAGTCTGGTCCTGCACCCGGGCGATGCGGTGCTCCAGAAGGTGGTGGCGGATCCGCGGCTCAGCGATCGCACCGAGGTCTCGCTCGCGGTCGCTTTGCTCGGTGACGCGCGCCTGGTCATCCAGCTCGAGGACGGGACGGGGCGCCGGACGACGGCGGTCGTTGCGGCCGACATGGCGGACGGCGGAGAGCTGCGCGCGGGATGGCGGACACCGGAAGGCGCCGTGCTGGGCGGCAACGAGGGGACCTGGGCGAGCGGGAACGGAGAGTCATCGCGTGGTGAGGTGCGTTGGGCGAAAGTGCGCGTCGATGTCGGTACGCGTTTCGTCGTCGAGCACGGCTCTCCGCCCACGCCGCGCCTCAACGTCCACGTGCGCTGCGAGGGCGGTCCCGATGCCGTGGCGTACGTCGACGAGGTCCTCGCGGCAGTGCACCTCCCTCGCGTGACGGCCGCGGAGATGGAAGACCGCATCGAGCGGCTCGTGCGCGAGCAGCTCGACCTGTGGCACGTGCCGCGCGACGAGGGCGGACTCGGGCTGGTCGAGCCGGCCACCGGCTACACGCTCTACAACGCCATCGACGTGAACACGGGCGAGCCCAGCCAACCGGAGCGTCTCTTGCGCCTGCACACCGCTCATACGCTGCTCGTGGACTGGCTCGCCGTCGCGCACGAGCGCGGCTGGAGCGACGAGATCGCGCGCTGGACGCCGCGACTGGAGACGTTCACGCGCTCGCTGCTGCGTTTCAACTTCCACGAGCGCGGGCTTCCGCAGGTGGTCCGACGCAACGGGCTCGTGCCGCTGGTGGACGAGTCCGTCGATGTTGCCCAGTACGTCGGCTTCCTGCTGGACGCCGCCGAGCTGGTGGCCGATCAGGTCCTGCGACGACGCTGCATCGAGCAGTCGCGCAAGGCGGCCACGGCGCTGGTGTGGCTCCAGCGCACCCACGACCTCGGCCCCGAGAAGCCCAACGACAAGTGCCTGCTGGACCCGGCCACCGGCATCTTCGAAGGCGAGGCGCCCAACTGGTTCGGGCACATGCCGCCCAAGCTCACGCCGACCGGAAAGCTCGACACCCCGCGTCGCTACAACACCGCCTGGGCGATCGTGAAGCAGCGCACCTTCTGGTACCACGTCTTCCAGTCGGCCGTGATCGTCGCTCGCGTGCACGAGCTCATGCCCGAGGAGGCCGACGTCGCAGCCATCGACAGGGTGCTCTCGCTCTACCACCGCGACTGGGACGCCGCGCGCTACGACCTCGAGAACGACACCGACGACCACTACGGGTATCTGGCCAAGGACCTGACCGAGCTGCTGCGCGTGAGCAGCGATCCCCATCCGCGCGCGCGAGAACTGGTCGAGGAGGCCACCGACCACCGGCTGTCGCTCGAGGGCACCGTCGACGACACGCTCTGGATCCAGGCCATCCGTCTCGGCACGGCCTGCGCCGGCGACAGCCCGCGCGCGTTCAAGGGCGTGCTGGACCTCATGGCGCTGCCTCGCAACATCCATGAACCGCTGCACGACATGCAGCTGCGCCGCGCCGCGATCCTGGAGCTGGCCGGCAACGATTTCAAGGGACGCCAGCTCACCAACGCCCAGTTCACCGAGTCGTTCTTCAAGAACTGGGAGATGGTCTGCATCTGCTTCAAGGGAACGTATCAGGGTGACTGCCGCGACCACCCGGCGGACTACTGGCATGGCGACGTGGGCGACACCTTCGGCGGCCCGCCCACCACCGGGCTCGAAGCACAAGGCCATGCCTACGCCGTCGCGCCGATCGGACTGCGCCCCGAGATCCTGGCGCGCATGGCGCTGATGTGGGACGTGACGGAGGCCGACTTCCGCCGGCCGTTCGGTTACCTGCGCGGACTCGATCCGGACGTCGCGCAGCAGTACGAGCTGCCCGAGAAGTACGTGATGGGCCTGGTCGAGGACGAACCGGTCGGGCTCGGCTACGCGATGAGCTGGCTGCGCGTGCTGGCGGTGTTGGAGCCGGAGACGGACACGGCGCCCGTGCGCGTGGTGCAGACCGGGCAGCGGCGCTCCGGGATGGCCGCCGCGATCGACTACGAGCTCCACGGCCCGCCCGACGGGATCGTGCGGGTGTACACGACGGGAAGCGCGATCCCGGTGCGCGCGGGACCCGGTGACGCACGCCTCGTGCGGGGCGACGAGTGGGAGCTCTACCGCGATCACGCGACGCTGCGCCCGCCGCAGTCGCTGGGTCCGACGGGCCAGGTCGAGCGCGGCTTCAGCATCGACCACGCCACGCGGGGCATCCGCGAATGGGTCCAGGTGCTGCTCCTGGATCCGCAGGGCGGCCCGCCCCTGGGCGTGAGCCCACCGACGCTCGTGGTCGCCGACCCGCGCTAGCCGATCGCAAGGCCCGCGCCAGGCTCCTGCCACGAGGGCGCCACTCCGTTCGCAAGCTGCTCGCCAGCAGTCACTTGCGACCGGACAACGCCGAATTCGTGCCCTCCGCGCGCAATCTCGCTTGCCTGAATATCAAAGTGATATCACTCTGATATCCGACACACAGGCAACAGGCCCGGGCCTCCGAGCCCGCAAGGAGAACGCCGCCATGACCACCCGTGCCCCGACGCAGGAGAAGCTGTTCGCCGCCATCAGCGGCTGGCCGATGCTCGTCCTCCTGCCGCTGATCATCCTCGGCCTGCCGATCCTGGCCGCGTCGCAGGGCTGGGACGGCCCCGGACGCATCGTCCCGATCATCCTGATCGAGATCCCGACCATCATCTGCCTGTTCGGCTTCTTCATCGTGAACCCGAACACCTCGCGCGTGCTGGTGCTGTTCGGCAAGTACAAGGGCAGCGTGCGCACGGACGGGTTCTACTGGACCAACCCGTTCACGATCCGCAGCAAGGTCTCGCTGCGCGCGCACAACCTGGCCAGCGAGAAGATCAAGGTGAACGACCTGGCCGGCAACCCGATCGAGATCGGCGCCGTCGTGGTCTGGCAGGTGCACTCCACGGCCCAGGCGCTGTTCGACGTCGAGGACTATCGCCAGTACGTCGACGTGCAGATCGAGTCCGCCATCCGCGAGCTGGCCAAGGCGCACCCGTACGACGAGAACGCCGGCCCCGACGGCGTGCCCACCCTGCGCGGCGACACCGAGGTGGTGACCGAGGAGTTGCAGGTCGAGCTGGGCAAGCGGCTCGACCGCGCCGGCCTGGAAGTGCTCGAGGCGCGCATCAGCCACCTGGCCTACGCCCAGGAGATCGCCTCGGCCATGCTGCAGCGTCAGCAGGCCCAGGCCATCATCGCGGCTCGCGAGAAGATCGTCGAAGGCGCCGTGGGCATGGTCGAACACGCCCTTGCCGACCTCGCCCGGAAGGGCGTGCTCGAGCTCGACGACGAGCGCAAGGCCACCCTGGTCGGCAACCTGCTCGTGGTCCTCTGCGGCCACGGGCCGGTCACGCCGGTGCTCAACACGGGCAGCCTCTACAACTGATGCGCGCGGCGCCCACGCGCGCCGACCGACCGCCCCGCCCCGCATGCCGGGGCCGGGGCGGCCCGCGGAACTGACCGATGGTCGACGACCCGCCTCGCGACGACGGACCCGACGCCGCTGACGTCGAGGCCCGCGGTGACGACGACGCCGCGAACGGCGGAGGCACCGACGACGGCGGCGGCGCAGATGGCGGCGCGGGTGACGGCGCAGATGACGGCGCGGGTGGCGGGGCAGGCGACGACGCAGATGACGGCGGCGCGGCCGACGGCGACGCGACCCCGCCCCCTCGCGGTGGGCGCCCGTCCAAGGGTCCTCGCAAGGGCTTCCTGCTGCGCCTCCCGCCCGAGCTCATGACCGAGTTGCGCGGCTGGGCCGCGGGCGAGTTCCGCAGCCTCAACGCCCACATCGAGTACCTGCTGCGCCGCGCGGTGAAGGAACGGCGGGGGAACGGCGACGCCGAGCCCGGGGACGAGGAGCCGTGAGGCGCGACGCCGGGGGCATCGCCGTCGGCCTCCCCTACGGGAGGATCTGAAATCCCGCCACGTTCGTGAAGCTGCCCTTGGCACCGCCCTCCCCCGTCACGACTCCCTGGGCCGAGAGCGGCACCCCGCCCAGACTGGCCGGCACGGGTGAGAACGGAAGCGCGACCGGCGTGAACCCCACGGGGAATGCCGAGAGCACCATGACGAGCGGTTGCGACTGGAGCGTTCCCCCGAAGGCAGGCAGCGTCGTGGGCAGGTCGGGCACCGACGGGTCGTCGATCCACAGCCAGACCAGCTGGCCCGGTGTCGAAGCGGGGTCGTCGATCCACCAGAGGTCGAGCGTACCGCCGGTCCCGGTCTGGCCCGTGACCGACACCGACAGGGCCGGCGTGTAGGTGAAGCCCGCAACGGCGACGCCGACTCCGTTGGCGTTCGTGAAGACGACGTCGACCGGCCCGCCCGGCACGGCCACCTCGCCGGGCGTGACCAGCTCGAAGGTGTCCGCCGACAACTGCCCGACAACCGCTGCCGGAGCCCCGTTCACGCTGGCGCTGCTGTCAGCGAGCGTCGTCGGGAAGCTCACCGTGACCACGATCGACTGGCCCCCGGTCACGTTGCCCGCAGCGGGATGGAGCACCTGGATCTCGGTGCCGACGTAGGTGAAGCCCCCGGCGAGCGTGTCGCCCTCGCTGCCCTGGGTGACGGTGACATCGACGACCTGGCCCTGCACGCCGGGAGGGGCGTCGGCCAGCAGAGTGGTCTCCGACAGCCACGTCACGGAGGTCGCCGGCGCCCCGCCGAAGCTGACCGCCGTCGGGGCCGGCTCGAAGCCAAGGCCGCCGATGACGGCGGACGTCTGCTGGTGGAAGAGCCCCGCATCCGGCACGACACCGGTGACGGCGAGGCACCCCGGTGGGAACTCGTGGATCACCACGCCCCCCACGTCCTCGAGCGGACCCGCGTCGAGCCGGGGGGCGCCGGCCGCCACGCGCCCGTCGTCCAGGGCGAGCCCGAGCCCGAACCCGTCCTGGTCGGTGAGCCCGGCGGGCGCGATGACGTCTTCCAGGGCGAACAACCCCGAGGCGTTGCGCCGGAAGTGGTAGTAGGCCACCAGCTCGCCCAGGGCCGATGCGGAGGCCACCAGGTCGTCGCCGTCGACGTCCACGACCGGGAAGCCCAGGAACGCATCCTCTTCGTCGACGACAAGCTTCTGCACGAGGACCCACTCGAGCAGGACCGTGTCCATGGAGTAGACGTACAGCGCGCCGACCTCCCCGCGCGGGCCCACCTGGAACGGCGCGGTCACGACGAGTGTCTCGCGGTCCACGGAAAGCGCGCGGCCGAAGCCGTCGCCGATCGACACGTCGGCCGGTGCGAGCGTCTGCCGGAACACCCACCCCGAACCCTCGCGGAAGACGTGGACCGCACCCGGCGCCGTGGGGTCCGAGGTGCTCTCGGGCTCCCCCACGATGAGCAGCTCGGTCTGGCCGGGACGTGTGATGCCGACGGCGGCGCCGAAGTCGCCCTGCTCGGCCGGCGGTCGCGGAGACTGGGCGAAGGAGTGCGAGGAGAGCGACTGCCCGTCCCAGCGGATCGACTTGACCACGTCGGAGGCGTTTCCGTAGGCGAACAGGCCTTCGTGGATGTCCATCGCGAGACCATGGCCACCGCCGGGGAACGAGTCCCCGAAGAGCCAGATCCAGTCGCCGGCACCGCCGTCCTCGTCCCAGTACGCGGTGACATGCAGCTCGTTGCCGAGGTCCCAGCCGTAGAGGAAGAGCTCACCATCGACGACGGCCGGCTCGCCGAAGCCGTTGTTGTTCAGCCCGCCCTGGATATTCACCTCCAGGGCCCACTCCGCCCCGACCTCCCGAAACACGTAGAGGACGCCCTCACCGCCGCCGGGCGTGCCCACGCCGTCGGCTCCGACGACGAGCAGGTCGCCCTGCAGGTCGAGTCCGCGACCGAAGGCCCCGCCCGCTTCGAAGACCGGGGGTGCCAGCCAATCCTCGGTGCACTGGGCCGTGACCGGGCCCAGCGGCTGCACCAGACCCGCGAGCAGCAGCCCTCCGAGGTGGACCCGAGAGGTGGTCGACATCGCGTCTCTCCCGAGGCGCCGCGTCACGAGGTCCGACCCGAAGGCGCCGCGACCAGTGTCCCACGGATCACGCGGCGGGTCAGGCGGCGGGTCAGCCGGCGGGTCAGCCGGCGGGTCGCGCGGCGGGTCCCGCACCGGGCCGCTTGCCGCCTGACCGGACGTTGAGCGAGGCTGGTGGCGATGATCCCCTCGCACCCCGACTGGCGCTGGCAGCACGGCCACGCCGCCACCTCCCTGGCCGACGTCGAGACGCTGTTCCCCGGCCGCTTCGACCTGTCCGGGCTGGACCGCCCCGGCATCGAGGCCGCCATCGCCCTGTACGGCATGCGCGCCACGCCGTACTACCTGGGCCTGGCGGAGCGGGCGGGCGAGGACGATCCGGTCTGGGCCCTGGCGGTGCCGTCGCCGCGGGAGCTGGTGACCTCCCCCGAGGAGCGCGCCGACCCCATCGGCGACGAGGAACCCGGCCTGCACCCCTTGCCCGCGATCACGCGCCGCTACCGCGATCGCGTGCTCCTGTTTCCCACGCCGACCTGCTCGGTGCACTGCCGGCACTGTTTCAGGAAGCGCATGGTCGGCAACGCCGAGTACGCCGTCACCGCGGGGGACCTCGACGACGCCGTGGCCTGGATCGCCGCCGAACCCGAGATCCACGAGGTGATCCTCACCGGCGGCGACCCGCTGACCCTCGGGGACGACAAGCTGCTCGCGCTGCTCGGTCGGCTCGACGTCCTCGACCACGTCTGGTCCCTGCGCCTGCACACACGCATGCCGGTGGTGAACCCGTTCCGGGTGACCTCCGCGCTGGCGACGGCCCTCGGCCGCCTGCGGACGAACACCCTGGTCGTGACCCACTTCAACCACGCGGCCGAGGTCAGCGAGCAGGCCGCGGTGGCCTGCGCGCGGCTGCGCTCCCAGGGCATCGACGTGCTCAACCAGTCGGTCCTGCTGGCCGGCATCAACACCGACGTCGAGACCCATCGCGCGCTCATCTGGGCGCTGATGCGGACCGGGGTCCGGCCCTACGCCCTGCACCACGCGGACCTGGTCCCGGGCACCGCCCACCTGCGCACCAGCGTGCAGGCCGGGTACGCCCTGATGCGGGGCCTGCGCGGCACCGTCCCGGGGTACGCCCTGCCCCGGTACCTGCTCGACGTCCCCGGCGGCCACGGCAAGGTCCCGCTCGACTATCCGTGGGTCTCGCCCGGCGTGCTCGGCGGCCTGCGGATCGAGGCCCCCGACGGCAGCATCCACCACTACGGCAGCCAGGCGACCCGGGCGCCGGAGCGCTGACCACGCCGGTCGGATCCCGGACGCTCCCGTCCGCTGATCCAACCTTGTGTCCGCGCCCCCAGCCCGACTAAGATCCGCCCCGTGTCCACCCTGGGGCCACGAAATACCGCTCCTCCGTCCGTCGGAGGCCGGTCACCCGGGGGGCCACTGGACCCCTCTTCTCCCCGGTCTGGGACCCGTCCGATGCTGCGACACCGCCGCCCTCGTGGGCGTCTCCTGCCGCTCGCCGTCGCCGTGATCCTGGCCGCTCCGCTCGCCACCGCCGGTTCGCTGTCCGCGTTCGTGGACGACGAGGACGGCGGCGAGCTGGACCCGGCCAAGCGGCACCTGCGCGCGCCCCATGACGTCTCCTTCGAGATCACGGACGACGACCGCCTGCTCGCGGCCGGCGAGGATTGGGCCGAAGTGCTCTTTCCCCGCCTCGACGCCGAGTTCCCCGGCCGCTTCTCCTTCGACGACGACGCCGAGGTCTGGTCGGACAACCGCGGCGAGTACGTCTGGGACGACGACGAGGAGGTCTACTGGCAGAACGTGTCGGCCGAGACGCTGACGCGCGGTCGCCAGGACTACGTCCAGTTCTGCGCGAGCTGCCACGGTCTGGACGGGGACGGCTACGGCCGCTCGGCCCAGGCCCTGCGCCCGCCGCCGCGCGACTTCAGCCAGGGCCTGTTCAAGTTCACCAAGGTGAGCCCGGACTACCTGCCCAGCGACGACGCGCTCGTGCACCTGATCCAGGAAGGCCTCGACGGCACGCCCATGTTCCCGTGGGACGTGGCCGAGCCCCGCCTGCGCGACGTGGTGCAGTACATCAAGAGCATGTCGCCCGAAGACGAAGGCTGGCGCGACTCGACCAACGACTTCGGCGATCCGATCGACGTCGGCGAGGACCCGTGGGTCGGCGACATCCCGGCCGCCGTCGCCGAGGGCGAGCGGCTCTACCACGCCAACGGCTGCTACAACTGCCACCCGGGCTACCTCGGCGCCGTGGCGATCAACGCGATCCAGGACAAGCCCGCGGACACCGCCTTCCGCGAGAACATCACCATCCCCAAGCGGGTCGAGGACAGCAGCTACGAGGTGCTCGGGGAGTCGGTCGACATCATGGTGCCGGACTTCACCTGGCACACGATGCGCCGCGGTCGGACCCCGCAGGACGTGGCCCGCACCATCAAGGCGGGCATCCAGGGCGCCGGCATGCCGACCTGGGAGACGTTCCCGGACAAGACCATCTGGGCCATCGCCCACTACGTCCGCCACCTGACGGACGAGTACCACGGCCAGCCTGCGAAGCGCGCCGCCTTCATGGCGGACGTGCGCGCCGGGCACTGATCACGGAACCCAGGAGAGACGAGAGAACCGTGAAGACCCTGCTCGACGCCCTGCGGTCGCGCGCGACCTGGCGCTGGCTCGGCACCGGAGCCCTGCTCCTGATGCTGTCGCCCTGCGCCGACGCCGCGATGCTGCAGGAAGCCGTGGACCTGCCGAACCGCTGGGGCCCGAACCCCAGCGCCTCGGACTACGGATGGCGCTACGACGAACTGTTCACGCTGATCACGATCCTGATCTCGGTCAGCTTCGCGATCATGCTCATCCTGCTCGTGCTCCCGATGATCCGGGACCGGGCGCGGGCGGGGCACAAGGCCAGCTTCGACCACGGGTCGAGCCTGTTCGACAAGCGCTTCACGGCGACCGTGTCCGTGATCGTGTTCATCGTGCTGGACGCGTGGGTGCTGGTCATCGCCGTGAGGGATCTGCGCGAGGGCTACTGGAACATCCCGACCGAGCTCGAGGGTGCCTACCGCGTCGAGGTCCTGGCCCAGCAGTGGTCGTGGAACTTCCGCGCCACGGGTCTCGACGGTGAGTTCGGCACGGCCGACGACGTGATCACGATCAACGACCTGACCGTGCCCCAGGATCGTCCGGTCGTGTTCAACCTGACCAGCAAGGACGTCATCCACAGCCTCTACGTCCCCGACATGCGCATGAAGCGCGATGCCAACCCCGGCGCCGTGAACCAGGCCTGGTTCCAGCCGATCACGGCGGGCGACTTCGCCATCCTGTGCGCCGAGTTGTGCGGCTTCGCCCACTACCAGATGGGCGCGCAGCTGCACGTGCTCTCGCCGGAGGACTTCGGCGCCTGGGAGCAGGACGCGAGCATGATCGCCGTGGCCGGGTTCGATCCCGAGGACACCGAGGCCCAGTGGGCCTGGGATTGGAAGGAGTAGGACGATGAGCCACGACGGCATCCATCCCGAGCCCACGAGCTTCTGGCGCAAGCACGTCTTCTCGGTCGATCACAAGGTCATCGCCAAGCAGTTCCTCTGGTTCGGTCTCGTCTGGCTGCTCATCGGCGGGATGATGGCCATGATGATCCGTTGGCAGCTGGCCAACCCGGGTGAGCCCTTCCCGGTGCTGGGCGCGCTGCTGTTCCCGTCGACGGGCGGCGTGATCCAGCCGGACACGTACAACGTGCTGTTCACGATGCACGGCACGATCATGATCTTCCTCGGGCTCACGCCCGTGCTGATCGGTTGCTTCGGCAACTACTGCATCCCGATGCTGATCGGCGCGCGGGACATGATCGTCCCGCTGCTGAACATGCTGTCCTTCTGGACGCTGATGCTCGGCGGCGCGGTGGGCTTCTACAGCCTGCTCGTCCCGCTCGGCGCCTCCGAGGCCGGATGGACCGGCTACCCGACGCTCTCGACCACGGTCGGCGCGCCGGGCAGCGGCGAGACGCTCTGGGCCCTCGCGGTGTTCCTGATCGGCGCGAGCTCGATCATGGGCGGCATCAACTACATCACGACCATCGTGCGGCTGCGGGCGCCGGGCATGACCTGGAGCCGCCTGCCGCTCACGATCTGGGGCATGTTCTTCACGGCCATCCTGAACGTGCTGTTCCTGCCGGTGATCGGCTCCGCCATGATCCTGCTGGTGCTCGACCGTGCGTTCGGCACCCAGTTCTACGTGCCGGCCACCATGATCGACGGCGGCGGCGGCGACCCGATCCTCTACCAGCACCTGTTCTGGATCTTCGGTCACCCCGAGGTCTACATCCTGATCCTGCCGGCCTGGGGCTTCATCAGCGACTTCCTCTCGTTCTTCGCGCGCAAGCCGGCCTTCGGCTACCGCGTGACGGTCGGTGCGATGTTGGCCGTGACGGTGCTCAGCGCGGTGGTCTACGGCCACCACATGTTCACCACCGGCCTGTCCCCGATGCTCGGTGAGAGCTTCATGCTGCTCACCATGATCATCTCGGTGCCGGGCGAGATCCTGTTCTTCAACTGGCTGCACACGATCTGGCGCGGCTCGCTCCGACTGACCACGCCCATGCTGTTCTCGCTGGGCACGGTGTTCGTGTTCGGCCTCGGCGGCCTGACCGGGCTCTACCTGGCCACGATCAGCACGGACATCTTCCTGCACGACACCTACTTCGTCGTGGGGCACTTCCACCTGACGATGGCGGCCTCCTCGCTCTTCGGAGCGTTCGCCGCGATCTACTTCTGGATGCCCAAGATGTTCGGGCGGATGCTCGACGAGCGTCTCGGCAAGCTGCACTTCTGGGCCACGTTCATCCCGCTGACGATCGTGTTCTGCGTGATGTTCTGGAGTGGCTACGCGGGCATGCCGCGTCGGTACTACGACCACACCTACCTCGAGTACCTGCGCGACCTCCAGCACCTCAACGTGCTGACCAGCGCCGCGGCGTTCCTGCTGGGCGCGGCCCAGCTGATCTTCGCGTTCAACTTCATCCGGTCACGCTGGTGGGGCGCGAAGGCACCCACCAACCCGTGGGAGGTCGGCACGCTCGACATGGCCGTACCGTCGCCGGTCCCGTACTACAACTTCGAGACCATCCCCACGGTCGTCACCGGGCCGCACGAGTTCAGCAATCCGGCCATCCCGGACGGCAAGGACTGGATCTTCCAGACCGAACCGCTCGCGGACCGTGCTGCGGCCCCGACCGATCCCTCGGCGCAGCCCGCCGCCAGTCACTGAGGCCTGCCCCCGCGCCGCTCATGACCATCGCCAGCATCCACGCCCCTGTCGAGGACACCCGGGACCGCACCAACGCGGCCCTCGGGATGGCCATCTTCATCGGGTCGTGGGCGATGGCCTTCGCGGTGCTGTTCATCAGCTTCCTGATCCTGCGCCAGCGGCAGGCGGTGTGGCCGCCGGTCGGCGTGACGCTGCCCAGCCTTCCGCTGGCCGTCGCGGCAACGCTGACGTTGCTCGGCAGCAGCTTCGCGTTGCACCGGTCCGTCTCGGCCCTGCGCCGGGGTGCGCCGTTCACCTCGTGGTGGACCGCAGGTCTCGTGGGCGGCCTGGTCTTCGCCGTGCTGCAGACCTGGCTGTGGGCGGACCTCTGGGCCGCGGGGACCACCACCTTCACCGGTGGCACGTACGAGTCGCTGTTCTACGGACTCACCTGGTTCCACGGCCTGCACGTGCTGTGCGGGCTGGGCGCGCTGTTCCTGGCGCGCATCGGCGCGGCCACCGGCCGGTACGGTCACCAGCGTCGCGCGTTCGTCGTGAACGCCGCGGTGTTCTGGCACTTCGTGGACGTCGTCTGGATCGTCCTGTTCATCTGCTTCTTCGTGCCCTAGGAAACGAGCCCTGATGTCGGATGCCCACGCAGCTCCCGCACAGGTCCCCTACGACCCTCACTTCGGTGAAGCCACCGGTGGCAAGGTCGGGATGTGGACCTTCATCGCCCAGGACGGCATGTCCTTCGGCGGCCTGCTCCTGGCCTACGGGATCCTGCGGATCACCGCGATCGACTGGCCCAGCCCGGTCGCGATCCTCGGCATCAACCTGACCGCCTTCGCGACCTTCCTGCTGATCTGCTCGAGCGTCTCGATGGTCCTCGGTGTCGACGCGGCCAAGGCCGGCAAGCAGAAGGCCCTGGTCTTCTGGCTGATGCTCACGATCCTCGGGGGCATCGGCTTCCTGAGCATCCAGTACTACGAGTACGGCCAGCTGCTCCACCACGGCATCGGGTTCGCCGAGAGCAGCTTCGACTACAACGACGGCGCCGGGATGGTCCCGATCAACAACCTGTTCGGCTCCACGTTCTACGTGGTCACGGGCTTCCACGGCCTGCACGTGTTCAGCGGCGTGGTCTACCTGACCTGCATCCTGATCAACTCGCTCAAGGGCAAGTACACCCAGGGCGGGATCTCGTACAGCCCGGTCGAACTGGTCGGCCTGTTCTGGCACTTCGTCGACCTGGTCTGGATCCTGGTCTTCACCTTCATCTACCTGCTCTGACCCGCGCGGAAACCGAATCCATGTCCGGCACCGGTCCCACGATCAGCCCCGATCAGTTCTACGAGAAGCGCGAGAAGACGTCGACCAAGGGCAAGTACATCACCGTCTTCCTGACGCTGACCTTCCTGACCATCGTCGAGGTCTTCGTCCCCTCGGTGTATGCCAGCGAGTACGACCACAACCTGAAGATGCTGCTGCTGATCTTCCTGGCCGTCGGCAAGGCGATCCTGGTCGCGCTCTTCTTCATGCACCTCGATCACGAGAAGGGCTGGGTCAAGTTCATCGCGGCCACGCCCGTCTACATGGGACTCTTCGCGATCCTGCTCATGCTCGAGTCGCTCTACCGGCAGGTCGGCGCCTGAGCGTGGGTGTGTCGCGCGCTCTCGCCGTGCTGCTCGCCCTGACCGCGCTCGCCGCGCCGGCCGCCGCCTGCCCCTCGTGCTCGGTGAGCCAGGGGCTCGACACCTTCCTCTACATCCTCGGCTTCATGCTCATCCCGTACGTGCTGTTCGGCGGCACGTGGATCTGGATCAAGCGCATCCTGGCCGCCGAGGGCGAGGAGCTGATCTGACCGCCGGGCCGGCGTCCGGCGGCGGTCCCTCGGGCGACCGCGCACCGAACAGCGGCGCCCCGAACACTGGTGCTCCGAACAGCGCTGCCGCGGACCACGGCGCTCCCGGAGCCGGCACGGCGCTGCTGACACGACCGCTGTTCTGGGTCGTGCTGGTCGGTGCGCTCTGGTCGATCCCGCTGATCAAGTCGCTCAACAAGGAGTTCCCGCCGCCGGTCCCGGGCGCGGACGGCCCGCCCGTGATGTTCAGCCTGCCCGACGAGTTCGGGCGACAGGTCTCGCTGGTGGATCTGCGCGGCAACCTGGCCGTGATCAGCGAGCTGCCCCTCGCCGACGCCAAGGCGCGCGAAGAGGCGTTCCTCGCCATGCGTGAGTTGCGCAAGGACCTGCGCGGATTGTCCTTCGCCGTGAACTTCGTCGTGCTGTGCCACGGCGGGACCGCCGAGGACCTGTCGCGCTTCCTGGACGCCAAGCGCGCGCGCAAGCCGGTGAACGTGTACCTGCTGGACGAAGGCCGGCGGGAGCTCGAGCTCATCCGGCAACAGGCCGGGAGCCGTGCGGCGACGTTCATCCTGCTCGACACCCAGAGCCGCATCCGCGGTGTGTACGGTGGCGACCAGGAGGGCATCGACCGCCTCAAGACCGACACCGGCCACCTGGCCAACCGCCGCGACATGGACCCGCCGCTCGACGACGCACCGCAGGCCGCCTCCAACCCGATCTCCGCCCCGCAGACCGGCGACGACGGCGAGCCGCGCTAGATCGCCCCCCTGCCTGCCCCGAGCCCACACCGATGCCCAGCCGCGCCCCCGCCGCCGCTCGACGCCCTGGCCCGACGCGCGCGAGCCAGCTCGTCCGCTTCGGTCGACTCGGCGGGCTCGGCGGGCTCGGCCTGCTCGGCCTGCTCGGTCTGCTCGGTCTGCTCGGCACGCTGCCCGGCTGCCAGTCGGACGAAGAGGGCACCGCTCTCGATCCCTTGCCGGCCTCCGTGTCGGACGGCACCGACAGCCCTCGCGACGTGGACACCGATCCGCTGCCCGCCGAGCTCACCGATCCGCTCCTGGGCCGCCTGGTCGTCTTCGTGTCCGACACCGAGCAGACCTTCCTGGCGCGCGACCTGCCCGCGATCCGCGCGGGCGCCGAGGACCTCGGCGTGGCGGTGAGCGTGCGGTCCACCGCGCACGGTGCTCCGCCCGAGATCGGCCTGACGCCGATGATCGTCTTCCAGAACCACCGCGGCCGCTCGATCTACCAGGGGCGCACGACCACGCCGAGCCGGGTCCGCAACTTCCTGCGCACCGCGCGCCACGTGCCCCCCTCCGGTCAGGCCCTCTCGCGCGACGACGTCGGGGTCTGGCGCCTGGGACGCACCCACGTCGTGGCGCCGATCAAGATCACCGCCCTCGGCGGCGCCGTGCCCGACGGCCACGACGCCGAGGCCTTCACCGTCGAAGCCCGCGCGGCGCTGCTGGTCGGCATGTCACGCTTCGAGTCCGAAGACGTCTTCATCCAGGGCCCGTCCGACCGAGCCTTCTACCTCGACGTGCATCCCTGGCGCTCCGAGGGCGGCGAGCTGTACCTGTCCCTCGCCGTCTTCAGCCAGTTCCACTGCAAGGAGCCGGTCTTCATCTCGCAGGAGCCCGTCTCGGGCGACTGGGACGACCGGGCCGAGGTGTTCGCCGAGGCCGGTCATCGACTCGAGCTGGCCGTCGCCGCGGCGATCACGAACGGCGCCGGCGACGGCTTCGAGCCCCTCGCGAGCGCGACGCCCGACCGCAGCTGGGACCACCTCGGCCTGCCGCTGCCCGAGGCGCCTGCGGGAAGCGGGCTCGCGGCCCGGCCGGTGAGCCTGCCTGACCGCTGGGTGCTGGCCGCGGCCACGCCGACCGACCCGCCGCGCCTGCTGTTCCACCTGGCCGCGCCCCTGGACAGCTACGCCGGCGAGGCTCGGCAGCTCACGGCCGAACTGGCCCTCGCACCGCGCGCCGCCGCCGCCGCCACCGTCGCCGCCACCACCGCCACCACCACCAGCGCCACCACCGTCGCCGCCCCGAGCCGCTCGCTGGCCGGCGCCACCGGTGCCGTCGAGGTCTCCGTGGCGTCGCTCACCATGGGCGAGCCGGATCTCGACGAGGCGCTGCAGGGATCGATCTTCCTGGCCTCGTCGCGGTGGCCCACGGCACGTTTCGATCTCGAGTCGATCGAGGCGGACGGTCCGCTCGCGTTCGGACGCCTGCTCCCCGCACGGGCGCACGGACGCTTCACGATGAAGGGCCTGTCGATCCCGCTCGACGTGCTGTGCGAGTTCGAGCCCGTCGTCGACGAGGACGGGACCCCGCGCGTGGTCGTGTCGGGGTGGTTCGAGATCCGGCTGCGGGATCCCTTCGGCATCACCACGCTGGACGAGCCGGCCCCCGCCAACGACACGATGGAGTTCGACTTCGCCTTCGTGCTGCGCCCGGCGGGCTGAGGCGGCGGGAACCCCGCGTCAGTTCCCGGATGCCGTCGGGGAACCGGGCGGCTCGATCACCACGCCGGCCGGCAGGGGCAGGGCGAAGTCGCGATCGCTCAGCGGCACCCCGGGACGCAGGTCCCACAGCACGGTGATGTGTTCCACGCCGTCGGGGCCGAGGCTCTCGATCCGGCGCGGAAGCTGGTCGCTGCTGCCGACGTGAAGGCGCGTCAGGACGCCCTCGGCGCCGAGGACCTCGAGCACGTCACAGCGCACGCCGTGCACGACGGACAGCCCCAGCCTGCGCACCGACTTCGGCGCGGGGGCCCCCGGCTCGTGGCCAGCATGCAACCTTCCGGCGAGGAGCAGGGTCGGGAGCAGGCCGTCCACCGGTTCGAACAGCGCGGAGGCGGCATCGATCGGAGCCTGACGCAGTCGCGGTCCGCGGCTGTCGAGAGCCGCCGCGGCGACCCCGTCGGCAACCAGATGGTAGGCCCAGCCGAACTCCTCGGGGGTGAGTGGTTCCACGTCGGCGATCACGGACAGGCGCGGCGCGGCATCGAGCTGGCGCTGCAAGCGCACGCGGGCGAGGCGCGGGGCGTAGGGTTCGGTGGCGCCGGCATCGAGCCGCTGGTACTCGACCCGGACGTGCAGGGTCTCGAGCGCGCGGCACGCCGCACGGCAGGCGTCGAGCAGGGCAGACGCCTCCGTCGAAACGCCGCTGGCCTTCGGGCCCCGCGCCTCGTCGACGGGTCCGGCCGGCGACGGCGACGCGACGGCGCAGACCTCGTCCGGAGGGCGAGGGGGCCCGGCCAGGGCGGCTGGACCGAGACAGACGACGCCCAGGAGCGCCGCGAGGAGAGCACCGGGTCGGGGCCGGCACTCCGCGCGAGGAGTGGGATGCATGGCGGTGTGGACCAGAGCCTCGCGTCGGGAGGCCCCGGCACCTCGTCGGGTCGATGAGGGGAGGAGTTGTCGACCCGGTTCCCGATGGGCTCTCCCCTGCCGCAGGAGCGCCGGGCCGACGCCACCGGACGGTGACGCGTGCACCTAGCCTGTCACCTTCCGACGGTCACGCAAGGCCCCCAGCCGTGGCGAGGAGGCGGCCTTCGGCGAGTGGTCCGCGCGAGATGACTGCTGCTCGTCCGGGACGGCGTTCCGATCATGGGACAGAGCACCCACACCGCGGGCCCCGTGGCGGAGTCGCCTCGCACGCGCGGTCACTCGTAGCGCATGACCTCGGACAACCTCAGGCGGTTCGCCCGCAGCACCGGCAGGATCACCGCCAGGACGGCCACGACGACCGCGCCGCCGAGCACCGCACCCATCGTGCGCGGCGACAGCTGGAAGCTCAGCTCGAGATGGCTCATCTGCGTGAGCGCGTCGGTGGTCAGCACGGCCAGGGGCACGCCGAGCGCGACACCGAGCAGTCCACCGAGCACGCCGAAGGTCCCCGACTCGAGCAGCAGCATCCCGGCCACCTGCCCGGCCGTGAGCCCGACCGAGCGCAGCAGACCGATCTCGCGACGCCGCTCCATGACCGCGATGACCATGGCGTTCAGGATCCCCACGGCCGCGAGCACGACGGTCAGCAGCAGGATCACGTAGAAGATCGCGAAGCTCCGCTGGAGGTCGCCCACATAGTCCTCCGCGATGTCCTCGCCGCGCCGGATGTCGAGCACCGCGTCCTCGCCGAGCACCTCGGCGATGCGGACCTCGAGCGCGGTCAGGTCGACGCCCGACAGCTTCGGCGTGAAGGCCGAGAAATAGTTGCCCAGCCCCTCGGCGTCGAGGCACCAGTAGCGGCGCATGTTCTCCGCCGAGATCACGCCGAAGACCCGGTCGTCGGGCGCGAACCCGTACTCGTCGGTGACCGCGAGCACGCGGAAGGCCACCGGGCCCTCGGCGGCGGTGTTGAGCGTGACCCAATCACCGGTCGCATAGCCGAAGTCGTCCGAGCAGCGCGTCGAGACGACGATCGACGGGCGCGTCTCGAAGAGCAGGCGTCGGTTCTCGTCGCCGGCGAGCGAGCCCATGCCGAGGATGCGCTTGTCCACGCCACGCACCAGGAACGGGCTGTAGACCTCGACGTTGAGCGGCACCAGCGTGCCCAGCTCGGGAAGCGCGCGCCGGAGCTCGCCCATGCGCTCGGCGCCGTCGGGCGAGACCTTGATGAACAGCCGTTGAGCCAGGGCCGTCTCGCCGAACTGCCGCGTCTCGGACTTGAGCGACTCCAGCACGGAGACGATCAGGAACACGGCGCTGAACACGAGCATCAGCCCGGACACCGAACCGAACACGCGGTGGCGCGAGCTGGACATGGTCGAGCGCGCGAGCCTGGCCTCGGGCCCCTTGAACGGCGAGGTGATCGCCGCCGCCAGTCGCGGCAGCACCTTGGGGAACAACAGCAGCAGCGCGAAGGTCCCGCCGACGAGGCCGAGCGCCTGCAGGATCGCCTCGAACATCGGCTCGGGGAGGGCCGTGCCCGGCGGCGTGCCCACGAACCAGGCGATGGGCACCAGCGCGAGCATGCCCAGCAGCACGGTGCGGCGCGCGCCGGTGAAGGGGTCCGCGGAGAGTTCGATCACGCCTCGACGCAGCGCATCGATGACCGACAGGCGCGCCGCGCGCAGGAACGGGTAGAGCACGCCGAGCAGGCAGAAGCACACGCCCAGCACGAGCACACCGAGGATCTCGCCCCAGGGCCACTCGGTCACGGTGATGCCCTTGCCCACGCCGAGCGTCGAGATGCCGCGGGACGCCATCGCGCCGACGATCCCGTCGGCCAGCAGCAGCGAGGCCCCGGCCCCGACGATCGACAAGAGCCCACCCTCGGCCATGAAGATCAGCAGCAGGCGGCCGCGCGTCACGCCCAGCGCGCGCATCAACCCGATGTACCGCACGCGCTCGACGAGCGACATCGACATGGTGTTGAAGATGATGTAGAGCCCGAGGAACAAGGCCAGGAACCCGCAGAAGCGCACGCCGCTGCGGAAGGCCATCTCCTCCGGCGCTTCGCCGGCCAGGGCGCGCTTGGGCTCGATCACCACGAAGCGGTCGCGCAGCTCGGCCTCGACGCCCAGGAAGTCCTTCTGCGAGCGGTCGAAGTCGGCCCAGAAGAGGGGCACCGTGGTGGGCCCGAGCATGTCGAGCGCACCGCGGTAGGTGGTGATCACGCGGTTCTTGCTGTAGCCGAGCTGGGTGGCGGCGAGCAGCCCCACGACCTGCATCTGGTGTTGCGGCGGGGGCGGTTCGGCCGCACGGCCGCCCATCCCGCCGGCTCCCATCCCACCGGCGCGCGCGCCGCTCGGCACGCGCTCTTCGATGATGACGTACTCGCCGCCCACGCAACGCGTGACCGGCGCTCGTCGCCGAGGCGGCTGCGTGAGCACGACCAGATCGCCCACGACGAGACCGCGCTCTTCGGCCAGCGCGGACGTCATCAGGAGCTGGGGCGCTTCGGAGTCGTAGTCCAGGTCCTCGCCCGCATCGACCAGGTAGGCACCGTGGAAGCTCGCCGCCTCCTGCTCGACCCCCATCAGCTCGACGCCGGCGACGGTCTTGCCGTTCACCTGCAGCGCGTACTTGCCGCTCACGTGGGCGGCGACGCCGTCGAGGAACGGCTGATCGAGCAGATCGCGGCGCACGGCCTCGACGTCCAGCACCGACGGTCCGCCGAGCTCGGCGCCGAAGTTCATGTGCGGCTGGAGCAGCAGGTCGGTGTCGGGATCACTCGGGACGCGACGGTTGTACTGGGTCAGCAGCGTGTTGTGGTCGATGGTCATGACCGAGACCACCGTCGCGATGCCCACCGCGATGCCCAGCACCGAGGCCAGCGTCTTCCCCGGCCGGAAGGCGAGGTGTCGCCAGGCGAGCAGCAGGATCAGCTTCAAGATCACTCTCCAACGCGGCCGACAGCCGCGCCCGGTCCGCGGTCGACCGCGGTCAGATGCGGTCGGCCGTCAGATGCCCAGCGTCTTCAAGGAGGCGTTGATGGCCTCGGCGGTCACGCCTTCGTCGCGCAGGGCGACGTCCCCGTGCAGCTCGCCGTCCTTGAGGAAGTGCACCTCGTCGCTGAAGGCGGCGTCACGGGGGTTGTGCGTGACCAGCAGGATCGTCTGCCCGAACTCGTCGCAGCAGCGCCGGAAGAGGCGCATGACCTCCTCGCCGGCACTGGTCGAGATGTTGCCCGTGGGTTCGTCGGCCATGATCACGGCCGGCTTGCTGATCAGCGCGCGCGCGATGGAGACGCGCTGCATCTCGCCACCACTCAGCTGGTGCGGGTACTGCTCGAGGTGATCCCGCAGCGAGAAGAGCTCGACCAGCCGGTCGAAGTCGAGGCCGTCGCGGTCGGCGCCATCCGAGTCACCCGTCGCGGCGCAGCCCCCGTCTCGGTCCGCTGCGCCCCCAGCGCCCGCCGCCCTGGACACGCTCGCCGCCACTGGCCGCGCCTGGGCACCGATCATGAGCGGCAGCCGGATGTTCTCCTCGGCCGTCAGGTTCGGGATCAGGTTGTAGAACTGGAACACGAAGCCGACCAGGTCGCGCCGCAGCAGCGTGCGTTGCTTCTCGCTGATCGCGTAGAGATCGTGCCCGTCGAGGTGGACCGTGCCTCCCGAGGGCGGCTCGAGCCCCGAGACCATGTGCAGCAAGGTCGACTTGCCGGAGCCCGAGGGGCCCATCACGGTCACGAAGCGCCCCGCCTTCACGGAGATCGACACGTCCGTCACGACCGGAACCTTGGCCGAGGCGGCGCCGAAGAATTTGTAGAGACCGTCGGTCTCCAGGATCTGCCCGTCGCTCATGGGGCGGTTGTAACAGGTCGGCCGCGAGGGTGTTGCGGCGGGCTCAGTCCGGCCGCGGCGACTCGTCGTCCTCGACCACGGGGCCGATACGCGAGCGGAAGCCCGGCCCCGCCTCGGCGACCCGGATGTCGACGTCGGCCTCCAGCATGTCCGCGGCGGACGGGAGCGCCGGCACGCCGAAGCCCGACGCCTCGCGGATGGGCTGGTCGAGCAGCTCGAGCGCCGGGAGTCGCTTGGAGGAATCCGTCGGCGAGACCTTCTGCTCCAGCTCGCGGCCGGCGGGCAGGACCCGACGGCTGAAGCTGCCCACCACGGCGTTGTAGCTGTCCTGGGTGCGCGCCAGTCCCTCGCCCACCTTCTTGAGGTGCCCGAAGAGCGTCACCGTGCGCTTGTGATACTCGGTCGCGAGCTTCCACACCGCGCGGCTGTCCTCGGCCAGGTCGTCCTCGCGCCAGAACAGGTAGATCGTGCGCAGCAGCGCCATGAGCGTGGCCGGCGTGGCGATCAGCACCGACTGGGCGAGGGCCCACTCGAAGATCCTCGGGTCGTGCGTGAACGCCGCGGCCACCACGGCCTCGCTGGGGACGAACATGACCGTGAAGTCGACGCGGCCCTCCACCGCCGACGCGTAGTCCTTCTTCTTCAGGGCGCGCACGACCTCCCGGACGCTGGCGACATGGCTGGCCAGCGACGCCTCGCGCGCGCCCGGATCGCTGGTCGAGCAGGCCGCCTCGAAGTCCTTCCAGAGCGTCTTCGCGTCGACCGGGATGAGATCGCCCCCGGGCAGCCGGACGACCATGTCCGGCCTCCGCCCCGCGCTGTCCTGGCTCTGTTCGTTGAAGTCGACGTTGCGGGTCATGCCCGCCATCTCGACGATGTTGCGCAGCGCCATCTCGCCCCAGTCGCCGCGCGCCTGGCTGCTGCCGCGCAGCGCGTCGGAGAGCGACCGGCTCGACTGGTGGACGTCGCCCACCGCGCCCATCAGGTTGGTCAGCTGCTCCCCGAGTTGCCCGTAGGCCTTCTCGCGCTTGCCTTCGATGTCGCGGGTGAGCACGTCGAGCTTGCCCAGCTTCTCGGTCAGCGGCTTCATCAGCTGCTCGATGGCGAGCTTGCGCTGCTCGAGCGCCTCGGCCGCCGACTTCTCGCTGGAGGCGAAGCGCGTGCCGGCCACGTCGAGGAAACGCTTCATCAGGTCATCGCCGGCCTTGGCGGCGTGGGCGGCGAAGGCCTGCTCCATCTGCTTGCGCTGCTCGGCCTCGTCGCGCGCGGCGGCCTTGAGCGTCTCGCGTTCGGCCACGGCGCGGGCGACGGCCTCGCGGGCCTCGCCTGCGGCCGCCCGAGCCTGGTCGAGTTCACCGCGCAGGGATTCCTCGCGCGCGGCGGCGTCCGCCCGCAGACGCTCCTCTCGCTCGGCGGCGCGGGCGCGGGCCCACAGGACTCCGGCCGTGGCGCCGAGCGCCAGGCACAGGACGGACAACAGTGTTTCGAGCATCGGTTCCCCAACCGCAGCGGCGGTGCCTGACCCCCGGGTCTCGAGTCCCGTGGCGCGGTGCCCGCCTCCTTGAGGGGGGATTGTACTCCTCAGCCGCATCCTCCGGGCCCGGGGGTCCCTCGTTCCCGTCGTGACCAAAGCCGATCAACCGGCTCCCGGCGATCAGGAGCGTGTTGCAGGGGTCTCCCCTGTCAGGCGAGGACGCCGGCGATCGGATGGGCCTCGATGACCCCGGTGAGCTTCCGGTCGAGACCGGCGTGACGGTAGGTCAGCACCCGGTGGTCGAGCCCCAGCGCATGCAGCACCGTCGCGTGGAAGTCGCGCAGATGATGGGCGTTCACGGCGGCCTCGAATCCCAGCTCGTCGGTCTCGCCGTAGCTGCCCGGGCGGATGCCGGCGCCGGCCAGCCACATCGTCAATGCCTTGGGGTTGTGATCGCGCCCCTGGACGTTGGCGACCTGGTCCGCGCCCGACAGCTGGCCAACCGGCTGCCGGCCGAACTCCCCGCCCCAGACCACGAGGGTCTCCTCGAGCAGTCCACGCTGCGCGAGGTCGGTCAGCAGCCCGGCGATCGGACGGTCGATCTCCGGCGCGTGGATCGTGAGGTTCTCCTCGACGCCCTGGTGCGCATCCCAGGTCTGCTGCTGGTGACCGCCGCCGTGGTAGATCTGCACGAAGCGCACGCCGCGCTCCACGAGGCGCCGGGCGATCAGGCACTGACGCCCGAACACCGCGGGCCCGACGGCGAGCTTGTGGTCCGGCTTCGGGTCGCCGAGGGCGTACAGCGCTTGCGTGCGCGCATCCTCCTGGGAGAGGTCGAGCGCGTCGGGAGCCGCGGCCTGCATCCGGTAGGCGAGCTCGTAGCTGGCCGCGCGAGCGGAGAGGTCCCCGGAGTCGGGGCGAAGACGCGCGTGCTCAGCGTTCAGGGCGCCGATCAGATCGAGCTGGGCCCGTTCCATCCCGCGCGTCATGCCGGCCCGAGACCGCGCACGGGGCGAGGCCGAGAGGTCCAGCACCGGATCGCCGGCCGAACGGAACAGCGTCCCCTGGTACTCGGCCGGCATGTAGCCGCTGCTCCAGTTGGCCGGACCGGAGATGGGCCCGCCGCGCGGGTCCTGCATGACCACGAACGACGGCAGGTCGGCGTTGCCCGAGCCCATGCCGAAGGTGGCCCACGAGCCCACGCAGGGATGCCCCTGCAACACCTGCCCGCTGTTCATCTGCAGCACGGCGGATCCGTGCGCGAACGAGTCGGTGTGCAGGCTCTTGATCACGGCCAGCTTGTCCATGTGCCCGGCCAGGTGCGGCAGGGCATCCGAACACCACTGCCCCGTCTCCCCGTGACGGGCGAAGGTGCGCCGCGACCCGAGGATCGTGCCGGTGCGCATGCGGTGACGTCGCCATTCGTGCTCGACGGTCTTGCCGTCGAGGCGCTCCAGCTCCGGCTTGTAGTCGAACAGGTCCATCTGCGACGGGCCGCCGAACATGAACAGGAAGATGCAGGCCTTGGCCTTCCCCAGCGACGGCGGCGGCGGTAGCGGACCCGCCGGGACGGCCCCGCGTCCGAGGAACAGCCCGGCCGCGTCGAGCCCGGACAGGAGCGAGAGTCCCGCCACCGAGGCCCCGGCCTGGAGGAACGCGCGGCGATCGAGGGCCGAGGTCACGTCGTCGTCCTGTGTGTGGGTTCCCATCAGCTCAGTCCACGTAGACGAACTCGTTCAGGTTCAGCAGCGACAGGCACAGCGACTCGAGCGCGCGCTGGGCCGGCGTGCCCACACCCTCGGGCGACACCGGCACCCGTTGCCGGTTCACCTCGAGGGCCAGCCCGTCGAGCAGGAAGGCCTCTCCCCAGGTGCGCACGCCCAGAGCGCCGCGCCCGGGGAGCAGCGGATCCTCGTGGTCGAGACAGGGCTCCCCGGCGCCGTCGAACCAGACCCGCGCGCGCGTGCCCCTGAGCAGGATGCGCAGATCGTGCCAGCGCTCCCACTCGACCGGGACGTCCGCGCTCGCCAGCGGGACCGCGGCCGAGGCGTCCTGCCGGATCAGGTCGATGCGCCCCGCGTCGGGATCGAGGCGGACCTCGAGGCCCACCAGGACGTCACCCTCGATGGCGGCGCGGAGCAACACGGCACCGAAGTCACTGCCCTCGCGCAGCAGCACGCGCGTGCGCAGGTCCACGTCGTCGAAGAGCGGCGCCGGCAGCAGGGACGCCGGCTCACGGAGCGGCGTGGCCGCGAGGGTGTTGTTGTAGGCACCACTCCACTCGCCCTTGACCGCGCGCCACGGCGGCCCCGGGTCCACGAGGACGTCGGGTCCCTGCACGCGCCCGGCGAAGTCGGTCTGCAAACGCCGAGGCACGGCCTGCTCGAAGACGAGCAGCGGGTGCAGCGCGGCAAACGCCTCGGTCTCCTCGCGCAGGTACGCCGCCGCGAGCTCGCCTTCAGCCGGCGTCGGTCGCCGCGCCAGGGTCAGCTCGTAGGCCCGGGTGATCGTGTCTTCGCCGGCGTCGGCGTGGGTCTCGGCCTCGAGCCGTCGCCGCAGCGCGGCGGCCATGCGATTGACGAACGCGCCGTTGAGCAGGGTCAGCGCCTGCGTCGGGACGGTCGTGGTGCTGCGCCGGGCGACGGGCAGCGAGGGGTCGGCCTTGTCGAACACCTCCATCAGCGGCACGGGCAGGTTCCGCTTGGCGTAGAGGTAGATGCTCCGCCGGGAGCGTTCGCGTTCGTCGGAGATCTCCCAGCCCTCGCCCGGTCGCGAAGACCCGGCGAGCGCATCGCGCCCCAGGTGCGCAAACGAACCGCGACCGCCGCGCGCCGGATCGAGCGTACCGCTCACCACCAGCATCGAATCGCGAATCGCCTCGGCCTCCAGCCGGCGCCGGTTCTGCCGCCAGAGCAGTGCATTGTCGGGGTCGATGATGCTCGCATCACCAGCCGCCACGCGCGACGACATGCGGTAGGTCGACGAGTCCATGATCAGGCGGTGGAGGTCCTTGACGCTCCAGCCCCCCGCCACGAACTGGTGGGCCAGCCAGTCCAGCAACTCGGGATGCGAGGGCCGGGCGCCACGCACGCCGAAGTCGTTGGGCGTGGCCACGAGACCGCGGCCGAAGTGGTGTTGCCAGACGCGGTTGACGAAGACCCGTGCCGTGAGCGGGTGCTCCGGGTCGACGATCCACTCGGCCAGCTCGCGCCGCAGACCGGCGGTCCCCGCGCCGCCCCCGCCGACCACCGGACGCGCGGCGGCGGGTTCGCTGGCGTCGTCACTCGGGCACAGGACCCGCACGAACCGGGGGGGCACCGGACCCGCGGGAGCCTCGGCGTCTTCGCTCACCGTGAGCGCCCAGTCGAGGTCCCCCGCGAACGAGGCGCGCACCCTCTCGATCTGCTGGTCGAAGTTGAAGGTCGACCGGTCCATCTGCTTGATCAGCCGGGTGATCTCGGCGCTCTCGTTGAGCGCGATCTTGAGCATCGCGACCTGCTCCGGCGTGCGCCGGCCCTCCGGCAGCCGGAACGCGGCGAGGACCTCGGGCGACTCCGCCCCCAGCGCCAGGGGAACCTGCCGCCGGGTGACGTCACGAACGACCTCCTGCCGCTCCCGCTCCAGCTCGGCGATGGCCCGCGCGCGATCCCGCTCCCAGCGGGTCGAGGCTTCCGGCGTGAAGTCCAGGGGAACCAGTCCCTTCGAGTCCAGCGCGAAGCGCGGCTCCTCGTATCGGCTCACCCGACCGACGAACGCGGCCAGGGCGTCGTAGTCCTGCTGCCCGAAGGGGTCGTACTTGTGATCGTGGCAGCGCGCGCAGCCCAGCGTCACACCGAGCAGTCCCGCGCTCACCGTGCGCACCACGTCGTCGCGCTCGTCCAGCGCCGCCACCGCGTTGTCGTCGGGTTCGGAGTCCCACACGCCGAGGCGATAGAAACCGGTGGCGATGCGCGACGCGTCGGTGACCTCGTCCAGCTCGTCACCCGCGAGCTGCTCGCGCAGGAAGCGATCGTAGGGCGTGTCGGCGTTGAACGCATCGATCACGTAGTCGCGATACCGCCAGGCGAAGGGCTTCTCGCGGTCCTTCTCGTAGCCGTTGGTCTGGGCGAAGCGCACCACGTCGAGCCAGTGGCGCCCCCAGCGCTCCCCGTACTCGGGCCGGGCCAGCAGTCTCTCGATCAGCGCCCGCCACTCGGCATCGCCCGACGCGGAGGCGAAGGACTCGACCTCCTCGAACTCCGGCGGAAGCCCGGTCAGGTCGAGGGTCGCCCGACGGACGAGCTCGCGCGGCGACGCAGGCGGCGCCGGCTTCAGCCCGGCGGCCTGCAGGCGCGCGAGCACGAAGGCGTCGATGGGATTGCGCACGAACTCCGTGGCCCCGACGCTCGTGACGCCCACGTCGGGCACGCGGACCGCCTCGACCGGTCGGAAGGCCCACCAGCGTCGGCCCGCCTCGACATCCACATCGCTGCCCACGCCCGCGCCCGACTCAGGCCACGGCGCACCGAGGGACACCCAGCGTGCGAGCAGGGCGACCTCCTTCTCCGAGAGGGCGTTGCGCGGCGGCATCTCGAGATCGGGATCGACGTAGCGGACGGCGGCGATGAGCAGGCTGGCATCCGGCGCCCCAGGGACGATCGCGGGCCCGCTGTCACCACCGTCGATCAGCGCCTGCCGGCCCGCCATGCGCAGCCCTCCGCGTGCCTTGCTCGCGGCCGGCCCGTGGCATTCGAAGCACTCGCGGGCCAGGAGCGGCCGGATCTCCGACTCGAAGAAATCGAGGTCATGCTGCTCGTCGGACACCTGCGGACCTGGCGGCGGAAGCCAAGCCGGCGCCGCGGGCTCGGCGGCCATCACCGGGTCCAGCGCGCCACAGAGGAACAGGGACGTGAGGAGGCGGAGCATGCGGGGCCAGGCGAGGCGGGAGGGCGCCCGATGATAGCAGGCAGCGTCGGCGTGACTCGCCGCACGCCACCGCTCTCCGCAGGGCATGCCTGCCGCGTCGGTGATGCCCGACAGGGTGCCTCAGAACGAGAGGACCAGCTTCGCCCCGGTCACCTCGCCGTGCGTCATCTCCCCCGTCCGCCACATCTCCCCCGCCGTCACCGCCACGTAGGACACGGCCGGCGACGGCGTGATGAGCGTGACCGGCTTGCCCTCGGACATCAGGAACGTCACCTGGCGGCCCTCGGCATCGAACGCGCGGACATGGGCGGCCTCGGCTCCCTCCAGCACGAGCGTCAGCTTCTCGCTCGCGGCATCGGAGGGCCTGTCGACGTCGACCCGGTTGGAGCCGGCCTTCAGATCCACGCCCACGTGGGCCACGCGAACCTGGTCCTTCCGCCGGGACGCGACGGTGACGACGTGTTCGCCCGTCCCCAACCCCGCGATCTCGAAGAGACCATCCAGGCCGGACGCCTCACCCTGAAGGACCGGCATGAAGCCCACCGCCCCCCGCCGCATGACCTGGACGGTGGCGGTCTCGCCCTCCGGCGGAGCGGGGAACAGGTGACCTGAGAGCGAGGCCGACTCCGAGAAGACGATGGGCACCCTCACCGGGCCCGCGGACGCATCCACCACGAACGTCCCCGTCGTCGAGACGCCCGGATCGCCGCTCGCCGCGTGGTAGGCATACCGCCCATCGGCGTAGCGTCCCTCCAGCGAACCGGACTCGGACACGTTCAGATACCGCGAACCGTCCTCGCCGAAGGCCATGATCAGGACCGGGACGGACTCGGGTTCGTAGATGACGGTGACGGGATGGTCCGCCTCGAAGGGCTCGTGCAGGATGAATCGGATCCACTCACCCGGCATGACGCCGACCTCGCGGAACGTCCGCCCGGCGATCCGGAGTTCGACCTCCACCGGTGCGGCGAGGGACACGGTCACCTCACCCTCGAGGTCCGCGTTCCAGTAGCTCAGATGCTGGTCCTGCGAGGCCTCCGTGCCATCCGCCGCGACGAGCCGGACATCGACGTAGCCGGAGTCCGCCAGCACTCCGGAGCTGACCAGGGACCTGCCGTCCACAGCGGCACCCGACGGGTCCACCAGCGACCAGCTGAACGTCCACGGTTCGACCGCCGCCTCGTTCGCCACGACCCCGGCCTGCTCGCCGAACAGTCGAGAGGCGAGTGATTCCGGGAGCTCGACCCGGATCCTCTGGTCGCGCTCCACGATCTCGACGTCCTGCGCGAGCGCGAACGCCTGCGGTGCCCGATCCCCGACGACGAGCACGACACCCACCACCGTTCCCATCGCGATCCCGCTGAACCGGCCGAGCCAGTCCTTCAGGAGGATGCGGCCGAGCGGGGTCTCCTCGCCCTTCGCCATCAGGATCACCTTGGCGTCGGGCCATCCGTCCACGAGCGGAAACAGACCCGCGACCCGCAAGACGCAGGCCGACGGCAGCACGTACTCGACGCGCTGCGTGGCCGACGTGAACGTCTTGAGCCGGCGGTCCTCGCGCAGCTCCAACGCGTCCGAGGTGATCCCCACGTACAGCATCGTGTCCGCGGGAAGCTCGACGACGAACGCGCCCTCGTCATCGGTCTCCACCGCACCGACGGCGGGCAGCGGAACGGCGTGGCGGTCATCCGGAGACGTCAGCTGGAACTCGAGCCTGGCTCCGGAGACGGGCTCGCCGTGCTCCCAGGCCACCGTGCCGCTCACGAACACGACCGGAGGCCGCTCGACCGCCGTCACCGCGCCCGGCGCGCCCCCCGCATCGGAGTCCTCCCCGAACGCCAAGAGCCCGATCAGCCCCGCCACACCCAGCAGGACACCCACCGAAACCAGAAGTCGCCACACCAAGCGCATCCCAAGCTCCTTCGCCCCCCGAGCATACGCCTCCCCGCCCATGCCCCTGCCCGGATGCCCACGCCCCCCTCTCTCCCCCCGCCTCGCGGCCGATGTCGTCGAGGCGGGAGCCGCCAGTCGCACGGGAGGCGCCGCCGAGCCGAGCGACCGTTCGCAGGGACGGGCAAAGCCCGTCCCGAGTAGGGTCGTGAGCACGGCGGAGGGTCCCGTGCGACAGGCGGCGGACACCTGGACCCAGAGCCGGCACCACCCGGGCCCTACCGGCGCTACGGCAGGTTCTCGGTCTTGAAGTTGTTGTCGACGTAGGTGTTCCCACCGGCGAAGTCGCTCACATCGAACCCGCCGCTCCCCTTGCCGGTGTTGCCGGTCAGGGTGTTGCCCGAGGTGAAGAGCAGGAACCCGTCGTTCGCGCTGCCGACCGCGCGGTTGTCGGTCAGCTCGTTGGGCGTGCCGTTGACGCGGAAGCCGGCGTTGCCGGCCTTGGTGGACACGTTGCCCGTCACGACGCCGTTGCTCGCGTCGACCCGGAAACCGTCGTCGGACGACTTGACGGCCTTGTTCTTCGTGACCACGCAGTCGCTCGCATCGAACTCGAAGCCGTCGTCGCCGGCCTGCACGGCCTTGTTGAGCTCGGCCGTGGTGCCGGTGCCCGCGACGCCGACGTTGAAGCCGTCACCTCCACCGCGGAGCGAGCGGTTCTTCACGAGCGTGCTCGGCGCGCGGATGTCGTAGCTGTCGTCGTCGGCGTCGGTGACCTTGTTCCGCGTCAGCTCGATCATGTCCCCGTTGATGAAGAACCCATCGAAGCCCGGGCGCAGGACGCTGTTCTTCTCGAAGCAGCAGTTGGTGCTCTCGCCGTCGGTCTGGAACCCGTCGTTGACGTCCTGGAAGCGGTTCTTCGTGACGATCGCGTCGTCCCCGTTGAGCCACAGGCCGTCCCCGACCGCCGTCTTGATGCGGTTCTTCTCGACCAGGCACCCGTCGCTGGTCGACGTCGCGCCGTCCGTGAAGCCGCCGGAGAGTCGCATCGCGGCGGCGCCGACGTCCTCGAACCGGCAACGACTCACGGTGACGGTATCGGTCTCGATGACGCGCACGCCGTGGCCGCCGAGGCCGAGGAACCTGCACTTGCTGACCGTCAGGCCCGACCCGTCCGTGGCGAACACGCCGTCGCCGGGGCCGTCCTCGAAGGTGCACTTCTCGATCAGCACGTCGGTGCCACCGTCGACCGACACGCCCGCCGAGCCCGGGACGAACACGAGCCCCTTGAGCGTGATCCCGCTCACGGCCGTGAGCAGCGCGCCGATGCCGCCGCCGTCCACGGGCGCCAGCGCGTCGATCACCGGCTTGCCCTTGCCGCGGATCTCCACGTCGCTCATCGCCGTCATGGAAAACGGCGCGTAGGTCCCCTTCGACACGAGGATCGTGTCCCCGTCCTCGGCCGCCGTGATCGCCGCCTGGATCGTCCCGAAGTCCTGCGGCACCCGCAGCGTCTCCTGCGCCGAGACCCGCGGCATCGCCAGCAGCAACGCAGCCACACTCACCAGCATCCATCTCGACATGACGTCCTCCTTGCACCCCCGCGACTCGCCAAGCCCGATCCTACCCCCTCGCGAGACCCCGCCCGCCGCAGGGACAGGTGCCGCCCGCCCCGATCCGGCCTACGGCCGCGGACCATGGGCACGGAGAAGCGCCGAGTCCGACAGGCCCACCCGTACCAACGAGCCCAGCCGCCCGCACCCGCGCCGAGCCCCCGGCCTCAACGCCCAGCCGCGCAGCGAGTGGGAGGCACCACCGAGCGGAGCGACCATTCGCAGGGACGGGCGCAGCCCGTCCCGAGTAGGGTCGTGAGCACGGTGGAGGGTCCCACTCTCGGAGCGGCGGACGCCTGAACTCCGATCTCACGAAGGCGACGAGGTCCCGAGCACCAGCCACCCGCCGCCCCGCTGAGCCCCCGGCCTCAACGCCCAGCCGCGCAGCGAGTGGGAGGCACCACCGAGCGGAGCGACCATTCGCAGGGACGGGCGCAGCCCGTCCCGAGTAGGGTCGTGAGCACGGTGGAGGGTCCCACTCGCGGAGCGGCGGACGCGTGCACCAGGTCTCGCGGAGCGGCGGACGCCTGAACTGGAACCTCAGCCCTCGTCGACGTCCACCAGCTCCCGCCAATCCGCCACCGCCGGCGCCGGCCGTCCAGCCAGCTCATCCAGCGCGCGCCGCGACACCTCGACCGTCTCCACCGCGGTCTCGGACAACACCTTGGCGCAGGCCGCCATGACGCCCTTCGCGTCGATGCCCTGGTAGCCGTAGACCTGATCGGGCCGCCCACACTTGCTGAACTTGCGCACGCCGAGGGCCTCCTGGCGCACACCGAGCACCGAGCCGATGTTGTCGAGCAGCCCGACCTCACCGTCGTGCACCGACACCACCGGAACGCGGCGGCCAGCCATGGTGACCAGCTCGGCGCGGTTGTCGACGGCGCCCGTGGGCGCGAGGTGCAGGTTGGCGTCGAGGCCGAGGCCGCGACGCAGGTGGTGGAAGTCGTTCTCGGCGGCGAGGTTGCCGAGCAGCAGGTCCGGCGAGCTGACCGCGATCACGTTCGCGTAGAGCCCCTGCTCGCGCAGCTTGTCGGAGGCCTCGAGCGCTTCGGGGGCCAGCGCGCCCATGCAGAAGAGGTTGACCACGTTCACGCCCGGCTCGTAGTCGGGCTGCCCGCGGAAATCCACCAGGTGGTAGGCGCCGGAGAGACAGTCCTTGCGCGCCTGCTCGAAGAGCAGCTCGTCTTCCAGCGGCGCCGAGTCGAGATCGTTCGGGTTGGTGCGGAAGCGCGGATGACGACGCAACCGCGTGACCAGCTCCTTCTGCTCGACGGCGCGGGTGACGGCGCGGATCAGGATGCCCTTGCGACCCTCGTTCTCGTCGTCGAAGTGACGGCGGATCGACTCGGACAGGATCCAGTCCACCTCGACCGCGAAGATCGGTTCCCAGGTGATCAGGTTCGGGATCTGGATGTCGCTCTTCCAGGAGTGCTGCGCGCCCTCGCTGGAAAGTGTCACGCCCGAGGGCGTGCCCAGGATCACGAACTCGCTGCCCCAGTAGAGGTTGTAGTAGAGCTGATCGAGCGCCCTTTTGATGAAGAAGTCGTACACCGTCATGATCGGGAAGAACGGGATGCCGGCGTAGTGCCCCATCATCCCGAAGGCCCCGACGGCGGACATCGCGTTGGCCTCGGCGATCTCGAACCGGATGTGCCGCGTCCAGGGCTCCGCCGTGGGCAGCAGCGACGGGCGCCGCTTGGTCTGGCCGGTGACGACCTCGACCTCGTGGGCCTCGGCGGCGCTCTCGTCCGTGGAGCCGTAGATGCGCGCGTTCATGACCGGGTTGAGCTGCGTGCTCGTGCCCACGTCCGGCGACATGGTCAGCAGGAAGTCGGCGGGCGCCTCCCACTGCTTCTCCTTCTCGGTCAGGTCGGGTGCGCCCTCGCCCTCGGTGCGCCGCATCTCGGCCGAGGTCCCGATGCGCACGAGCTTGGTCGCCAACTGCCCCCACATCCACTGGGTGTGGGCCTTGGGGAACAGCCGCGTGTCGATGTCCAGACTGCTGGGCACGCCACCCTCGGCGTTCACGCGATCGCGCACCCACTCGCGGTTCTGCTTGCGCCAGTCGAGCAGTTCCTCGATACCCCCGCGCAGCTCAGCACCCTGCTTGGCGAGGTAGACCCCCTCCTCGCTGTCCGCGGCGAAGTTCTCGAAGGGCCGTTCGGCGTCCATCCCGTCCTCGGCGATGAGGCGGTCGAGCTCCTCCTGCTTGAGCAGGTCGGAGTGGTTGCCGGGCGCGGCGTACATGTCCATGCCCCAGCCCTTCACGGTGTGCGCGACGATGATCGTCGGGCGGTCCGTGTCGTACTTGCTCTTGAGCAGGGCCTCGACCAACACCTCGGTGTCGTGGCCGCCCAGGTCGGTGATGACCGCCTCGAGTTCGGTGTCGTCGAGCGTGCCGAGGATCTGGCTGCAGGCCGGGTCCGCCGCGAGCAGCGCACCGCGCATCTCGTCCATCTTGCGATGGAGTAGGTGCATCTGGATCTCGTAGTCCGTGAAGCCGCCCTCGAGCACCTCGCGCAGCGCCTTGCCGCCGGGGCGCCGGAAGGTCTCCAGCCGCCGCCGCCCGTGCCGCACCTGGATCACGTCCCAGCCGTTGGCGCGGGCCATGGCCTCGATGCGATCGGCGTCGGTCCCCGACAGCCCCTTCTTGTTCGGCATGCGCGCGCCGTCGAGGTTCTGCCGGTTGTAGTCGATGATCCAGGTGACGTTGGCCAGCTCGCGCTCGGCGGCGTCGGGCATGACCTCCATGAGCGAGCCCTCACGGAACTCGCTGTCGCCGATCAGGCTCCAGAAGTGCATGTCGTCCGGGACCGCGGGCAGCTCCATGCTGTGGTCCTTCGCGTAGCGGTACGCGAGCGACATGTAGACGCTGACCACCGGCGGGATGCCAACGCTGCCCGACGGGAACCAGTGGAACGAATCCGGGTCCGTGCGCGCGTGGTAGCTCTGCAGCACCGGCTCCCCGTCCTCGGAGAACTTGCGCAGGTTGTGCAGGACCGCCTCGGTCTCCTCGGGCGTGAACCAGTCCGCGCCGGGCTGGCGCCGGTGCAGGCCGAGCATGCCCTGGATCACGTGGTCGATCGGCGCCGCGTGGGGCTTGCAGCACAGGAAGTCCTGGGCGTTGCGCACCTCGCAGTGCAGCGCGGTCAGGATGTGCGCGGAACTGCTGCACGCGGCGGGGTGACCGCCGACCTTGGGATCCGTCTTGAGAGCGTCCGGACGGTTGTTGGCGATGTCGATCATCACCGCCGTCTGGATCATCGCCCTGCGGGCGATCGCGTCGAGGACCTTCGACATCAGCCGAGGAGCTCCTTGATGACGTCACGTTCGGCCTGCAGCTCGGCGACGGACGCGTCGATCTTGGCGCGCGCGAAGTCCGAGATCGGCAGACCCTGCCGGATCGAGTACCCGCCGGCGCCGTCGGCGAGGATCGGGAAGCTGGAGATCAGGCCCTCGGGCACGCCGTAGCTGCCGTCGGAGCAGACGGCGACCGAGTGGCTGTCGCCGTCGGGGGTCTTGGTGGTCAGCGAGACCACGTGGTCGATCAGCGCGCTCGCCGCCGAGAAGGCCGAGCTGCTGCCGCGTGCCTTGATGATCGCCGCGCCGCGCTGCTGCACCGTCTTGATGAAGCCGTTCTCGAGCCACTCGGGGTCGTCGATCGCCTCGCGCCCGGGCTTGCCCTGGATGCGCGCGTTCTCGAAGTCGGGGAACTGGGTGGCCGAGTGGTTGCCCCAGATCGTGACGTTGGTCACCGCGGTGATCGGGAAGGCCTGGGCCTTGCACGACAGCTGGGCCTTGGCGCGGTTCTCGTCCAGGCGCGTCATGGCGCTGAAGTTCTCGCGCGGCAGGTCGGGCGCGTTGTGCATCGCGATCAGCGCGTTGGTGTTGCACGGGTTGCCCACCACGGCGACACGGCAGGACTTGTGCGCATGGTCGTTGATGGCCTTGCCCTGCCCGACGAAGATCGGCCCGTTCTCCTTGATCAGGTCGTTGCGCTCCATCCCGGGCCCACGTGGCTTCGAGCCCACCAGCAGCGCCCAGTCGCAGTCCCCGAAGCCCTCGGCGAGGTCGCTGGTCATGACCAGGTCGTGCAGCAGCGGGTACGCGCCGTCTTCCAGCTCCATGCCGACACCCTGGAGCGCCGACATGGCGGCCTCGATGGGCAGCTCGATCAGGTTGAGGATGACCGGCGTGTCCGGGCCGAACATCTGGCCGGAGGCGATGCGGGGCAGCAGGGCGTAGCCGATCTGGCCGGCGGCGCCGGTGACGGCGACGCGGACGGGTGCAGGACTCACGGGATGAACTCCTCACGGGGGAAGCGGCGCATTGTGCCGAAGCCCCGGGCCCCTCGTCGACCGGGGCTCCGGCTCCCGCTCCCCGCTATGATCCCGCGATGCCGTCCGAGCGCACCCGATCGCAGCCCACCGCCCCGCCCCGCCTGCCACCGCTGACCCTGGCCTGGGCGACCCTGGCGTGGGCGCTGCTGCTGGGGTCCTGCGGCGACGACGGCATCCCGACGCGCTACGAGGTCGCGGCCCGCCGCCCGACCTGGACCGCGCCCGTGGCGACGGCGGAACGGCCGCCCCTGGCCCACACCTGGACGTTCGAGACGCCCGAGCCCCTCGCCGACGAAGACACCGCCGCCGGACCGTGGCGCCCGGGAGCCGCCTGCACCGCGGAGGTCGCCGACGGGCGCCTCGTGCTGACAGGCCCCGGCCCGCTGCTCCTGCGCGGCCCCTTCGACTTCTCCGTCGATCCCGAGATCCACCACACCCTGGTCCTGCGCCTGTCCGTCCGGAACGTCGATGCGCTCTCGGTGGAGTGGCGCGCCGCCCACGACCGGTTCATCCCCGAACAGCGCACCTCGGCCATGACCCTGACCGGCGACGGCAGCGAGCAGACCTACGCCCTGCGCCTGTCCACCTTCCGCGGCGTGCGCGAGGCGCGGGACGCCGAGGAAGGCGTGGAACTCTTCCGCCTGCGCTTCCGCGGCACCCGCGGTGGGTCCCCCCGGGTCGAGGTCGACTCCCTCGCCCTGCTCTCGGACTTCGACGACCCCGCGGGTGGCGCGTTCACCGCGGGCCGCTACCACCGGGGCGGGGTCTATCGCGACGCCGTGGCCCTGGGCGTGCCCGGGGCCATCACCACGACGCTCACCCCGCGCAGCGCGAGCGACGTGTTCCGCCTCGCCCTCGCCGCGATCGGCGCCTCCGCTCCCATCGACGTCGTGCTGTCCTCGGGGACCGCGAGCACCTCGATTCGCGTGGAGCCCGGCCGACCCTGGCAGGGCGCGCAACTCGCCATCCAGGGCGAGACGGCCGCACCCGTGACGCTCCAGGCCACGGGGCCCGACGGCGTGCTGCTCGTCGGCTCGGCCCTGCACCTCACGCCGCAACGCCGGCCGCGGCCCGACGTCGTGCTCTACGTCGAGGACACCCTGCGCGCCGACCACCTGGGCACCTACGGCTACGGGCCACCGACCGACCCGCACCTGCAGGCCATCGCGGCCGAGGGTGTGGTGTTCGAGAACGCCTTCGCTCCTTCGAGCTGGACTCGACCGTCGATGAGTTCGCTGATGACCTCGCTCGTGCCCCGCGCCCACGGCAACCGGCACCACACGCGTCAGGTTCCGGCCGCGCTGGTCACGCTGGCCGAGAGCATGGCCGACCAGGGCTACCTGACCGCCGCCTTCGTGACCAACTACCACGCCGGCCTCTGGGCCGGCCTCGATCAGGGCTTCGACATCCACCACGAGCCCCGGGCCCACGGAGCGTCCCGGCTGGCGTCGACCCTGACCTCGGCGTCGATCCACCAGCCCATGGCCGACCTGCTGGCCGAGCACGCCGACGTGGCCAGCTTCGTCTTCGGGCACAGCCTGGACCCCCACGCTCCGTACGAACCGACGACGGAGGCGCTGCGCCCGCTGCTCGCCGCCCTCGATGACCGCCCGCCGGCCGACCAGGCCCCGACCCGCGACCGCACACGCTGGGCCGACGACACGCTCCAGTATGACGCCGAGATCCGCCACAACGACGGCCAGCTCGCGCGCCTCGACGAGGCCCTGACCGCACTCGGCCTGCGCGACGACACGCTGCTCCTGTTCCTGTCCGACCACGGCGAGGCGTTCGCGGAGCACGGTTTCTGGGAGCACCGCAAGAGCCTGCACCAGGAACAGGTCTCGGTGCCGCTGGTGATGCGCTGGCCGGCGGGACTGCCCGGCGGTCGACGCCTCGACGACCCGATCTCCCTGGTGGACGTGGCCCCCACGGTGCTCGGTCTGCTCGACCTGCTGCCCGCCGAGACCTGGCAGGGCCGCGACCTCTCCGCCCGTCTGCGCGACGCCGACGCGCCCGCCCCCCGCCCGGCACCCCTGCTGCTCGACGTGATCTACGACGAAAGCCACCCGGCCCCGGGAGAGGAAGTCGGCGTGGTGCTGTACCCGTACAAGCTCGTGGCGCGCGTCACGGATGGTCTCGCGACCCCCGTGTCCCTGTTCCACCTGACGGACGACCCCGGGGAGAACGCCAACCTGGCCGACCACCCCGAACACGCCGAGCGCATCGGCGCGATGCTCAGCGCGGCGCAGGACATGATCGATGCGGGACCCCGGGTCCCCGCCGACGGCCAGGCGGCGGAGATGGATCCGGCCATGCGCGAGTGGATGGTGCAGATGGGCTACCTCGACCGCTGAGCCCGCCGGGGATCGGCTCGCGCCACGACCGGGTCACGCGGGGCCGTGCGCAGGGCTAGCCGTCGCGGGGGACAAGCTGCATCAGGCGTTCGCGCAGGGCCGCCACGTCCGCGCCGTCCCGCTCCAGTTCGTCGAGCCAGCGTGCGTGGCGCGCGTCGGCCCAGCCGAAGCGAAGCGCCTGCTCCACCAGCTCGACGCGCGTCCGGGCATCGTCGAGGCTCTCGAACAGGAGCGCGGCCACGGCCCGGCTGCTCTCGTCCTGGCCCGTCGCCCCTGCCACGGCCGCGAGGCGCGCGAGTTCTCCCCGCAGGCGCGACTCGCGGTACTGGCGCAACGTCGCCCGCTGGTCCACCGGCGTGCGCTGCTCCAGCTCCAGCAGCGTGCGGTCGAACTCGATGGCCTTCTGCGCCAGGCTCTCCACGTCGCCCAGCGACGCTGCCGCTTCCTCGGCGCGGTCCGCAGCCAGCAGCGCCTCGAACAGCTCCTCGCGCACCATGTCGGGGAGGTTGCGAGCGCTGCCGTCGGAGGCGCGACGCTCCTCGTAGAGCGCGATCAGCCGATCCTGCTGACCGAAGGCACGGGCCAGGGCCAGCCAGTCCGCCCAGGCGTCGAACCCCACTCCGGGTTCGCGTACGAGACCGCCGAGCACATCCAGGTGGCCCGTGAAGACCTCCCGGGTCCGGTCGTGCTCGTCGGCCTGCCGTGCCACGGCACTGAGCAGGAACGAGCGGCGCACGCCGCCCCAGGGGGGATCCAGCGCGGCGGCGTTCACCCACAACCACTCGTAGTGTTCGAGCGCCTCGTCGAAGTCGCCCTGGTTGCTGAGCGTCTTGGCCAGGCTGAACCGGGTCTCGACCTGCGCGGCATCCTCCGCGGACTCGGCCTCGCTCCGCTCCCGATCGATGTTGCGCTTGCCCAGCTCGACGTCGCTGAACCAGCTCAGCAGGCCCTCGGCATCCCGGAAGCCGACCACGCGATCGAGCTCCTCACCGTCGCGGAACATGATCAGGGTCGGCATCGCGCGGATACGCAGGTCGGCCGCCAACCCCTGCTGCTTGTCCACGTCGACCTGCACGGCGATCGCCTTGTCCCGGAGCCAGGCCAGCACGGCGGCGTCCTTCCAGCTCGTGCCCTCCATGCGCTTGCAAGGACCACACCAGACCGCCGTGGCATCGACCAGGAAGAAGCGGCCGGTCTCGGCGGCATGGCTCGCGGCCTGTTCGTACGGCAGGTCGGTGAAGGCGTCGCCGGCAGGCCCGGCTGCGACCCGCGCGCCCGGCCCGGGGGGCACGAGAGCCGGGACGGGAGCGACAGGCGCGAGGGGCGCGAGGGGCGCGATCAGGGCCAGGGTCGCGATCAAGGTCAGAGCGGCGAGCATGAACGGGCTCCGGAGGGCGGTGAGGCGGAGGCGCGGAGGCTCCGCCCACCTGTCATGTCGTGCCCGGCACCGACGCGTTACCGAGAAACCGATCGCGAACGGACCCTCGCCTCAGCGGGGCTGGGATTCGAGTCGCTGCCGGAGCGCGGCCACGTCGGAACCCTGGGCCTCGGCCTCGCCCAGCCAGGTCGCGAACTGGGGCGGCAGGGTCTCGGTCTTCACCAGCAGACCGGTGCGGACCAGCGCCACCCGACTGCGGGCGTCGTCGAGCTCGGCGAGCAGCTTCTGGGCCACCTGGTCGGCCAGCGGGCCGTCGCCGGACGCCAGGGCGACCGCGTACAGCTCCGCCATGCTCTTGCGCAGGGCCTTGGCGGCGTCGTCCTGGATGGCGAACTGGCGCGCGGGAGGCAGGTTGTCCTTCTCCTTGCCCCGCTTGATCAGCTCCATCTGACCGGCGAAGGCCTTCAGATCGAGATCCTCGCGCTGCGAGAGGTCCGGGTACACGCGGACGGCCGCACCGAACTTCTGCTCGGCGACGAGCATGTCGTAGAGCATGTGCCGCAGCCATGGCGGCGGGTCGGAGCGAGTCCAGGCTTCCTGCGGGAGCGAGAGCCAGGATCCGACCATGGTCTCCTCCATCGCGAGCGCCTGGCCCAGGTAGGACCAGTCGCCCCACGCCACGCGGTCGCTGGGCTCGGCCTTGATGCGTGACCAGGCTCCCTCCAACGCGGGCAGGAACGCCATGCGCGTGTTCGGCGAGGCCGCGACGAGCTGCTCGATGGGCTGGGTCAAGGTGGGCACACGGCGCATGGGTGCGTCTTCCGCGCCGAGTTCGGCCCAGAGCTGCGTGTACTGCTCGGCGGCCTGACGCGCGGCGCCTTCCTTGGCCAGCTTGCTCGCCAGGGTCAGCCGCTCGACCAGCCCGAGGTCCTCGGCGCCCTTGCGCAGGGTCTCGAGGTCGTGACGCCCCGCGCGGATGTCCTTCAGCCAGCGACCCAGCTCGACGGCCCCGATCGGGCCCTCACGCCGCTCGAACTCCTTGCCGTCCCGGAAAGTCACCACGGCCGGCAGCGAGAGCACGTCCAGCAGGCTCACCATGTCGGGCTGCTTGGTGGTGTCCAGGTCCACGACCAGGGCGTTCTCACCCAGCCAGGCCACGAGCTCCGGGTCGGTCCAGACCTGCTCGACCATGCTGCGACACTGACGGTGCCAGGGCGCATCGACGAAGATCACGAACAGCCTGCCGTCGCGGTAGGACTGCTCGAAGGCCTGCTCGTAGGACAGCTCGGTGAAGGGCGTCTGGGCCGCGACCGGGCCGACCAGCGGCAGCACCGAGACCAGGATCAGGGCGGACAGGGTCCGTGACAGGGTCGACATGAGGGGTCCTTCCGTGGGTGCCCGTTGGGCTCGCTTCTCGAACCGGACAGGGTAAACCGAAAGTCGGTCTCGAGGTCACGGTCCACTCGCCGGTTCCGTGGATGCCACGGGCGTATCGCCCGCGACGGTCCGGCATCCAGCAGCGGCGCTCGGGGCAATACGCCGGGGAGTCTCGGAAATCGATCGGGCGGGCGCTTGGTTACCATCGTCCGCCCAGGCCTCCCTCCCGGCCCGGGATCGCCACCGCAGCGGAGTACCCCATGTCCTCGACCCTGCCCCCGAACGTGACGGCCGGCGACCGCGATGCCCGCCGCCTCGAGGCTGCCGTCCGCGAGCGCTACAGCGAGGGCGCCGGCCGCGCCGTGCCCGAACTGTGCTGCCCGGTGGACTACCAGCCCGAACTGCTCGAGGTGATCCCCGACGAGGTCATCGCGCGGGACTACGGGTGCGGCAACCCCAGCCGTCACCTGCGCCCGGGTGAGACCGTGCTCGACCTCGGCTCGGGGACGGGCAAGATCTGCTTCATCGCCAGCCAGGTCGTGGGCCCCGGCGGTCGCGTGATCGGCGTGGACACGAACGACGACATGCTCGAGGTGGCTCGCCGCGCCGCGCCGATCGTGGCCGAGCGGGTCGGGCACGCCAACGTGTCCTTCGTGCGCGGCCGCATCGAGGACCTGGCCGGCGACCTCGACGCCGTGGACGCCCGCCTGGCCGCGACGCCGCTCCGGTCGGCCGCCGACGTCGCGGCCTTCGAGGCCTGGGCCGCGTGGCAGCGCGCCGACTCGCCGCTGATCCGGGACGACAGCGTCGACGTGGTGGTCAGCAACTGCGTGCTCAACCTGGTCGTGCCGTCCGCCAAGCCGCGCCTCTTCGCCGAGATCTTCCGCGTGTTGCGTCGCGGCGGCCGGGCGGTCATCTCCGACATCGTCAGCGACGAGGCCGTGCCCGCCTCGATGGTCGCCGACGCGCACCTGTGGAGCGGCTGCGTCTCCGGCGCCCTGCGCGAGAACGACTTCCTGACCGCCTTCGAGCGCGCCGGCTTCCACGGCATCCGCATCCTGGAGCGCGCCGAGCAGCCCTGGCAGGTCGTGGAGGGCATCGAGTTCCGCAGCCTCACCGTCGAGGCCTTCAAGGGCAAGCAGGGTCCCTGCCTCGAGCAGAACCAGGCCGTGGTCTACACCGGCCCGTGGAAGCGGGTCGAGGACGACGACGGCCACGTGTTCGAGCGGGGCCAGCGCATGGCCGTGTGCGGCAAGACCTTCCGGCTCATGACCGCAGCGCCCTACGCCGAGCAGGTCCTGGGCATCGCCCCACGCGAACCCATCG
>JAJDER010000037.1 GCA_029259725.1 Planctomycetota bacterium | reverse complement strand
TCGTTGGTTCGAGTCCAACCTGGGGAGCCACCTCGATCCCGCGCGGTCGGTCGGCCGTGAGCGGAGCGAGGGCCGCGGGCGCGAGGCGCAGGCGTGAGCCTCACCCGCACCTCTCTGTGGACCCTTGTGCGGCATGGATCTCTCCCGTTTCACCACCGCCGAACTCCAGTCCGAGATCGGCCGGCGCGGCCGCGAGATGGCTCGGCTCGAGGCGCGCCGCGAGGAGCTCCTCGCCGAGCTCGCGCAGCTCGACGCGGAGCTCGGCGTGTCTGCAGTCCGGTCGCCGGGTCACGGGGGTGGACCCGGACGCCGCGCGCGCAACGGCGTCTCCCTGGCGGACGCGATCGCCGCGGCGCTGGACCTGAACGTGGTCGTCAGCCCCAAGGAGGCCGCCGAGCGCGTGCAGGCCGCAGGCTACGAGACCCATGCGAAGAACTTCGGCATGATGGTCAGCAATGCGCTGTCGAAGGACGAGCGCTTTCGCCGCGTCTCGCGTGGACAGTACGAGCGCGTCACCTGACGTCCCGAGAACCTGCGTGGTCAAGCTCAACAAGATCTACACGCGCACCGGCGATGACGGCACCACGGGCCTCGGCAGCGGTGACCGCGTGCCCAAGACCGACCTGCGCATCGAGGCCTACGGGACCGTCGACGAACTCAGTTCGGTGCTCGGGCTCTGCGTGGTCGCGCTGGGCGACGACCACGACGACGTCATCCGGCTGCAACGCATCCAGAACGACCTGTTCGATCTCGGCGCCGATCTCGCCGTGCCGCTCGAGACGGCAGGCGACGCCCCGCGCATCCGCGTGGGGCAGGCGCGCATCGATGCCCTCGAGGCCTGGATCGACGCCGCCAACGCTTCCCTGCAACCGCTGACCAGCTTCATCCTGCCCGGCGGCAATGTCCTCGCGGCGTGGTTGCACCTGGGTCGTACCGTCTGTCGTCGAGCGGAGCGAGCGACGCTGCGGCTGGCCGAGCGCGACGCCCTCAATCCGCTCTGCGCGGTGTACCTGAACCGGTTGTCGGACCTGCTCTTCGTGCTGGCGCGCGCGGCGGCGGGCGACGACGAGGTGCTCTGGGTCCCGACCAAGGAGCAGGGGTGAACGCCCTGCTGGTCGGTGCGATCTCGGGGGGCCTGGCGGTCGTCTTCGGCGCCTTCGGGGCGCACGCCCTGGCCGACCGGCTCACCCCCGAGCAGTCGCAGTGGTGGGACACCGGCGTGCGCTACCAGGCCTGGCACGCGCTGGCCCTGCTGGCCGTCGGCCTGCTCGCCCGCCAGGGCGTCCCGACCCGCTCCAGCGGGCTCGCCTTCGCACTGGGGACGCTCGCCTTCAGCGGCACCCTGTACGCCATGGCGCTCGGCGGCCCGCGTTGGCTCGGCGCCATCACGCCGCTCGGCGGGCTGCTCCTCATCGCGGGCTGGGCCATGCTGGCCTGGTCGGCTCGCGGCGCCTGAGGGCGACATGGGCCACCGTCTCGGCTTCCATCTGCTGGCCAGCGAAGGCCGCGCCCGTCGGGGCCGCTTCGCGACGAGCCACGGCGTCGTCGACACGCCCGCCTTCATGCCCGTCGGTACGCAGGGGGCGGTCAAGACCGTGCTCGCGCGCGACGTGGCCGACACCGGCGCGCAGGTCGTGCTGGCGAACACCTACCACCTGAGCCTCGAGGATCGCACCGAGCTCGTCGAGCGCGCCGGCGGTCTGCACCGGTTCATGGCCTGGGAGCGCACGATCCTGACGGACTCCGGCGGGTTCCAGGTCTTCAGCCTGCCCGGCAAGGAGGTCGCCGAGGAGGGGGTGAGCTTCCCCGGCGGCAAGGGGCAGCCGCGCCTGTTCCTGGATCCCGAGGGTTCCATGGAGATCCAGCGGCGCCTGGGCGCCGACATCGTCATGGCCTTCGACGAGTGCTGCGACTGGGACGCGTCGAAGGAGTACACGCAGCAGAGCGTCGAACGCACGGCTCGCTGGGCGCGACGCTGCAGCCGGGTGCCGCTGGCGGATCACCAGTTCCTGTTCGGGATCGTGCAGGGTGGTGTGCACCAGGACCTGCGCAAGCGCAGCGCGAACCAGCTGAAGGAACTCGATCTCCCGGGCTACGCCATCGGCGGCGTGTCGGTGGGTGAGGGTCACGAGCTGATGACGGCGGTCACGACCTGGACCGCGCCGTTGCTGCCGGAGGAGAAGCCGCGCTACCTGATGGGCGTGGGCCTGCCCGAAGACATCCTGTCCGCCGTCGAGCAGGGCATGGACATGTTCGATTGCGTCATCCCCACGCGCTATGCCCGCGGTGGCACCTTGTTCACCCGCCTGGGCAAGCTGCGCATCACCGATCGGCGCTACCGCTACGACGACAGTGCGCTCGACAGCAAGTGCGGCTGCTACACCTGCAAGCACTACACGCGCATGGTCCTGCGCCACCTGCACTACGCACGGGAGCCGCTGTTCGCGACGTTGTGCAGCATCCACAACCTGCAGCACTACCAGGACCTGATGGCGGGGATCCGGGGGGCGCTGGAACTCGGGCGCTTCGCGGACTTCGCCGCGGGCTGGCGCCGCAAGGCGAGCGGCGGAGACGCCGGCCCCGAGGACGGTGGGGCGCGCCGGAGCCGCCGCGCCGGCAAGCACGACGGCGGCCGGGCGAAGCACTCCTGAGGGTGTGGGTCACCGGACCGCCATGGCTCCGCCGTCGAGCCGGGTGGACCTCGCTGTACACTCGCCGCGGGGCCGTGGGAGGCCCCGCGCATCCCCGCCGGAGTGTCCCATGACCCGCGCCCTGCTGCTCGCCGTGCTGTTGCTGATCCCGTCCTGCCACATGAGCCTGGGCGGCATGGGCGGTTCGTCGAACATGACCTTCCACGGACAGGATCTCTGCGAGATCGACGGGACGATCTACGTCGACGACGTACTGCTCCCGTTCAGCCGCTGGGAGGCGGTCACCCTGGCTGCGTCGACGGGGACGGTCCTCGAGGTCGCGGTGCCCACCGGTGACGTCGAGCTGACCGCCGCGGCCGGCAACGCGGCTCGACTCGAGGTGCTGATCCTGAGCGAGGTCGAGGGCGAGGGCGGTGCGGCCCTCCTGGATGGTCGTGTGACGGCGGTCGTGGACGGCGCGGGCAAGGTGCTGATCAACGCGATCCGCGGCACGGTCCCGGCGTCGGGCCGACTCCTGGCCGCGTCGAGTACCGGGATGGTCTCGGTGTCGGGCCTGCAAGCGGACCTCGAGACACGGACCGGGACCGGCGAGATCCGCGTGCGCGACAGCGAGTGCTCGCACCTGGACGCCTCCAGCGGCACGGGCGACATCCGCATCGAGGGGTGCACGGTTGACGAGCTGAGCGTCAGTGGGGGCACGTCCGACCTCACGCTCATCGGGATCCGCGCGGGGACAGGCGAAGTGGATTCGAGCACGGGCGATGTCAGCATCGACGGGAGCAGCTTCGACGAGCTGAGCATCGACACCGGCACGGGCGACATGACCCTCGCCGACTGCACGGTCAAGGGGACCTTCTCGGTCAGCTCGGGGACCGGCGACCTGAGCATCCGGGGGGGGCGCTACAAGTTGGTGGCCACCTCCTTCGGGACCGGCGACGTGCGCCTGGCGAACACGCCCGACATCGAGACCCTGCGGTAGGGCAGGATCCGGCCGGCGTGTGGAAGCACCTGCCATCCGAGTGGAATCACTTCATCACGATGCCTTGATCTGTCGATGACATCAGGGTATGGTGATGCCGTGATGACCACGACCCACGAGCCGATCTCGGCGCTGCTGCGCGTCCTCGCGGACGAGACGCGCCTGCGCATCCTGGCGCTGCTCGGCCAGACCGAGCTCTCCGTGGGTGAAATCGCCCGCTGCCTGGCCATGGGGCAGAGCCGGGTCTCGAACCACCTCAAGACGCTGCGGGAGGCGGGTCTGCTCGGGGATCGCCACCAGGGCTCGTTCACCTTCAGTCGACTCGATGTCCCCAACGGACGCGTGGGAGAACTCTGGGCCGCGCTGGCGCCGTCACTGGACACGCTGGAACACGGACCCGCGGATCGCCGGCGCCTCGAGGAGGTCCTCGCGGATCGGAGTGAGTCCGCGGACTTCTTCGATCGCATCGCCGGTGATTGGGACGTGATCGGCAGCGACTTCGCGCACGGCACCGGTCGGCTCGAAGCGCTCGGTTGCCTGGTCGACCCGGGGTTGGCCGTCGCGGACGTCGGATGCGGCACGGGCTACCTCGCGCGCGCTCTCGGCCGCCGCGTGAAGCGCGTCGTGGGCGTCGACACCTCGCCGGCCATGCTCGAGCGTGCGCGACAGAATCTCGCCGACGTGGCCGCTGACGTCGAGCTGCGCCTGGGCGCCGTGGAGCAGTTGCCGCTGGCCGACGCCGAGGTCGACGCCGCCTGCGCGCACATGGTGCTGCACCACCTGGTCGACACGCGCCAGGGCGTGCGCGAGATGGCGCGCGTGGTACGCCCGGGAGGCATCGTCGTCTGCGTCGACCTGCTGCCGCACACCGAACACTGGATGGCCGAAGCCATGGCCGATGTGCGCCTCGGACTCCAGCCCTCCGTGATCGAGGCGGACCTGACGGCCGCCGGCCTGACCGACGTCTCCCACGAACTGCTGCACGACAGCTACGTCGTGGAGAACCCGAACGGGCGCAAGGTGCGCCTCCCGCTGTTCCTGGCACGCGGTCGCCGACCGCTCGCCGATGGAGGTACCGCCGGCTGAGCCCGCGGCCCTCACCCTGGACTTCCCGGCGGACCGTCCGCCGACCGCAACCGAGCACAGCAACTCTCTTTCATTGGAGCAAGACCGGTGACCGACACCGCCACCTTCACCGACTACAAGGTCGCCGACATGGACCTCGCGGACTGGGGCCGCAAGGAGATCATGCTGGCCGAGAAGGAAATGCCGGGCCTGATGTACTTCCGCGACAAGTACAAGGCCGACCAGCCTCTCGCCGGTGCCCGCATCGCGGGTTGCCTGCACATGACCATCCAGACCGCCGTGCTGATGGAGACGCTGGTCGACCTCGGAGCCGAGGTGCGCTGGAGCAGCTGCAACATCTTCAGCACCCAGGACCACGCCGCGGCCGCCATGGTCGCCGCCGGCATCCCGACCTTCGCCTGGAAGGGCGAGACCGTCGAGGAGGCCGACTGGTGCATCGAACAGACCATCGTCTGGCCGGACGGCGACGGACCGAACATGGTGCTGGACGACGGCGGTGACCTGACCGCCATGCTCCACGAGGAGCGCTTCGCCCATCACATGAAGGACGTCAAGGGCATCACCGAAGAGACCACCACGGGCGTGCACGCCCTGATGAAGATGTGGAACGAGGGCCGGCTCCTGCGGCCCGCAATAAACGTCAACGACTCGGTGACCAAGTCCAAGTTCGACAACCTCTACGGTTGCCGCGAGTCCCTCGCCGACGGCATCAAGCGCGCCACCGACGTCATGGTGGGTGGCAAGGTCACCGTGATCGCCGGCTACGGCGACGTGGGCAAGGGCTGCGCGAAGGCCATGCGCGGCCTCGGTGCCCGCGTGATCATCACCGAGATCGATCCCATCTGCGCGCTGCAGGCCGCGATGGAGGGCTTCGAGGTGACGACCATGGACAAGGCGCTGGTCGAGGGTGACATCTTCGTCACCACCACCGGCTGCCGCGACATCATCACCGCCGCGCACATGTCGAAGATGAAGGACGAGGCCATCGTCTGCAACATCGGCCACTTCGACATCGAGATCGATGTCGCCGGGCTCAAGGCCTTCTCCGGCATCGAGCACATGGAGATCAAGGGCGAGGTCGACCGCTACACGTTCCCCGACGGCCACTCGATCATCCTGCTCGCGCAGGGTCGCCTGGTGAACCTCGGCTGTGCCACCGGCCACCCGTCGTTCGTGATGAGCAACAGCTTCAGCAACCAGGTGCTGGCGCAGATCGAGCTCTGGACCAAGACGAGTGACTACGAGGTCGGCGTGTACACGCTGCCCAAGCACCTCGACGAGGAGGTCGCCCGCGCCCACCTCGAGAAGCTCGGTGTGAAGCTGACCACGCTGACGCCCGCACAGTCCGAGTACCTCGGTCTGCCGGTCGACGGGCCCTACAAGCCCGAGCACTACCGCTACTAGGCGAGACCATCCGGATCCGGGTGATGCGGGGCGTCGGCGGGGACTCCGCCGACGCTCCGCGAGTCGTCTCGCCGGGCGCGTCCGTGTTTTGCTTGCCAGGGATCCCCGGGTTCCCTATCTCTGGCGGCCGGACGGCCTCGTCGTCGTTCCGCCGATCCACACCCGCCGCGACGTGTCGGCGACCCTCCCAGGAGACGCCCCGTGCCCACCAGCGAGCAGGTGCTCGCCGCGCTGAAGACCGTCCAGGATCCCGATCTGGGCAAGGACGTCGTCAGCGCCGGTTTCGTGAAGAACCTCTTCGTGGACGGCGCCACCGTCCGCTTCGACCTGGTTGCGGTGAGTCCGGACGGCAAGGACAAGCGCGCGCTCGTGCCGGCCTGCGAGCAGGTGGTGAGGGGCCTGGACGGTGTGGCCTCGGTGCAGATCGCGTACCGCAGCGAAGTGCGCGCCCCCAAGGCCCCGCGCGCGATCATGCCGGATGTCGAGCACGTGGTGGCCGTGGCCAGTGGCAAGGGCGGAGTGGGCAAGTCCACGGTCGCGGCCAACCTGGCGCTCGGCCTGCACCTGGAGGGCAAGCGCGTCGGCCTGCTGGACGCGGACATCTACGGGCCCTCGATGCCCACCATGTTCGCCACGCGCGCCCGCCCCGAGCCCGTGGGCAAGGACAGGATCCTGCCCGTGGAAGCCCAGGGCCTCAAGCTCATGTCGATCGGCTTCCTGGTCGACCCGGATCAGCCCATGATCTGGCGCGGCCCGATGGTGCACGGGGCGCTCTCGCAGTTCCTCGAGCAGGTGGTCTGGGGCGAACTCGACGTGGTCGTGGTCGACATGCCGCCGGGCACGGGCGATGCGCAGCTGACCCTGGGCCAGAAGGCGCCGCTGTCGGGAGCGGTGATCGTGACCACGCCGCAGGAGGTCGCGCTCGTGGATGCGCGCAAGGGCCTGAAGATGTTCGAGCAGGTCAAGGTGCCCGTCCTCGGCATCGTCGAGAACATGTCGTATTTCGTGTGCGACGGCTGCGACAAGCAGCACGACCTGTTCGGCCGCGGCGGAGCCAGGCGCGCCGCCACCGAACTGGGCGTCCCGTTCCTGGGCGAGATCCCGCTGCAGAGCGGCGTGCCCCAGAGCGGTGACGAGGGCCAGCCGATCGTGGTGCGCGATCCCGAATCGCCGGCCGGGAGGGCCTTCCGCGAACTCGCCCGCACGGTCGCCCGCACGCTCGCCTTCCAGGGCAAGTCGGCCACCGATTCACTGAGCATGAGCTGGCAGGGTTGAGCGTGCGCGCCGACCGGGATCTGCATCCGCTGGGCCTGGGGCAGGACGGCCCCGGGACGCTCGTCATCGACTGGAGCGATGGGCATCGCTGCAGCCTCGACGTGCGCGCGCTGCGGCTCGCCTGCCCGTGCGCCGAATGCGTCGACGAATGGACCGGGGAACAGCGCCTGCGCGAGGACGCCGTCCCGGACAACGTCCGCCCCGTGCGCATCGATCCCGTGGGGCAGTACGCGCTGACCGTGGCCTGGACCGACGGGCACACGACGGGCATCTACACCTTCGAACGGCTTGCCGAGATGTGCGCCTGCGAAGACGACCAAAGCGGAGGAGCAGCCTGATGAGCATCGTGGTGGGCACGGGGAGCAGCCTGGAAGCCATCGATCCGGAGATCGCCGGCGCCATCGAGGCCGAGCGTCACCGGCAGGAGGACGAACTCGAGCTCATCGCCAGCGAGAACTACACCTCGCGGGCGGTGCGCGAGGCGGTGGGCTCGATGCTCACCAACAAGTATGCCGAGGGGTACCCGGGCCGGCGCTACTACGGGGGCTGCGAGCACGTCGACACGGTCGAGCGCCTCGCGCGGGATCGGGCCAAGACGCTCTTCGGCGCCGAGACGGCGAACGTGCAGCCGCACTCGGGCAGCCAGGCCAACATGGCCGTGCTCATGGCGCTGCTCGAGCCGGGCGACAGCTACCTGTCCATGGATCTCGCCCACGGGGGGCACCTGACCCACGGGCATCCGATGAGTTTCTCGGGCCGGCTCTTCGACCCGGTCTTCTACGGCGTCGAGCGCGAGACCGAGACCATCGACATGGACGCGCTCGCCGCGGTCGCGCGGCAGAAGCGCCCCAAGCTGATCCTGGCCGGCGCGAGCGCCTACTCGCGCACGCTGGACTTCGAGCGCTTCGGCGCCATCGCCCGGGAGGTCGGGGCGGTGTTGATGGTGGACATGGCCCACATCGCGGGTCTGGTCGCCGCGGGGGTGCACCCCTCGCCGGTGCCGCATGCCGACGTCGTGACCTTCACCACGCACAAGAGCCTGCGCGGCCCGCGCGGCGGCATGATCGTCGGCAAGCGGGCCCACAGCAAGGCGATCAACTCGCGCGTGTTCCCGGGCATCCAGGGCGGCCCGCTCATGCACGTCATCGCCGGCAAGGCGGTGGCCCTGCGGGAGGCGTCGACCGAGGCCTTCGTCGAGTACCAGGTGCGCGTGGTGGCCAGCGCGCGCGCGCTGTGCGAGCGGCTCATCGAGCGTGGCCTCAGGATCGTCTCGGGTGGCACGGACAACCACCTGGTGCTCGTCGACGTGGGCAGCAAGGGGCTCTCCGGCAAGCAGGCCGAGGACGCCCTCGGAGCCGCGCGCATCACCGTCAACAAGAACATGATCCCCTACGACGAGCGCCCACCGATGGAGGCCTCGGGCATCCGCCTGGGCACGCCGGCGCTGTGTACCCGGGGACTCGGGCCGGCCGAGCTCGTGCGTGTCGCGGACCTGATCTCCGACGTGGTCGAGGCCCCGCAGGACGAGGCCGTGAGGACGCGCGTGCTCGGTGAAGTCGCCGACCTGGTCGCGGCCTTCCCGCTGGGCGACGCGCACTGAGGCCACGCGCACTGAGGCGACACGCAGTCCGCGGCGAGGCGCGGGGATCACGGGGGCACCGATGGCGAAGCAAGGCGACACCTACGTGGTGGACATCGAGACCGTGGGTGTGCCCTGGGACGCTCTCGACGCCAAGACCCGCGACGACCTGCGGGCCCGGCAGGGCTCCGACGCCGAGCGCGAGGCCGTGCCGCGCCGGCTCGGATTGGCACCGGGAACCGGGCGCGTGATCGTGATCGGCATGCAGAACGTGACCTCGTCCAACACCGGCGGCGTCCTGGTGGAAGGCGAGGGGGGCGTCTGGGAGGACGGCGGCCCCATGGGTTTCAAGCGCTTCGCCGGCGACGAGCGCTCGATCCTGGCCGAGTTCTGGAAGCGCATCGAGCACGCCGGTCGCATCGTGACCTTCAACGGGCGCATGTTCGACGGGCCGTTCCTGATGATCCGCTCGGCGATCCTGGGGCTCACGCCCACGCGCAACCTGGCCGGCTACCGCTACAGCGTCGACCCGCACTGTGACCTGGCCGACGTGCTGAAGTTCCACGGCGCGGTGCGCGAGAGCTTCAGCCTGGAGTACTGGTGTCGGCGCTTCGGCATCACCTCGCCGAAGGCCGAGGGCCTCGATGGCAGCCGCGTCCAGGAGTACTACGAGAGCGGTCGGCTGCACGAGATCGTGGACTACTGCGTCCGCGACGTCGTCGCCACGGGCGCGCTGTACGCGTCGCTGCGCGAGACGCTGATCCCGCTGTTCGAGAAACGGGCCCGCTGACGGAGTGGGACCCGCACCCGATCAGCTGCGGGGCAGACCGCGCTGCTGGTCGTCGAGTTCCTGCTGGACACGCATCGGGTGCAGCCACCCGATCCCACGGATGACCTCCAACACCTCGGTCCAGGTCGGGAAGGTCTTCCCGGTCTTGCGCTTGTACTTGTCCATGGCCCGCAGGAACTCGGTGCGCTCGAGCTCGATCTGCGCCGGGTCCTCCTGCTGACCCTCCTTCGGGCTGCGGCGCTTGGCCGAGCGGGTCGAGGTGCGCGTGCCGGCGGTCCGCTTCCCGTTCGCCGAGGGCGTCGACGACGAGGTCGCCTTCCGCGCGGGCTTCTTGCGCGGGGTGGTGGTCTTCGCGGCAGTCGTGCCGGTCTTGGAGGCCGTCGTCTTGCGGCCCTTCGGCGTCGTCGCCATGACGGTCTCTCCAGATGGGGGCGGAACGTCAGCCCTCATCGGTCAGCAGACCGTGCTCCATGAAGTGTTTCTTGACCGCTTCGGTGTCCGGGTTCTCGATCACGCCGAACTCGGTCACGATCCCGGCGATGTTCTCGTGGGGCGTGACGTCGAAGGCCGGGTTGTAGACCTTGACGCCCTCCGGCGCGTTCAGCCCTCCGGAGTAGCCCCGCCGGATCTCGTCGGGATCCCGCTGCTCGATGGGGATCTGGTCCCCGTGGGCAGTCTTCATGTCGAAGGTCGAGGTCGGCGCGACCACGTAGAAGGGAATGCCGTGGGCCTTGGCCAGGATCGAGACCGAGTAGGTCCCGATCTTGTTGGCGGCGTCGCCATTGGCGGCGACCCGGTCGCTGCCCACGAAGACCTTGTCGATGCGCCCCTCCTTCATGACCTGCCCGGCCATGTTGTCGCAGATCAGGGTCACGTCGATGCCGCGCTGGAACAACTCCCACGAGGTCAGCCGGCTGCCCTGGTTGAGCGGGCGCGTCTCGTCGGCGAAGACGCGGAAGGTCTTGCCGGCCTCCTGGGCCGAGAAGAACACCGCCAGCGCGGTCCCGTAGTCCGCCGTGGCGAGACCGCCCGCGTTGCAGTGGGTCAGCGCGCCTTCGCCCTCGTTCAACAGCGCCGAGCCGTGGCGGCCGAGGGCGCGGCAGATCTCTCGGTCCTCCTCCCAGATCCGTTGGGCCTCGTCGAGCATGCACGTCTTCAGCTCATCGACGTCGGTGGTGCCCGCCGCGACGGCCTCGGCCGCGACCCGTGACATGCGGTCGAGCCCCCAGAAGAGATTCACCGCCGTGGGCCGCGAGGTGGCCAGGTACTCGGTGGTCCGTCTCAGGTCGGCGAGGAACCCGTCGGCGTCGGTGGCCCGGCTGGAGCGGATGCCGAGCACGGTGCCGAAGCCGGCGGCGACCCCGATGGCCGGCGCGCCGCGCACGGCGAGGCGCTTGATCGCGTCCCACATCTGCTCGGGCGTCTCGCAGACGATCTCCTCCAGCGTGCCGGGCAGCCTGGTCTGCTCGATCAGGCGGCAGGCGCCGTCGAGCCCGCCCTCCCAGTAGATCGTGCGGACGGCCTTGGTGGTCTGGGTCACGAGTCGTGCTCCGCGCGCACCTTGGCGTCCTTCGCCAGCACGCCTTCGGCCATGTCCTTGCGGTAGGCGTCCAGTGACGCCGCGATCCGGGGGTCCGAGACGCCCAGGATGGCCGCCGCGAAGAGCCCCGCATTCTTGCCGCCACCCTTGTTGGCGCCCATCGTCGCGACCGGGATGCCTCCGGGCATCTGGGCGATGGACAGCAGGGAGTCGAGTCCGCCGCTCAAGCTGCTCGGGACCGGCACGCCGATCACGGGCAGCGTCGTCCGCGCCGCGACCACCCCGGGCAGGTGGGCCGCGCCACCGGCCACGGCGACGAGCACGCCCACGCCACGCTCGCGCGCGCCGCGGGCCACCTCGTCCACCGCGTCCGGCGTGCGATGCGCGGACAGGATGCGGATCTCGAACGGGATCTCGAGCTTGCGCAGCACCTCGAAGCCCGACTCGACGTGGGGCAGGTCGCTGTCGCTCCCGAGGATCCAGAGGACCCGCGCAGAACCCTCAGCGCTCATGCGCTGCCGGCGCCCGTGATGCGCTGATGGATCTCGGTGTAGCGGGCCGAGGCCTTCTCGAGGATCCCGTCCGCGAGTTCGGGCGCGGGGTCGGTCTTGTCCCAGTCCGTCGCCTCGAGCGCGTCGCGGATGATCTGCTTGTCGAAGCTGTCCTGGCTCCGCCCGATGGCGTAGGTCTCGACGTCCCAGTAGCGCGAGCTGTCCGGCGTGAACAGCTCGTCGATGAGCATGACCTTGCCCTCGAAGATGCCGAACTCGAACTTGGTGTCGGCCAGGATGATCCCGCGCTCCTTGGCGTACGAGGCCGCGTAGTTGTAGAGGTCGAGCGCGAGCGCGCCGGTCGCGCTGGCCACCTCCACGCCGACGAGGTGCGCGAGCTGCGGGATGGTGATGTTCTCGTCGTGCTGGCCCTGCGGCGCCTTGGTCGTCGGCGTGAGCATCGGCTCGGGGAGCTGCTGCGATTGCTTCAGCCCGGAGGGCAGCTCGTGACCGCAGATCTGACCGGTCTTGGTGTATTCCTTCCAGCCGGAGCCGGCCAGGTAGCCGCGCACGATGAACTCGGCCTTCAGGGGCGCCGCGCGGTGAACGAGCGTCGAGCGGCCGCCGAGCAGGTCGGCATGGGCCGCGATGGCGGCGGGCATCTTCGCCACGTCGGTCTCGATGACGTGGTTGCGGACGAGGTCCTTGGTCTGCTCGAACCAGAAGTTGCTCAGACGGGTGAGCACCTTGCCCTTGCCCTCGAGCCGCTGGGGCAGGATCACGTCGAAGGCCGAGACGCGGTCGGTGGCGACGAGCAGCATGCGGTGCTCATCCACGGCGAAGATGTCGCGGACCTTGCCTCGGTGCAGTCGGTGCAGCCCGTCGAGGTGAGCCTCGAGGGCGGGAATTGCGGGGTCGGTGGTCTCGGTGGTCATGGCTTCTCCTGTCAGGGCGGGCGGGCATCTTACCGGATCGCCGGGGAGCGGATCGACGGCGGGGACCGGTGCTTCCGGAACGCACCGGCCGCCACTATGCTGCGACCGCTCCGACCCCGAGAGCCTTGCCCCGAGCGGAGGATGCGATGCTGCTGGCCACGGGAGGCGCCGGCTACATCGGCAGCCACACGGTGCGCGCACTGCGCGCGGCGGGCCACGAGGTCGTCGTCTACGACGACCTCTCGGAGGGGCACCGTGACGCCGTGGGCGACGCTCCCCTGGTCGTGGGCGACCTGCTCGACACGGGGCTGCTGCAGCGCACCCTGGCGGACTTCGGAGTGTCGGGGGTGCTCCACTTCGCCGCGCGCTGCTACGTGGGCGAGTCGATGCAGCAGCCGCGGCTCTACTGGCGCATCAACCGAGACGGCACCCGTTCGCTGCTCGCGGCCATGGCGGCCTGCGGTGCCCGGGCGCTGGTCTTCTCGTCCACCTGTGCGGTCTACGGGGTCCCCGAGAGCCTGCCCATGAGCGAGGACCTCCACCGGGCCCCGATCAACGTGTACGGCGAGACCAAGGCGGCCATGGAGGACGAGATCGCCGCGGTCGAGGGCCTCCGCTCGGGGATCTTCCGCTACTTCAACGCGGCGGGCGCGGCGCCCGACGGCAGTCTGGCCGAACGCCACGATCCCGAGACCCATCTGATTCCGCTGGCGCTCCGGGCGGCACGGGACGGCACCGTCCTCACGGTCCACGGGGACGACTACCCGACCCCCGACGGGACCTGCATCCGCGACTACGTCCACGTCTGCGACCTGGCGTCCGCCCACGTGGCCGCCATCGAGGACCTGCTCGCGGGTGGCGAGTCCTTCGTGGCCAACCTGGGATACGGGCGCGGGGTGAGCGTGCGGCAGGTGCTGGATGCGGTTCGACGCGTGACCGGCCGGCCCCTGGAGGTGCACGTGGGTCCTCGGCGCCCGGGGGATCCGGCCGAACTCTACGCGGACGGGGCCCGGGCGCGGGAGCGGCTGGAGTGGACGCCCGCCTACGATGATCTCGACACGATCGTGGAGCACGCATGGGCGACTCTGCGCGACTGACCGTCCTGGGAAGCGGCACGGCCGTCCCCCGCGCCGACCGGGGCACGTGCTGCTACGTGGTCGATGACGGGGCCGGCACCGCGCTCCTGATCGACCTCGGGCCCGGGGCGCTGCAGCGCGCCGCGCGCGCGGGCTACGACCTGGACACCCTCAGCGCGATCCTCGTGACCCATGTCCACCCGGATCACAGCGCCGACCTCGTGGCGCTCCAGTTCGCCCTGAAGAACCCCATCCCCAGGGCGGGGCGCGGCCCCCTGGCGCTCTACGGGCACCACGCCCTGGGCCTCCTCCGGTCGCGCCTGCAGAACGCCTACCCGGGCTGGCTCGACATCGGCCCGAGGCGTCTGGCCTTCCACCCCGTGGAGCCGGGGCCGGTGGAGATCGAGGGCGGCATCGCCGTGCAGGCCTATCGGATCGCCCATCACGCGTCCTCGCTGGGCTACCGCTTGACCCTGGCCGACGGCACCGTGGTGGCCTTCAGCGGAGATGCGGTGGAGGGCGGCGAACTGATCGATCTCGCCAGGGACGCCGATCTGCTGGTCCTGGAGGCGGCCGGGCCCGACGGCGCCCCGATCCCCGGCCACCTGACGCCCCGCCGAGCGGGGGCCGTGGCGGCCGAGGCCGGCGTGCGCCACCTGGTGCTGACCCACTTCTATCCGCCCACCCTCGACGAGCCGATCGAGGTCCGAGCACGGGAATCCTTTGAAGGGCGGGTGACCCTCGCGGAAGATGGCCTGATTCTGCCGCTCCCGGGATGACCGGGGCGGCGCCTCGTCAGGCCGCCTTCGGAGGATCTCATGGCCGCCGTCCTCGGGCTGGTCCTCGCCCTCGCCTCGCTGCTCGACGTGGGCGACGCCGTCGCATCCCGCCTCGCCGATCCCGAACTGACCGGGGTGACCGCCTCGGTCGCCATCATGGACGTGGCGAGCGGGCAGTGGCTGCATCGCAGCCGGGCGGACGAGCCGATGATCCCGGCCAGCAACATGAAGCTGCTGACCACCGCCACGGCGCTCGGCGTGCTCGGCCCCGAACACCTCTTCGTGACGCGTTTCCTCGCGGCCGCGGTGCCCGGCGAGGGCGGAGCGCTCGCGGGGGACCTGATCGTCCAGGGCGGTGGCGACCCGTGCCTGCGCGCGGACCTGCTCGAGGCGGAGGGCATCACCGATCCGGCCGCGACGCTGGCCGACCTGCTGTTGGGCACCGGGCTGACTTCGGTCGAAGGCGCCCTGGTCCTCGACGCCTCGATCCTGGACGAGCAGTGGGTCCACCCGGGTTGGGACATCGATGACCTGGAGAAGAGCTACGCACCCCCGATCGCCGGACTGTCGCTGCACGGGAACCGCGCCACGGTGCAGGTGACCGGGCGGGGCGATCGGCCCAACGCCCGGCTGGGCACGGTATCGCGGGGCTACTCGGTCGAGAACAAGGTGAAGCGCGCGGCGAAGTCCGCCGAGTTCAAGGTCGCGCTCAACCGTCCGGACGACGACGGCCGCATCAGCGTCGGGGGTCGGGTGGGCACCGGTGTGGGGCCGGTCGGGCTGGACGTCCCGGTGCGCGACCCCGTGAGCTGGTTCGGCGCCTGCCTGATCGAGCAGCTCGCGCGTCGTGGGGTGGAAGTCCGGGGCGGTGTCGTCGTGCGTCCGGGCGCGACCGCGGACCTCGGTGACGGCTACGAGCTCGCGCGCTTCGAGACACCCCTGTCGCTCGCCCTGCTGCTCACCAACAAGGAGAGCGACAACTCCCTGGCCGAGCACCTCCACAAGCTCAACGGCGCCGTGGGTGGGGCCGGCGGGAGCTTCGAGGGGGGCAGCCTGGTGATGGAGCGGTTCCTGCGCGAGGCCCTGGGGGTCGACACGGCCGGGCTGGTGCTCAGCGACGGCTCCGGGCTCTGCGAGGACAATCGCGTGACCGCCGAGGCGCTCGCCAGGACCCTGCGCGAGATGGCCGTGGCCGAGGGGCCGGCGCGCAACCTGTTCCTCCGCAGCCTGCCGATCTCGGGACGCGACGGTTCCCTGCACGCGCGGCTCGGCGAAGAACCCTACCGTGGGGCCGTCCGTGCCAAGACGGGCTACATCGGGGGCGCCTACGCGCTCTCGGGCTACGCCGTGGCGCGCTCCGGTCGCGTCGTCGCCTTCTCGATGTTGCTGAACCACACCGGTCGGAAGAGCCCCCCGCGCAACGCCACCGTGAAGCCCGCCCTGGACGACGTCTGCCGCATCCTCGTGGACCAGCTCTGACCACCGCCCGCGCCGCCCGCCGACCGTGCCCGCGGTCGCACCCCTTCCGCCTCCCCCGATCCCGCACCCTGACCGCGCCGCCACCCATGCCCGACACCCTGCCGCCACCCGAGGTGCTGCTGCCGACGGTGATCGAGATCGCGCGCGCCGCCGGCGACGTGCTGCTCGCTCACGACAGCGCGCATCCGCATCAGGCGGTGCGCCTCAAGGGCCGTCGCGACCCCGTGACCGACGCGGACCTGGCCAGCGAGCGCCTGATCGTGGAGCGCCTGCGCGAGGCCTTTCCGGGCACGGCCATCTTCGCCGAGGAGGAGACGCACGAAGCGGCCGAGGGTCGGCCGATCTGGTACATCGATCCGCTCGACGGGACCGTGAACTTCAGCCAGGGGCACCCGTTCTTCGCGGTGTCGATCGCGCTCTGCGACGCGCAGGGGCCGGCCGTCGGGGTGGTTCACGCGCCACGGCTGCGTGAACTCTTCGCCGCCGCGCGCGGGGCCGGGGCGACTCTCAACGGCTCACCCCTCCACGTGTCCGCCAAGACCGACCTGATCGACACGGTGCTCGCCACCGGGTTTGCCTACCGTCGTGACGAGCTGCCCGACAGCAACGTCGAGCACTTCGCCGACATGGTCATGCGCGTGCGCGGGATGCGCCGCTGCGGGTCGGCGGCGCTGGATCTCGCCTACACCGCAGCGGGGCGCCTGGACGGCTATTGGGAGCCCCACCTGAACCCGTTCGACGTGGCGGCCGGCGGGCTGCTGGTCGCCGAGGCCGGAGGCCTGGTGACGGACATGGCCGGTGGCGACGACTGGCTGCTGGGTGGCACGGTGGTCGCGGCCGGCGCGGCGATTCACCGCAAGATCCTGGAGGTCCTCGACATCACCGACGTGGCCGCCGTCACCGGCACGGCGGGGCGCTGACCGACATGGCCCTCTCCGACATCGTGGTGAAGGGCGCGTCCGAGCACAACCTGCGGTCGGTCGACGTCACCATCCCGCGCCTGCAGCTCACGACCATCACAGGCGTGTCGGGTTCGGGCAAGTCGAGCCTGGCCTTCGACACGATCTACCAGGAGGGGCAGCGCCGCTACGTCGAGAGCCTGTCGGCCTACGCGCGGCAGTTCCTCGGGCGCATGGAGAAGCCGCGCGTCGAGCGCATCGACGGGCTCTCGCCGACCCTGCTGATCGACCAGAAGACCGCCGGGCGCAACCCGCGCTCGACGGTGGGCACGATCACCGAGATCCACGACCACCTGCGGCTGCTGTTCGCGCGGCTGGGTGTCCCGCACTGCCCCGAGTGCGGCGCGGTCGTGCAGGGCCGCACCGTGGACGGCATCGTCGACGCGTTGCTCAAGCGCTACGCCGGGAAGCGGGTGGCGATCCTGGCGCCGGTCGTCCGCGATCGGAAGGGCGAGTACCGCAAGGATCTCGAAGGCTGGCGCCTCAAGGGTTACGGGCGCATCTGGGTCGACGGTGTCGAGCGCCGACTGGACGAGGAGATCAGCCTCGTTCGCAACAGGCGCCACACGCTGGAACTGGTCGTCGACCGGTTGAAGGCCGAGCCCGAGAAGCAGGCGCGGCTGGCCGAGGCGGTCGAGGCCGCCACCGACCTGGCCGACGGGCTGGTCAACGTGCGCGTGGACGGCGGGGCCTCGGTGCCCTTCTCGACGCTCAGCTCCTGCCCGGAGGGCCACGGCGACTTCCCCGAGCTCGAGCCGCGGCTGTTCTCGTTCAACTCGCCGCATGGCGCCTGCGCCGGTTGCGAGGGCCTCGGTTCGCGGCGCCGCCCGGACCCGCGCTTGTTGATCGCCAACGAGGACCTCTCGATCCGCGAGGGCGCGCTGAAGGTCAGCAACCGCACCGGGTACATGTCCTACGTGCGGCTCGGTCCGGCCAGCCTGACGAGGCTGGGCAAGGCCTTCGACATCGATCTCGATGCACCCTGGAAGGACCTGCCCCAGCGCGCGCGCGACCTGATGCTGCGCGGCTCGGGCGACGACGAGGTCACGCTGGCCTGGGACTGGACCTCGCGCGACAGCAATCTGACCATCCGCGGCGAGGACACCAAACCCTTCGAGGGCATCCTGCCCGCCCTCGAGCGGCACCTCGGGAAGCCGGGGCACCGACAGGTCGAGCGCTTCTGCAGCGTCCAGACCTGCCCGTCGTGCCAGGGCACGCGGCTCAACGCCCACGCGCGCGCGGTGCTGTTCAGGGGGCTCCACGTGGCCGACCTCTCGGCGCTGACCCTGGCGGAACTCGGCGCGCTGTTCGACACGCTGGAGCTGGATGACCGCGAGACGCGCATCGGCGCTCAGCTGGTGGGGGAGATCCGCAGTCGGCTCGCGTTCCTCGGCGACGTCGGCGTGGGCTACCTGCGCCTCGACCGCGGCGCGCGCACCCTGTCCGGCGGCGAGGCCCAGCGCGTGCGGCTCGCGACCCAGGTCGGGTCGGGACTGCAGGGCGTGTTGTACGTCCTCGACGAGCCGTCCATTGGCCTGCATCCGCGCGACAACAAGCGCCTGATCAGCACGCTGGGAGCACTGCGCGACCGCGGCAACACGGTGCTCGTGGTGGAGCACGACGAGGAGACCATCCTGGCCACCGACCACCTGATCGACATCGGCCCCGGCGCGGGCAGCCACGGGGGCGAGGTCCTGGCCTCGGGCCCGACGGCCGAGGTGCTGAACGGCCCGCACACGTTGACGACCGACTACCTGACGGGGCGTCGTCGGATCGAGGTGCCGAGCGCGCGCCGAGCGGGCTCGGGCGAGGCGCTGACGGTCGTCGGCGCGCGCCAGCACAACCTGCGCGACCTGACCGTGCGCTTCCCGCTGGCCAGCCTCATCGCGGTCACGGGTGTGTCCGGCTCGGGCAAGTCGACCCTGGTGGACATGGTCCTGCGGCGCGCCCTGGCGATGGTCCTGCACGCGGCCGAGAACCCGCCCGGAGAGCACGACCGCATCGACGGCCTGGAGCACATCGACAAGGTCATCGAGATCGACCAGCAGCCCATCGGGCGCACGCCGCGCAGCAACCCGGCCACGTACACCGGCCTGATGAACCACATCCGCGACCTGTATGCGGGCACGCCCGAGTCCAAGGTGCGCGGCTACGGCAAGGGCCGCTTCTCGTTCAACGTGAAGGGCGGGCGCTGCGAGGAGTGCGAAGGCGCCGGCGTCAACGTGATCGAGATGCAGTTCCTGCCCGACGTGCAGGTGTCCTGCGAGGTCTGCGAGGGCCGCCGTTACAACAGCGAGACGCTCGAGATCCAGTACCGCGGCAAGGCCGTGGACGAGATCCTGGGCATGTCGGTGGACGAGGCGTTGGAGTTCTTCGAGCACCACAAGAAGATCCGCCGGGTGCTCGACACGCTGGCCGGCGTCGGCCTCAACTACATCACGCTGGGCCAACCCTCGACCACGCTGTCGGGCGGCGAGGCGCAACGCGTCAAGCTCGCCAGCGAGCTGTGCCGGCCGTCCACCGGGCGCACCTTCTACATCCTCGACGAGCCCACCACGGGGCTCCACTTCGAGGACGTGCGCGTGCTCGTCCAGGCGCTGCAGGAGCTGGTCGAGGCGGGCAACACGGTGCTCGTCGTCGAGCACAACCTCGATGTGGTCAAGTGCGCCGACCATGTCATCGACCTCGGGCCGGACGGTGGGGACGGCGGGGGCGCGCTGGTGGGGGCGGGGACGCCCGAGGAGATCGCGGCCATCCCCGAGAGCTCCACGGGCCAGGCGTTGAGGCCGCTGCTGAAACCACGGGAGCGTCGCGTCGCCGCGGCGCGCAAGCGCAAGCCCAGCTCGGCCAGACCCGCCGACCTGGTCGTGCGCGGAGCCTCGATCCACAACCTCGACCACATCGACGTGACCGTGCCCCACGGGCAGCTCACCGTGATCACCGGTCCGTCCGGCTCGGGCAAGACCAGCCTGGCCTTCGACACGATCTTCGCCGAGGGGCAGCGCCGCTACGTGGAGAGCCTGTCGACCTATGCGCGGCGGTTCCTCTCGCGCATGGACCGGCCGCCGGTGGACCGCATCGATGGGCTCGCCCCGGCCATCGCCATCGACCAGAAGACGGCCTCGCGCAACCCGCGCTCGACGGTGGCGACGAGCACCGAGATCCACGATTACTTCCGCCTGCTGTGGTCCCGGGCGGGGACGCCGCACTGCTGGAAGTGCGGCAAGGAACTGAAGGCCTGGTCGCCGACGCTGGCCGCCCAGGATGTCCTGGCCCGGGCGGCCGGTCAGCGGCTCGTGATCACTGCGTCGCTGTTCAGCAAGGACCACGACCACCCGACCCTGCTGACCAAGCCCGGGACCCTGGTCGACCTGTGCGAGGAGTTGCAGCGCGACGGTTTCGTGCGCGTGCTGCTCGACGGGGACGAACATCGGCTCGATGAGCTCCCCAAGGTCGGCCGCGTGCGCAGCATCGAGCTCGTCGTGGACCGGCTCAAGGGGGATGCTCGCCGTCGCACCCGGCTCGCCGAGAGCCTCGGGCTGGCGCAGCAGCGTGGGCTCGGACTCGCCCACGTACGGCTGGAGGACGGCGCGGTGCTCGACTACGAGGCACGCGCCGGGTGCGCCCGCTGCGACACCTGGCTGCCTGGTGAGCTGTCGCCGCGCATGTTCTCGTTCAACAGTCACGTCGGCGCCTGCGAGTCCTGCGAGGGGCTCGGCCGACTGAGGGTCGCCGACGTGGGCGAGTTGCTCGACGATCCCGGGCGCCCGCTGCTCGAGGGAGCGATGACCTCGCGCGTCGGGCGCTACATCGCGCGCGAGGGCGGGTGGCATGCGCAACTGCTGACCGAGCTGGCGAGACTCCAGGACGTCGACATCCGACGCCCGTGGTCGCGCCAACCCCAGCGCTTCAAGGATGCCGTGCTGCACGGCCTCGAGGATCAGCGCATCGAGGTGTCCTTCGCCAAGCAGAGCAACGGGCGCTCGCGCTCCTACGACTACAACGTCGAGTGGGACGGGCTGCTCGCGGCGGTCGAGGGTTGGTGGCGCGGGACCGAGAAGGACGGCTGGTGGCGTCGCGCGCTCGAGAGCCTGATGTCGGAGGGCGACTGTCCGGCTTGCCGCGGCGGGCGACTGCGTCCGTGGTCCCTGGCCACGACCTTCGGCGGCGAAGGCATCGCGAAGATCTCGCGCCTGACCGTGACCCAGGCGCGGGAGTGGTTCGACGTGGTGGAGCTCGACGGCAGCCGCGCCATGGTGGCCGAGGACGTGCTGCGCGAGGTGCGCAACCGGCTGGCCTTCCTGGAGAACGTGGGGCTCGGCTACCTGAGCCTCGACCGTGGGTCGGCCACCCTCTCGGGCGGCGAGGCCCAGCGCATCCGCCTCGCGTCGCAGCTCGGCAACCGGCTGGTGGGGGTGCTCTACGTGCTCGACGAACCGTCCATCGGCCTGCACCCGCGCGACCAGGGCAAGCTGCTCGACACGCTCCGCGAGCTGCGCGACCTGGGCAACACGATCGTCGTCGTCGAGCACGACCGGGAGACCATCGAGGCCGCGGACCACGTGCTGGACATGGGCCCCGGCGCCGGACGTCACGGCGGCAAGATCGTGGCCCGGGGCACGCCGGAACAGTTGGCCCGCTCGCGCCAGTCGCTGACCGGCAAGTTCCTGAGCGGGCGACGTGCGGTGCCCGTGCCCGCCAAGCGGCGCGAGGCGACGCGAGTCGTGTCCCTCGAGGACGCCCAACTGCACAACCTCGCCAAGCTCACGGTGGACTTCCCCGTGGGCGTCTTCACCGTGGTCACCGGCGTCTCGGGGTCGGGCAAGTCGACGCTCGTGACCGATCTGCTGGTGCCCGCCATCCGCGCCCGCCTCGAGCCCGACAAGGTCGCGCCGCGCGGCCAGTCCGGAGTCAGGGGTGCGGCGGCCTTCGATCGGCTGCTGCTCGTGGATCAGGCGCCGATCGGTCGCTCACCGCACAGCAACCCGGCGACCTACACCGGCGTCTTCGACGACCTCCGCGCGCTGTTCGCGGCCAGCCCGGAGGCGCGCATGCGGGGCTTCGGGCCGGGCCGGTTCTCGACCAACGTCTCCGGCGGGCGTTGCGAGGCCTGTAGCGGTCGCGGCGTCGAGGTGGTCGAGATGCACTTCCTCTCCGACGTCGAGTTGACCTGCGAGTCGTGCCACGGCCGTCGCTTCAACCGCGAGACGCTGGCGGTGAAGTGCCATGGCTTCACCATCGCCGACGTGCTGGAGATGGACATCGGCGACGCGCTGGAGCACTTCGGGTCGATCTCGGCGGTGCGTCGCAAGCTGGGCATGCTCGTCGATGTCGGACTCGGGTACTTGAAGCTGGGACAACCGGCGACCACGCTCTCGGGCGGCGAAGCCCAGCGGGTGAAGCTGGCCAGTGAACTCGGGCGCCCCGGCACGGGCCGCTCGCTGATCGTGCTCGACGAGCCCACGACGGGTCTGCACTTCGAAGACGTGGGCCGACTCGTCGCGGTCCTCCAGCGCATGGTGGACCAAGGGAACACGGTGGTCGTGATCGAGCACAACCTGGACGTGATCAAGAGCGCCGATCACGTCATCGACCTGGGGCCCGAGGGTGGATCCGGCGGCGGACAGCTGGTGGCCGTGGGGACGCCGGAGCAGATCGCGGCGCACCCCGAGAGCCACACCGGGCGCTACCTCGTGGGCGCGTTGCCGGGGGTCGTGGCATGACCTCGCAACCGCTGACGGTCCAGAGCGACCACACGATCCTGGCCGAGGTCCACGCCGAGGGTTTCACCGAGGCGCGCGACGAGCTGTCGCTGTTCGCCGAGCTGGTGAAGAGCCCCGAGCACATCCACACCTACCGGCTGACGCCGCTGTCGATCTGGAACGCCGCGGCCGCCGGACGCTCGAGTGAACGGATCATCGAGTTCCTCGCCGGGGCCTCGCGGTACCCGGTGCCGCCCAACGTCCGGCGCTTCATCGAGGACCACATCCGGCGATTCGGACTGCTCAAGCTCGTGCGCGACGGCGAGCGCCTCGTGCTGCGCTCCGACGACTCCGAGCTGCTCGACAACCTGGCCCGGAACGCGACGCTCAAGCGTTTCTTCGAGAAGAACGGACGCGAGGACGGCGGGCTGGTCGTCAACGAACACCTGCGCGGTGAGGTCAAGCAGGCGCTGATCAAGATCGGTTTCCCGGTCGAGGACCTGGCCGGGTACACCCACGGAGCCGACCTGGCCTTCGGACTCGCCAACCGCTCGGTACGCTCCGGCGGGGGGGCGTTCGAGCTGCGCGGCTACCAGGCCGAAGCGGCCGACATCTTCCACGCCGGCGGGACCGAGAAGGGGGGCAGCGGCGTGGTCGTGCTGCCCTGTGGCGCCGGCAAGACCGTCGTGGCCATCGGCTGCATGCAACGGCTCCAGACGCAGACCTTGATCCTGACCACCAACACCATCGCCGTGCGCCAGTGGCGGGACGAGCTGCTCGACAAGACGTCGCTCACCGAGGACGAGGTCGGCGAGTACACCGGCGACAACAAGGTGATCTGCCCGGTCACGATCACGACCTACCAGATGCTCACCTATCGCAAGCGCAAGACCGGGGAGTTCACGCACTTCTCGCTGTTCGGCGCACGCGACTGGGGGCTCGTCGTCTACGACGAGGTGCACCTGCTGCCGGCCCCGGTGTTCCGCGTCACGGCGGAGATCCAGGCGCGGCGCCGGCTGGGCCTGACCGCCACGCTGGTGCGCGAAGACGGGCGCGAGGAGGAGGTCTTCTCGCTCATCGGCCCGAAAAAGTACGACGTCCCCTGGAAGGTGCTCGAACGGCAGGGCTGGATCGCCACGGCGCATTGCGTCGAGGTGCGCCTGCCGCTGCTCCCGACCCTGCAGATGGAGTACCTCTCGGCCGGCAGCCGCGAGCAGTTCCGCATCGCTTCGGAGAACCCCGAGAAGGTGGACGCGGTGGCGCAGCTGGTGGCGCGCCACGGCGACGACCGGGTGTTGGTCATCGGTCAGTACCTGGACCAGCTCGACGAGCTCGCCGCCAACCTCGAGTGCCCGCTGATCACCGGCCGGACGCCGACCAAGGAACGCGAGGTGCTCTACAAGCAGTTCCGCGAGGGCGTCCTGAAGGTGCTCATGGTCAGCAAGGTGGGCAACTTCGCCGTGGACCTGCCCGACGCCAACGTGGCCATCCAGGTCTCGGGCACGTTCGGATCGCGGCAGGAGGAGGCCCAGCGCCTCGGAAGGATCCTGCGGCCCAAGAGCGACCGCCGTCAGGCGATCTTCTACTCGCTGGTGACGCGCGACAGCCGGGAGGAGCACTTCGCCAACAACCGGCAGCTGTTCCTGACCGAGCAGGGCTACACGTACGAGATCCGGGACGTGGCGAGCCTCTGATTCGCGCCTCCAGCTGGCGCAGGGGGGCGGCAAGCCCCGTGTTCGTGCCGAGAGAGGCGCTCGAGGCTTCCCCCCACGGCCTCCGGCCGGCGGACCTCCCACGGCGCCTCGGGCCGGTTGAGGGACATCCCGGACCGGTCTGGGCGTGGATGGCCTCGCCCACATGCGGTACGATTCGTCGCTTCTACCCAGAGGCTTCAAATTGGGTCGTCGGGACACGACAGCGTCGAGGAACGGGTCACGCGGGGTGGCGTTGCAGGCCGTGCTGAGCCAGCGCCCCGAGACCGATCTGCGTGAGCTGCTGTCCTTCTGGGACGGGCACGGGTCGCCCCCCGACACCCACGACCGCCTGGTCGGTGAACTCCAGAAGCGGATGAGCAACGAGAAGTCCGTCCGCAAGCGCCTGAAGTTCCTCAGCAAGAAGCTCGTCGACCTGATGAAGTTCTTCCTGCGTGGCGACGGCTATCGGGCCGATCTCGCCCACGTCACGAGCAGCAAGTCCTTCGGGTACCTGTCGCCCTTCGAACTCAAGGCCGCCGTGAACGCGCTCCAGAAGCGCGGCTTCCTGTTCCAGGCCAGCACCAGCAGCGGCAACGGGAACGCGGCTCCCAAACCGAAGGAGACCTACCTCGTCCCCTGCGAGCTGGGCGACATCCTGCAGGCCTTCATCTGGGACGACGACCGGTCGGTGGAGGAGATCTTCACCCTGCGCGGGCACCTGTCACGCCTGGTCGATCGGCAGGACCTCAGGCCGCTGCTCGAACAGCACTTGCCCGGGAAGCCGAACGCGAAGGACCATGCCGAGGCGGCGGCGCTGCTCTCGCGGCCGGACGTCGTGGCCGAGCGGCTGGCGCGACTCGACGGCGAGCAGCAACGCGAGCTGATCGAAGTCGTCGCCACCCAGTTCGGCGGCGTGGCCCCCCGCGGCGCCCTCGACAAGAACCATCGCGGCCTCGCGCGGTGGAAGCGTGGCGGCCTGCAGAAGGCCTTGGAGGACAACCTGCTCGGCACCGTGCGTCACGTGTCGCTGGGCGAGTTCGGCATCCATCAGTTCGACGAGGCGATCGTGCTCTTCGAGGAGGTCGTCGAGTCCCTCACCTCGATCTTCCACCCCGGCCCGCCGGCGCTCGAGGAAGTCACCGGCCTCGGCGTCGACCTGATCTCCGACATCAGCGCCTTCCTGTCCTACGTCGAACACAACCCGATCAAGCTGACCCTGTCCGGCAAGGTCTATCGCACGGCCGTGCGCAAGCTCGAGGACGCGTTCATCCTGGCGCGCACCTCGGGTTTCCCCGGGCCGTGGCTGTTCCAGTACCTGTTCGACTTCTGTCAATCGCAGTCGATGATCGAGCGCGGTCCCGACCGCAGCGTGGTGCTGACCATCAAGGGCAAGAGCTGGGATCGCACGCCCCTGGAGAAGAAGCTCTCGCGGCTGCTCAAGTTCACCACCGGCAACTGGGTCAGCACGGTCGAGCCGTTCCACGGTGAGCGCCTGCTCAAGCTGTACCTGGACCGGTTGCGCACGCTCAAGGTGGGCGCGTGGATCGACATCTCGCTGCCGGCCTTCACGGCGCGCAACCGCTACCTGGCCAACCTGGATCACTTCGGGGTCCGGGATCGGTTCCAGAGTCGCTACCAGTTCGCGCAGCAGTCGGGCATGCGCGACCCGCATCAGCTCGCCATGGAGCTGGCCACCTGGACCCGCGACCGCCTGTTCCTGTTCGGGCTCGTGGACCTGGCCAGTCGGAACGGCAAGCCGGGCTGGATGCGCCTCACGCCGCTGGGGGCGAAGGCGCTGGGCATCGAGATCCCCGAGGATGAACTCGACCGCACCGCGCCGCTCGTGGTGAATCCCGACTTCGAGGTGATCCTCTTCCCGGACGGTTCGGCCTACGACCTGATCACGGAGCTGGACCGCTTCGCCGCGCGCACCAGCAGCGACTCGGCCTACCGCTACAAGCTCACCGAGGCTTCGATCGAGAAGGCCGTGGCGGAGGGTCTCGAACCCTCCGCGATCCTGCGCACGCTCAGCGAGAACTGCCGCGTCGAGGTGCCCCAGAACGTGATCTACTCGATCTGCCAATGGGCGGAGAAGGTCAAGTTCGTGAGCCAGGCGACGGTGTCGCTGGTTCGCGGCCGCAACAAGGAAGTCATCGACCGCATCCTGCACGAGAAGTCCCTGCGCCCCCAGATCCTGGAGCGGCTGTCCCCGACGGCGCTGCTGATGTCCCCCGACGTGGACCGCGACGCGCTGGCGGGCCTGCTCTCGCCACTCGGCGTGTTCCTGGAGGGGCACGGGCCGAGCACGGTCGACGTGGGGACCAAGGGACCGGGTGGGCGCGATGGCTGAGTCGCTGCGCGCGTCGCTGCGGCTCGTCTTCGTCACGCCGGATGACCGGCCGCCGGTCGAGACCCAGCGACTCGTCGAACGCGTGGTGGCAGGTGGTGTCACCGCGGTCCTGATCCGCGAGCGTCGTCAGCCCGACGGCGTCCGCGAGCCGCTCACGCGCGCGCTGGTATCGCTGGTGCAGGCGGGCGGCGCTCTCGCGCTGGTCAGCCGTGACGCCGAGCTGGCCGCCTCGGCTCGGGCCGCCGGCGTGCAGACCGGGTACGCCGGTCCGGATCTCGCCGCGATCCGCCGCATCGCCCCGGGACGGATCGCGGGGCGCTCGGCCCACTGGCCGCTTCAACCCGAGGACGAGCGTGCCGACTACCTGATGTTGAGCCCGTTCGCCGCCACGCCGCGCAGCCATCCCCGGCCCCTGCTGACCCGGAGCCAGATCCAACAGGTCCTCGCTCGCGTCGGGGACACGCCGGTGGTCGCGCTCGGTGGCCTCGGCGTCGAGAGCGTGCCGAGGCTGCCCCGCGGGCTCGCGGGCGTCGCCGTCGTGCGCGCCCTCGCCGACGCGCCCGATCCGCGCGAGAGCGCCGCACGCCTCCGGGCGGCCGTGGACCGCTGGCTCGAGGGCGACGCCGAGAGCGTCGGCGCCCGACCGTGACCGCCGAGCAGGACTTCATCGATCGGATCACCGCCGGGCGTTCGCCCCTGCCGGTGGGGCCAGGGGACGACGCGGCGGTGCTCCCCGACGGCTGGATCCTGAGCGTGGACACGGTCGTGGAGGGGACCCACTTCGAGCCGGGGACGGATCCGCGGCGCGTGGCTCGCAAGGCGGTCGGCGCGGCGCTGTCCGACCTCGCGGCGATGGGTGCCGAACCGGAGGTGCTGCTCTTCGCGGTGCAGCTTCCCGCGGGAACCGATGCGGCCGCGCTGGCCGACGCGCTGCGTGAAGCGGCCGCGTCCTTCGAGGTCCTCGTGGCCGGGGGGGACACCGTGGCGGCTCCCGCCGGCGCCCTCGCGGTGTCGGTCACGGTCGCCGGTCGATCCCGAGCAGCACCCTGGACGCGCGCGGGCGCCGGGCCTGGCGACCGGCTCTGGGTGAGCGGGCCCCTCGGCGGTTCCCGGCGGTCGCGCCATCTCGACGTGCGGCCGCGTCTCGACGTGTCACGCAGGCTGCGCGCGGCGAGCGTGGATGTGCGCGCGGCCATGGACCTCTCGGACGGCCTGGGGCTCGACCTGCCGCGGCTGTGCGCCGCGTCCGGCGTCGGTGCACGGGTCGAGGGCGCTGCGCTGCCCGTCCACGCGGACGCGGCCGGGAGTGCCGATCCGATGCTCGCCGCGCTCTTCGACGGCGAGGACTTCGAGCTGCTGTTGGCGCTGGGACCCGGGACCGACCCGGCGGGGCTCGGGGGGCTGACCGCGATCGGGTCGGTCGTGGATCGAGGCGAGGGTCTTCAACTGGTGCGCGACGGCCGCGCCCAGCCGTGGCCGTCGGGGGGCTTCGCCCATGGCTTCTGAGGGCACCGAACGCTCCCTGGGCGATGTGGCCGCCACCCACGCCCTGGCCGCGGAAGTCGCCGAGCGCCTCGCTCCAGGCGGCGTCCTGGCGCTGGTCGGGGAGCTGGGGGCCGGCAAGACCGAGTTCACCCGGGGGCTCGCGCGCGCCATGGACGTCCCGGACGAGGTCCCCGTCTGCTCTCCCTCCTACCTGCTGCTCAACCTGTACGCGGGGGGCCGGGTGCCGCTGGCCCACTTCGACGCCTACTTCATGGACGGACCCGATGACCTGCTGCGGGCCGGCCTGGACGATCTGCGCCGGGACGGGCATGTGGTCGTGATCGAGTGGGCCGATCGCGTCGCCGGGGTCTTGCCGCCCGACACCCTCTGGCTGCACCTCGAGCCCGGACAGCAGCCCGGAGAGCGCCGGGCGAGGCTGCAGCAGACCCGACCCTGAGTCGTGCGCCCTCGGGCGTCGGAGACCTGCGCGGCGGTGCCGCGGGGCTCCGCCGCGATGTCGAATCCGTGGCCGGCAAGACCCTCCCGGCAACGATCTCTTGCGTCTGACGCCCCAGCCTGGATCCTCGTCGCCATGTTTGCCTCCTGTGTCCTGGCCCTGATGTCGGCGTTCCTGCTCGCTCCCCTGCAGGAGACCGACGAAGATCTGTGGGCGGACCTGCTCTCCGACTACACCGAGTCCACCCCCAGCTTCGACATGAGCGACCCGCTCGAGTTGTCGCTGGTCGATGCGATCCGCCTGTCCTTCGGGAACAACCTCACGGTGCGCGCCGCGAACCTGGATTCGCAGGCGTCGGTCGAGGGCTTCGGCTCCGCGTGGGGTCGCTTCGACTCGGTGCTCTTCACCGACGTCACCGGCAGCCGCTCGGTCACCGCGCCCACGCCGACGAACATCGTCGGTGGTGTGAACGTCGGCGGCTCGGGCGCCACCACGCAGACCTTCTTCAACCTCCAGTCGGGTGTGCGCGGCCTGTTCCTCTCGGGCACGTCGTGGGAGTTCTCGGTCGGGCCCCAACGCGTCAAGACGCAGAGCGGTGGCACCTCCGACATCTACACGGCGAGCTCGAACCTCACCATCACCCATCCCCTGCTGCGCAACGGCGGCGACTTCGAGCGTCAGGGCCTGGAGATCGCCGCGCACGACGTGCGCATCGCCGCCGCGGGTCGGGATCAGACCGCGATGAACACGGTCGAGCTGGTCGTGATCTCGTACTGGAACCTGGTCTTCTCGCTGCAGAACCTGCGCACCAAGCGGGCTTCGGTGGCACTCGCCGAGGAACTGGTCGACATCACGCGGCGCACGTTCGACCAGGGGCTGCGCAATCGCATCGAGGTCGTCGAGGTCGAGGCCGAGCTGGCCCAGCGGCAGGAGGAGCTGATCCAGGCGGAGAACACCGCCAGCCAGGCCATGGACGAACTGCGTCGCCTGGTCTTCGCGCCGGGTGACATGGAGCAGTTCCGCCGGCCGCTGAGCCCGACCACCCGGGCACTCGGTGACGAGGCGCCCGTCGAGGACCCGGCCAAGCTCGAGGACATGATCCTCACGGCGCTCGCGCGCCGGCCCGACATCCTGCAGCGCCGCTGGGAACTGGGTCGGGCGGACCTGGAGGTCGAGCGCGCCGAGAACCAGACGCTGTCGCGCTTCGACATGACCGCCGCCTATGGCACCAACAGCAACGAGGGCTCGGTCAGTGACTCGCTGCAGACCCTCAACGACAACCAGTTCGACTCCGCGCGCCTGACGCTCAGCTGGGAGATGCCCTTCGGCAACCGGACCGCGGGCTACGACCTGCGCCGGGCGCGGGTGACACGGCAGCGGGCCGGCGTGCTGCTGCGTGAGGTCGAGTTGCTGGCGGTCACTGACGTGCGCATCGAGGAGCGCAACGTGCGGCTCCAGGCCCAGCGCGTCCGGACCACCGCCGAGTCGTCACGCCTGAACCGCGAGGTGTACGAGGGCGAGAAGCGCCGCCTCGAGAACGACCTCTCCACGCCCTTCCAGGTGCGTGAGACCCTGCGCAACTGGCTCGATGCGATCGACACCGAGTTGCGCGCGCGCCTCGACCTCGAGGTGTCGCGGGTGGCGCTGTCGGCGGCCCAGGGCGTGCTGCTCGAGAGCTACGGCCTGGCCACGACTCAGCCGGAGCCGTCACTCGAAGTGGCACCGCCGCCCCCGTTCCGGTAGAGCCCGCGTCGGCGGATCTCCTCGGCGACGCCGGGAGGCAGGTGCTCGGGTGCCTCACCGGCCCTGAGCTGGGCGCGGACGACGGTCGAGGATGCCGGGTGCGGCTCGATGTGCAGGCAGTGTCGTGCGACGGCGGCCGCGCCCTCGTCCCCGAGGAGCGGGCGCAGGTGTCCGGTGTCCAGGGATGTGCCGGCCCGCGTCACCGGGCAGAACGTCACCAGCCGGCCGAGTTCCTCGATCCGGTACCAGCTGGGCAGCTCGGCGAGGGTGTCGGCGCCGATCACGAAGAACAGCGCGGCGCCCGGACCGAGCTCTTCCCGCAGGGCGCAGGCGGTGTCGTAGCTGTAGCTGATGCCGTCGCGGCGCAACTCGACGTCGCTGGCCAGCAGCCGTTCTTCGTCGGCGCACGCGAGGGCCAGCAGGGCCAGGCGGTCGGCGCCCGAGGCCAGCTGCCGGTCGCGCTTGTGTGGCGGAATCGCCGCGGGCACGAGCAGCACCGCGTCGAGGTCGAGCTGTTCGAGCGCCGCGCGGGCCATGCAGAGGTGGCCCGCGTGCACGGGATCGAAGCTGCCCCCGAGCCAGCCGACGCGTCGGCCGCCGGCGCTCACCTCAGTACATGTCGTACTGGAACGGCGAGTCCTCGGCGCTCTCGTCGACAGGCGGCTGGGTGAAGAGGATGAAACCCACGATGGCCAGCACGAGCACGATCGGCAGGATCCACCAGATCTTGTTCTCGCCGAGGAACTGCGTGAACGAGGTCATGAAGCACCAGGGACATGGAGGGAGGCGGTCGAGCCCACGCGGGCCCCGCAACAGCCCGAGCATACCTCGAAAGCCCCGGGCGGGCGATCAGCGCAGACGGACCGTGCCGGCGAAACCACGCGAGCCGCGGAATCCCCGCAGGGTCACCGGGTCGTCGGGGGGCAGGCCTCGCAGCACGTTGGCGAGTTGCTCGACCGAGTCCACCGAGCGCTCGCCCACCGTGTCCAGCACGTCCTCGCGCTGGATCGGCAGGCGTGCGGACGGGCCGACCGGATCGACCTGCACGACCCACACGCCGTAGAACTGCGGGTGGTCCACGACCTTGATGCCGAGCGTGCGCCAGATCGTCTGGTCGGCGGACTCGATCTCCTGCAACGCGACGCGCACCGAACGCTCCTCGCCGCCGCGCAACACCTGGAGCGTGACGAGATCGCCGGGTCGGGAGGCGCAGAGCAGCTTGTTGTACTCGAACTCCCAGGTGATGCCCACGCCGTCGACGGCGAGCAACTCGTCATCGATCTCGAGACCGGCGAGGTCGGCAGGGCCGCCGGGGGTGATCGCGCCGACGATGGGGGCCGAGCCGGGGTCGCCGACGGCGAGGTTCATGCCGTCCTCGATGCCGAATCGGCGCGGCGTCATGATCCGGTTGGAGAGCACGCCGCGGACGCGATCCACGGGGATGGCGAAGGCCAATCCCTCGGAGTTCTGCGCGATGGCCGCCGTCAGACCGATGACCTCGCCCAGGATGTTGAGCAGTGGGCCGCCGCTGCCGCCCGGGTTGATCGGCGCGTCGAGTTGGATGAAGTCGTTGAACGCCGGCGTGCGCCCGTCGGGATTGCTGCTGCTCGGCAGACGCACGTCGCGGTGGAGCGAGCTGACGATGCCGACGCTGACCGAGGTCTCGTTGCCCAGCGGGTTCCCGATGGCGATGACCGTCTCGCCCACCATGATGTCGTGGCTGCGTCCCAGGGGGACCGTCGGGAGCGGGCGCTGGGCATCGATCTTGAGCAGCGCGATGTCGTGGTCGGCGTCGAGGTCGATGAGTTCGGCGCGGAACTCGTCGCCGCCCCCGAGGCGCACGATGATCTCCGGCGCCTGGACCTGGATCACGTGGGCGTTCGTGAGCACGTATCCGTCCGGGTCGATGATGCAGCCCGAGCCCAGCACCGTGTTGCTCTCGTCGCGGCGCTGAAGACGGAACAGCGGGTGGCGCGGGAGCTTGTCGCGGGCCGGGATGGGGACCGTCGTGTAGATGTTGACCACGGCGGGCTTGGCGTCGGCCACGATGCGGGTGATCGGGGTGGCGCGCAGGGCCCGGCGATCCACGGGGCGCCCATCGATGTTGTCGGGGGCCTGGGCCAGGCTCGTCGGAGCGAGCAGCAGCCCTGTGGCGAGCGCGAGCAGGAGCGGGCGGATCACGGGTCTCTCCGCGGGGGGGGCCTGCGCAGCGTAACGTGCCGGATCCGGGGGCGTTGGGACGGGATCGTGGCTCCACGCGCGGCCTGCAGTCCGGTAGGCTCGCGGTCATGCCGGACGCCACGACTCCATCGACCGACTTCGAGGCATCGTCTGCGTCTTCGCGCCGGGCCCGCGTGGCCCTGATGGCACTGGTCGGAGTGCTGCTGGCGGCGCCCCTGGCGGGTGGCTTCGGAGCCCGCTCGGATCCCCCGGCAGCGCGGCCACCGGGGGCGCCCGCGGCGGCCGGGGACGCCAAGGGTGGCTTCCGCACGATCACCGAGGAGGACCTCGAACTCGACCTGGTGCAACTCGCGTCGGCGCCGCTCGAGGGCCGGGACTCACCCAGCGCGGGCCTCGACCGGGCCGCCGACTGGATCATCGGGCGGCTCGAGCAGGCCGGGCTGACCGGCGCCGGCCCCGAGGGCGCGTTCCGCATGCCGTTTCAACGACAGCTCGAGGCGCCCGTCCCCGAGGGCTGCCGGCTCTCGGCGACGTCGGCCCAGGATGCAGCGCACAGCTACCGCTACGGTGAGGACTTCGTGCCGGCACCGAACGCGGGCGGCGACGCCGAGGGGCCGCTCACCTTCGTCGGGTTCGGCATCAGCTCGACCCGCGAGAAGTACAAGGACATGGCCGGGTTCTCGCTCAGGGATCGCATCGCGCTGATCTACGAGGGCGAGCCGCGACACCGCAAGAAGTTCGACGGGCCCGAAGTGACCGCGGACGCCGACCTCTACGGGAAGCTGAATGCCCTCGAGACGCGGGGGGCGATCGGCGTGCTGGTCGTGCGCCGGGCGCCGGAGCTGTCCGGCATCGGCAAGCTCGAGATCGAGTTGCCGCCGCCGGCAACGCTGGGCTACCGCTACAGCTGGGCGCGCTGGGCCGTGGACTCACCGCGGCAGCCGGTGCCGGTGGCGATCCCCGTGCTGGAGATCACCGAGGCCGTGGCGGCTGCGTTGGTCGGCGAGGACACGTCGGCACGCATCGCCGAGATGGACAGGCGTGCCAAGCCCGACAGCTTCGAGGTCGAGGGGGTCCGGGTGGCCATGGCCAGCGAGGTGCGCAAGCAGGACGTGGCGATCCACAACATCGTCGGCGTGCTGAAGGGCAGCGACCCGCTGCTGGCCGACGAATACGTCGTGGTGGGCGCCCACTACGATCACGTCGGCGTGGACGTCCGTGGTCGCATCGGCTTCGGCGCCGACGACAACGCCTCGGGGACCTCCGCCCTGTTGGAGGTCATCGAGGCCCTCGCGGCATCGCAGCCACGTCGCTCGATCCTGGCCTGCGCGTTCGCCTCCGAGGAGGACGGCCTGCTCGGCAGCAAGGCGCTCTGCGACGCGTTGCCGGTGCCGGTCGAGTCCGTCGTGGCCATGCTCAACATGGACATGGTCGGCCGCGGTGACGCCGACGAGGTCGCCGTACTCGGCACCCGCCAGAACCAGGGCTTCGAGAGCCTGCTCAAGCAGGCCAACAAGTTGAACCGCACGAAGATCAGGACCATCGTCACCGGCGAGGGTGAGGAGCTGTGGCAGCGCAGCGACCACTACTCCTTCCACAGCATCGGGGTGCCGGTGATGTTCTTCTTCGAGGGGCTCCCGATCACGCGCAACAAGGACTACCACACCTGGCGTGACAGCGTGGACCTGGTGGACATCGACAAGGTCGCGCGCACCGCGCGACTCGTCTTCAACACGGCCTGGCTCCTGGCGGACGCCGACGAGCGGCCGCCCAGACCGAAGCGGTGAGCGCGACCGGCAACGCGGGCGGCGTGCGCACGATCCTGCACGCCGACATGGACGCGTTCTACGCCGCCGTCGAGCAGCGCGACCATCCCGACTCCCGTGGGAAGCCGGTCATCGTCGGTGGACTCGGGCGGCGTGGCGTGGTCTCGACGGCCTCCTACGAGGCACGGCGTTTCGGTGTGCACTCGGCCCAGCCCACGGCCGTGGCCCGTCGCCTCTGCCCCGACGGCATCTACGTGCGCGGCCGCATGCAGGTCTACGCCTTCGAGTCGCGCCGCATCCGCGCGTTGTTCGAGGAGCTCACGCCGCTGGTCGAGCCCTTGTCGCTCGACGAGGCCTTCCTCGACGTCACCGACAGCAGGGCGCTCTTCGGCACCGGCGAGGAGATCGCGCGCAGGCTCAGGGCCGCCGTGTTCGAGACGACGGGACTGCGCGTCTCGGTCGGGGTGGCGGCGAGCAAGTTCGTGGCCAAGGTCGCGTCCGACCTGCGCAAGCCGGACGCCCTGGTGGTCGTGCCCCCCGGCACCGAGGCGGCGTTCCTGGCGCCGTTGCCCGTGGCAAGACTCTGGGGTGCGGGACGCCGGACGCAGGAACGCTTCACCGAAGCGGGTCTGTTCACCATCGGCGACCTGCAGGGGCGCAGCCTGGAGCAGCTCGTGCGGCTCGTCGGGACCTCGGCCGGCGAGCACTACCACCGTCTGTGCCAAGGCCTCGACAGCCGCCCGGTCCAGACCGAGCGGGCGGCGACGTCGGTGAGCCACGAGACGACCTTCGAGACCGACGTGGCCGATCCCGAGCACCTCGCGCGGGTCATGCTCCGGCTGGCGGAGGGCGTGGGGCGCCGCTGCCGCCACGCCGGCCTGGCCGGCCGCACGGTGCGACTCAAGATCCGGTTCCCGCCCTTCGAGACGCACACGCGTCAGCGGAAGCTCGACGAGCCCACCTGGGATGACGTGGAGATCTACCAGCAGGGGCTGCAGCTCATGGCCGCGGCGCGGGGCGACCGGGCCGTGCGCCTCCTGGGCCTCGGCCTGACGGACCTCGTGGATCATGGCGCGCCGTCCCAGCGCGACCTCTTCGGAGCGGACGAGGAGCGGCGCCGCGACCAGGTGCTGGCGACGCTCGACGCGATCCGCCAACGCTTCGGTGATGACGCTGCCCGGCACGGCGGGCGCTGAGACGAACCCGGGCTGGTCCGACTCGTGGGCGTCCGCTAGCGTGACGGCCCCACGAGCGCGAGGAGACGAACATGGGCAAGCCGCTGGGCATCGGTCTGATCGGCCAGAAGTTCATGGGCCGCGCCCACAGCAACGGGTGGGGGCAGGTCGGCCGCTTCTTCGACGTCCCGCGAGCGCCCGCCCTGCGCCTCGTTGCCGCCCGCCAGGCCGACGAACTCGCTCGGTTCGCGGCGCGCTGGGGCTGGGAGGACTCGACCACCCGCTGGCGCGACGTGATCGAGGACGAGCGCGTGGACCTGGTCGACATCGGCACGCCCAACGACGTCCATGCGGAGCAGGCCCTGGCCGCGCTCGAGGCCGGCAAGCACGTGGCCTGCGAGAAGCCGCTGGCGGGCACGCTGGCCGACGCGCGCGTGATGCGGGACGCGGCGCGCAAGGCGCAGGGCCAGACCTTCGTGTGGTTCAACTACCGTCGCTGCCCGGCCGTGGGCCTGGCCTGGAAGCTGATTCGCGAGGGACGCCTCGGGGCCATCCAGCACGTTCGCGCGCACTACCTCCAGAGCTGGGGTGGTCCCGACACGCCGCTCGTCTGGCGCTTCAAGCGGAAGCGCGCCGGATCGGGGGCCCACGGCGATCTCAACGCCCACATCGTCGACCTGGCGCGCTTCCTCACCGGGGACGAGATCACCGAGATCCACGGTGCCGCGAGCCGGACGTTCGTCAAGCAGCGCCCGCTGCCCGACGGCACGGGCACCGGACGCAGTGACGTCGACGACGCGGTGCTGTTCCTGGCCGGCTTCAAGCAGGGCGCGGTGGCCAGCTTCGAGGCCACGCGCAACGCGCACGGTCACCACAACCGCAACAGGATCGAGATCAACGGCGCGCACGGCTCGCTGCGCTGGGACTTCGAGGACATGAACGTGCTCCACTTCTGCGATGCGCGGGCCGACGCGCGAGAGCTGGGCTGGACGCGCATCATGTGCACCGCGGCGGGGCACCACCCCTATGCCGAGGCATGGTGGCCCGACGCCCACGTGCTCGGCTACGAGCACGGCTTCGTGAACATGGCGGCCGCCGTGTGCCGCGCCGTCGCGCGTCGCAAGCCCGAGTTGCCCCTGCCCGATTTCGAGGACGCCTACCAGACGCAGCGCGTGCTCGAGGCCGCGCTGATCGCCGCGCGCGAACGCTGCGCGGTCAAGCTGTCCGAGGTGAAGTGACCCACCGTCGGGTACCCTGGCCGCCGCCCGGGAGCGGCCCTTGCCCGCACCGCACCGGTCGAGACTCGTCGAGGAGCCCCTGATGCCCCGCCCCGTGTGCCTCTTCACCGGCCAGTGGGCCGATCTGTCGCTGAGCGCGTTGGCCGCCAAGGCCAAGGCCTTCGGTTACGACGGCCTGGAGCTCGCCTGCTGGGGCGATCACTTCGATCCCCGCGCGGCGTTGTCCGACGACGGCTACTGCGAGCGCAAGTGGCAGGAGCTGCTCGACCACGACGTGCTCAGCTTCGCGATCAGCACACACCTGGTGGGCCAGGCGGTGTGCGACCCGATCGACGCGCGGCACCAGGCGATCCTGCCCGAGCACGTCTGGGGCGACGGGGACCCCGAAGGCGTGCGCGCACGCGCGGCCAAGGAGATGATGGACACGGCGCGGGCCACCCGACGCTTCTTCGATGCGGCACCGTCGGCCGTCAAGACACGTCTCGCGCTCACCGGTCGCACGGTGGTCAACGGCTTCACGGGCAGCGCCATCTGGCATCTGCTGTACGCCTTCCCACCGCCGCTGGCGGGCCAGATCCAAGGCGGCTTCGACGACTTCGCCACACGCTGGCGCCCGATCCTCGAGGTCTTCGACCAGGAGGACGTGTGCTTCGCGCTCGAAGTGCATCCGACCGAGATCGCCTTCGACATCACCTCCACGCGGCGGGCGCTGCATGCCATCGCTCACCACCCGCGCTTCGGGTTCAACTTCGACCCCAGCCACCTCGGCTACCAGAACGTGGACTACCTCGGGTTCCTGCGCGAGTTCGGCTCGCGGATCTTCAACGTGCACGTCAAGGACGTGTGGTGGTCGGATGCCCCGACCCCGACGGGGACCTTCGGCGGTCACGCGGACTTCGGCCAGGACGGCCGGGCGTGGGACTTCCGGTCGCCCGGACGCGGCCGCGTGGACTTCGAGGGCCTGGTGCGCGCGCTCAACCACGCCGGCTACCAGGGGCCGCTCACCGTGGAGTGGGAAGACCCCATGATGGACCGCGAACACGGCGCCCGCGAGGCCGCCACGTTCGTGCGCAAGCTGGACTTCGAGACCAGCGACCGTGCCTTCGACGCCGCCTTCTCCGACTGACGTCGCGACCCCTGGCCCGCGCCCGGACGCGGCGGGACCGGAGAGCCCTGCATGACCCTCGCCGGATCCCCCGACAGGGCGCCGCTTCCCCGCCTCGGCGGCGGACTCAACGCGCGCCTGTCGATGATGATGTTCCTGCAGTACGCCATCTGGGGCGCGTGGTTGCCGTTCCTGTGGTCGTTCCTGAGCGAGCACCGTGGGATGTCCGGCGACGAGATCGGCTGGATGTTCGCGGCCGGCGCGGTCGGAGCCATCGTGGGGCCGTTCATCGCGGGGCAGATCGCCGACCGCTACTTCTCCACCGAGCGCTTCCTGGGGCTGAGCCATCTGGCCGGCGCGGTGCTGGTCTGGCAGCTGGCGGAGATCGACACCTTCGACGGGTTCCTGTGGTTCTCGCTGGCCTACGGGCTGGTGTACTCACCGACGCTGTCGTTGACCAACTCACTGGCCTTCCACCACCTGCCCGACCGCGACCGTGACTTCGGCCGGGTGCGCCTGTGGGGGACCTTCGGCTGGATCGTGGTCGGTGTCGGCATGGGCCACTGGCTCGCCGCGATGCACAGCAGCGGCGGAACCGAGGACGCGATGCACTTCGCGCAGGTCGCGGGCAAGGCCGACGCGTTCCGGCTCAGCGCGATCCTGGGCGCGGTCATGGGGCTCTACTGCTTCACGCTGCCGTCGACGCCACCCAGCGCGTCGGGCGAGAAGAACGCGACCTTCGAGGCCCTGGGCGAGATCAAGCGCCAGCCGCTGCTGATGCTGTTCCTGCTGGCCGTGCCGGTGAGCTGCATCCACCAGTTCTACTTCGTGCACACCGAGGGCTTCCTGCACGCTCGCCTCGAGGCGCCGGCCTTCTTCGAGACGATCTTCGGCGTGGGCGGCGGGGGCTTCATGACCATCGGCCAGATGGTCGAGGTGTTCGTGCTGGCGCTGATCCCGCTGGTGGCCAAGTCGGTCTCGCGCAAGTCGCTGCTTGCCGTGGGGCTCCTGGCCTACGGCACGCGCATGGCGCTGTTCGCCTACCTGCCCGAGTCCGCGGCAGCCCTGCTGATCGGCGTGGCGCTGCACGGCCTCTGCTTCGGCTGTTTCATCTTCGTGTCGTTCATGGTCGTCGACGAGAACACGACGTCCGACGTGCGCGCCAGCGCGCAGAGCCTCTACAACCTGGTCATCGTGGGGATCGGTGTCATCGTCGGCAGCAAGATCGCCGGGTGGGTCGCGGACTGGGCCGACGGCGACTACGCGCGCCTGTTCTCGGTGCCGATGTGGGCTTCGCTGGCGTGCCTGCTGCTCCTGCTCATGCTCTACCCCGGCGGGCGACCCACGCTCGCCCGTGCGGAGACGGACTGATGCACGTGGCTGTCACCCTCGGGCGGCGCGTCCGCCGCGGCGCGCCGCTTCTCGCGCTGCTGGCCGCCGTGCTCCTGCCTGCCTGCGGATCACCGGGCGAGACCGTGTCCGGCGGGACCCTGAACACGCTCGACGCCGAGCGACTCGACGCGGGTTGGCGTCCGCTGTTCGACGGGCACAGCACGGCCGGCTGGCGCGGCTACGGCCGAGCCGACGTGCCGGAGGGCTGGACCGCCGACGAGGGCGCGCTGCACGGCCACGGTGCCGGAGGAGACCTGATCACCGTCGACACCTTCGGGAGCTTCGAGCTCGAGATCGAGTGGATGATCGCACCGGGCGGCAACAGCGGCATCTTCTTCCGGGTCGATGAGACATCCGACCCGGCCTACTTCTCGGGGCCCGAGTTCCAGGTGCTGGACGATGCCGGCTACCCCGACATCCCCGCGGTGAACCAGGCCGGCGCCAACTACGCGCTGCACGCGGCGAGCGCGGACGTGACGCGTCCGGCAGGCAGCTGGAACCAGGCCCGCATCGTGGTCGACGGCAGGCGCGTCGAGCACTGGCTCAACGGCGAGCGCATCGTGGCCTACACGTTGCACGACGCGGACTGGAAGGCACGCGTGGCAGCCAGCAAGTTCGACCAGTGGCCCGCCTACGGCATGGCCGAGCGCGGGCATCTCGCTCTGCAGGACCACGGCGCCGACGTCTGGTACCGCAACATCTTCGTCCGCGAGCTCTAGCTAGGACGACGAGCCGTGCTGGCGGGGCATGCGCTTGGTCAGCTCGATGATCGCCTTGCCGTACATCATGCGCGCGGCATCCGCGCTGGGCCGCTGGGTCTCCTCGGCGATGACGGCCCACGACGCGCCCATGAAGTCGCGCCACAGGATCAGCTCGCGGTAGTCCTCGCTGAGACCCTCGAGCGCCTGCTCCACTTCGCTGCGCTGCTCGAGCTGCTGCGCCTGTTCCATCGGCGTGGGCGCGGTGTCGGTGGGTTCGCGGCTCGCGGACGGAGCGGACTCGGTGCCGGCGTTCAGGGGCACCTCACGCGCGACGTTGCGCTTCTGGGCACCGAAGAAGTCGGCCGCATCCTGGATCTGGTGCTCGGCGATGCGGGCGAGCCAGTTCAGGAACGCCGCCTCGTCGCGGATCTCGAAACGATCGAACGAGCGCAGGGCCGCGAGGAAGGTGTCCTGGAGGATGTCCCCGCTCTCGACGCGAGCCCGGAGCAGCCGGCCGATGCGCACCCGGATGATGGGCAGCACCCGCGGGTAGTAGCGGGCGAAGAGGCGCTCGAGCGCCGCACGATCGCCACCCTGGGCCCGGCTCAGCAGGTCCAGGGTCCGAGCCAGCTCTGGATCCACGGGGTTCTCGGACATCGGTGGGGAGCGTCCTCGCCGCTCACTGCACGGGAAGCACGATCTCAAACCGGAGTGAGTCCGGGAAGGGCCATGGCTGCTCCCCGAGGATGTAGGCGCGGTCGATCTCGCGGCCGAGGGCCAGGCGCTCGACCTCGTCCAGCCGCGGCGAGATCCCGCGGGGCCCGGAGGGGAGCTGCCCGAAGGCGGCGCTGGCCAGGCCCAGGGGGACGGCGCCGCGCGAGCTGTGCGCGGCGAGGTCGGACAGGACCTCCATCCAGCTGTCCAGGGTGGGGACGGGCTCGGGGCTGGTGAAGACCCACAGGCCCTCGTATCCGTCCCGTTCGCGAATCAGCGTGCAGACCAGCCGGGACTCCCCGGCGGGGATCGGCAGACCCCAGGCGAAACCCACCGAGGCCCGCGGGCCGTCCTCCTCGGCGCCCTCGGCCGTGAGGAACTCCACTTCCATGGGCGCCAGCCATTCGGGTTCCTCGGGGTCCGAGCCGAACACCGAGAGGGCGTAGACCCAGCTCGGCTCCACGGCGTCGATGATCACGCCCAGCGCGTCCCCCGGCGCCACGTCGCGGATGGCGGCCCCGAACGCAGACTGGCCGGTGCCGTCGCGCAGCGAGGCCCGCAGGTCGCCCAGCGGTCGGAACAGGAACGGCTCGATCTCGGTCAGCCGAGGCCCGCGGGCCCACCACGACACCAGCGCCACCAGGGCCAACAGGGCCACGCCGGCCGCGGCGGTCAGCCGGCCGCGATGGCGGTGCCACGCGAAGCGGACCCGTCGGCCGAGTGTCGCCGCGCCCCGAGCGGCGATCGGCAGCTCGGTGCCGTCGAGATACCGTCGCACGTCCTCGGCGAGCGCGAGCGCCGTCGCGTAGCGGTGCTCGGGGTCGGTCTCCATGGCCATCAGGCAGATCGCCTCGAGCTCCGCCGGGATCCCCGGGTCGAGCCGCCGAGGCGGCAACGCGTGCCCGCGCGAGACCTTCTCGAGCAGCACCGGGACCGAGGACTCCTCGTAGGCGGGCCGGAGCGTGAGCAGCTCGTAGAGCAGCACGCCGAGCTGGTAGACATCGGTGCGCGGATCCTTGCCGACCTGCTCGTTGCGGGCCTGCTCCGGCGCGAGGTAGGCGGCGCTGCCGACGAGGCCGGCGGTGATGCCGCTGTCGGCGACCTCACGCGTGCCGGCCAGACCGAAGTCGAGCACGACCGGCGTGCCCTCGGTGGTGAGCATGACGTTCGCCGGCTTGATGTCGCGGTGCACGAGCCCACGTTCATGGGCATGGGCCAGGGTGCGCGCCAGGGTCTCTGCCAGCGCGGCGACGGCGTCGAACCAGGAACCGGCCCCGACGCGCTGAGGCGGGTCGTCACGACCGGCCGGCTCGGCTTGGAGCAGGCGGCCATCGCGCGGGAGCGCGTCGTCGCCGAGGGCCTGTCTCACATCGGCGAGGACGCGGGTCAGCGGCCGCCCACGCACCAGGTCCATGACCAGGTAGTGCAGTTCGCCCTCCCGCGCGATCTCGTGCACCGCCACGATGTTCGGGTGCTGGAAGCTGGCCAGGATCTCCGCCTCCTGGCGCAGCAGGGCGTGGGGGTCGAAGCTGGGCATGCCGAACACGGCCAGCACCTTGATCGCCACCCGCCGCTTGAGGCGCAGGTCCTCGGCCTCGAAGACCTTGCCCATGCCGCCGGCGCCCAGCTCTCCCAGCAGCCGGTAGCGTCCGGCGAGCACCGTGCCGGGGCGGGCCTGGACCGGGAGCAGGCTCTGGGTGTGCCGCGCGGCTTCGACCAACCGTCGCAGGGCCTGTCGCTGGGCGTCGGTCCCGAGCCCCGCCCCGATTCCGGCGAGATCCGGAGTCTCCCCGTCCTCGACGCGGCGAAGGTAGTCCGCGGCGAGATCCTCGACGGAGGGACCCGGCTGGCTGGCGGGCTGACGGGGGGCGGTCATCGTCGACTCCGCGCGACGCAGGAGCGGTCGCCCCGATAGAGCGGGAGCGCGGCCCGGGAGCGAAGGCTCACCATCGGGCGGGGTCCAGACGACGTGGTGGGCGCAGTAGGGCTCGAACCTACGACCCCCAGCTTGTCGAGCTGGTGCTCTAGCCAACTGAGCTATGCGCCCGGGTCGAAGCGAGTGTCTTACGGAATCCCGGCCTTCGGATCAACGAGGGTCCGCCGGGTCGGGCGTCTTGTGGGGGACCGGGGCGGGGCCTAGACTCGGCGCCCCTCATCCACGGCAGTTCCCGTCCCCGGGGCCGGAAGACCGGCCCGCGCGAGCGAGCGACCCCATGAAGATCGGCGTCCCCACCGAGATCAAGCCCAGCGAGAACCGGGTCGGCATGGTGCCGGCAGGCGCCCAGATGCTGACCGAGGACGGGCACCAGGTCTTCGTCCAGCAGGGCGCAGGCCTTGGCAGCGCCTTCACGGACGAGGAGTACATCGCCGCGGGAGCCACGCTCCTGCCCGACGCCGACGCCGTGTACGCCGAGGCCGACATGATCGTGAAGGTCAAGGAGCCGATCGCGGAGGAGTACCCGCGCATCAAGGCGGGCCAGCTGCTCTTCACGTACTTCCACTTCGCGGCGAACGAGACCCTGACCGACGCGATGATCGCGACCCGGGCCGCCTGCGTCGCCTACGAGACCGTCGAGGTGCGCGGCACCCTGCCGCTGCTGATCCCGATGTCCGAGGTCGCCGGCCGGATGGCCGTGCAGGAGGGCGCCAAGTACCTCGAGAAGCCCATGGGCGGCCGCGGTGTGCTGCTCGGTGGCGTCCCCGGCGTCGAGCCGGGACAGGTGCTCATCCTCGGTGGCGGCATCGTGGGCATCAACGCCGCCAAGATGGCCGCGGGCCTGGGGGCGCGCGTGACCCTCATGGACATCGACATGGACCGGCTGCGCTACCTCGACGACGTCATGCCGGCCAACGTCACGACGCGTTACAGCAACCGTCTGGCGATCCAGGAGGAGCTGCCATCGGCGGACCTGGTCGTGGGTGCGGTGCTGGTGACGGGCGCGAAGGCCCCGAACCTCGTCATGCGCGAGGACCTGGCCCTGATGAAGCAGGCCTCGGTCATCGTCGACGTCGCCGTGGACCAGGGGGGTTGTGTGGAGACGATCCACCCGACGACCCACCTGGACCCGACCTACGAGGTCGACGGCGTGCTGCACTACGCCGTGGCCAACATGCCGGGCGCGGTGCCGCGCACCTCCACCTTTGCGCTGACCAACGTGACGCTGCCCTATGCGCGCGTGCTGGCGCGGGACGGCCTGCGCAAGGCGCTCAGCAACGACGCCAATCTGGCCCTGGGCGCGAACGTGGTGGACGGCGCGATCACGCATCACGGCGTGGCCGAGGCCTTCAACCGCGAACTCGTGCCGCTGAACACCGTCCTGGCCTGATCGACCGACTCGTCCGGGGGCGCGGCCGCGCGCTCCTGGCCCTGGCCCTCGGTGGGTGGCTCGCGCTGTCGGGCGGCGGGCCCGCGGCGCCGCCGGCCGAAGCGACGCTCGTGGTCCTCGACGGCGACACGCTGCGGCTTCCCGGCGGGGAGCGGGTGCGGCTGGCGGCCATCGACACACCCGAGCGTGGCCGCCCCCTGGCGGACCGGGCGACGGCCCTGTTGACGTCGCTGGCCGGCGGAGGCCCGGTGGAGCTCGTGCCTGCCGATCCCCCTCGCGACCGCTATGGCCGCCTCCTGGCCGACGTCCGCATCGGCGGGCTGAGTGCCAGCGAGGTCCTGGTCGGAGCGGGGCTGGCCTGGGTCTACATCGGGGGCGACGAGCGCCTCGGGGCGCTCCAGGCCGCGGCCGTGGACGCCGGGGTGGGTGTCCACGGGCGCTACGGTCGCGTCGCGGGCGAGCTCTTCGTGGTCACCTCGCGGCGCTTCCATCGCGACCGTTGTCCGGTGCTGGGAGGCGTGGCCCGCCGCGAGGCGACCACCGACGTCGCGAGCCTGTTCAAGTCCGGCCGCTCCCCGTGCCGAACGTGCCTGCGCTGGCCGCCGTGATCCGGCGCTCCCGGGTTCGGTGCGTGGACCGGAGCCTCCCTGTCGCTAGAGTCGAACCCGTGAGTGCAGTCAAGGACGTCCTCACCACCGGCCAGGTGGCCCGCCTGTGCCGGGTCACGATCCGCACCGTGATCAAGTGGTTCGAGACCGGGCGACTCGAGGGCTACAAGCTCCCGGGCTCGCGAGAGCGTCGCTTCACCCGCAGCGCCGTCGTGCGCTTCCTGCGCGACAACGACATGCCGGTGGAGGAGTTGCTCGAGGACGCCGGTCCGCGCCGCGTGCTCGTGGTCGACGACGACGAGGGCGTCCGCCGCATGCTCCTGCGCTACCTCACCGGGCTGGGCACCTACCAGATCGAGACCGCCGCTTCCGGCTGGGAGGCGGGCCTGCGCACGGCGAGCTTCAAGCCGCACGTGCTGCTGCTCGACTACCGGCTCGGCGACACCACCGGCCTCGACGTGGTGCGCACGATCCGCGCCATGCCCGACCTGCACCAGCCCGCGATCGTGCTGATGTCCGCGTGGCTCGAACCGGAGCAGGCGACCGAAGTGCTCGACGCCGGGGCGGACGCGTTCCTGCCCAAGCCGTTCGAACTCGAGGCGCTGCGCGACCTCCTGCTGTCGAGGACCGGGGCGACCTCGTGACGCGGGGCCTGCTGGCCCTGCTCGCCGCCGACGGAGCCCTGCTGAGTCTGCTGCTGCTGGGCGTGATCCAGGGCGCGACGGAGTTCCTGCCCGTCTCCAGCAGTGGTCACCTGGTGCTCTTCGGGCACTGGTTCGGCCTGGAGCGCGAACAGGGTCTGGCGCGCGAGGTCGCGCTGCACCTCGGGACGCTGGTGGCGGTGATCCTGTTCTGCTGGCGCGACCTCCTGGCGCTGCTCGGCGCCGGATCGCGTGGGCTGTGGACCCTCGTCCTCGGCTCGGCCGTGGTCACCGCGGCAATCGGACTGCCGGTGGAGGACCTGATCGAGCAGCACCTCGCGCACGTCGGGGGCGCCGCGGGCGGGCTCCTGGGGACGGCGCTGCTGCTGGCCGTCGTCGCGCCGGGAGACGAGACGCGCCAGACACGCACGCTGGACCAGGGCACGCTGCGCGACGCGCTGATCCTGGGCCTGTTCCAGTCGATGGCCCTGGTGCCCGGCATCTCCCGGGCGGGCGCCACGATCGTGGCGGCGTTGCTGCTCGGCTTCCAGCGCGCGCACGCGGTGCGCATCGCCTTCGTCATGTCGGTGCCGGTCGTCGGTGGAGCGGTGCTGCTCAAGCTGCTCGAGCCACGGGGTACGGAGATCTACGGCGAGCCCGGACTCGTCGGCGGCCTGGTCGTCGCCGGAGGAGTCGGCCTGCTGGCGCTGCGCTTCATCTCGGTGCACGTCGATGCCCGGGCCCTGCGCCTGTTCGCCCTGTACTGTCTGCTGATGGCCTCGGCCGCTATGCTCACGCTCCTCTGAGCCACACCTCGGCCCGACGCAGATCCCACTCCGGCAAGACGATCCATGGCAGGGCGCGCACTCATCACCGGCATCACCGGGCAGGACGGCAGCTACCTGGCCGAACTCCTGCTGGACAAGGACTACGAGGTGTTCGGCATGGTGCGCCGGCTCTCGACGCCGAACCACGAGCGCCTCGGGGGCGTCCTCGACAAGCTCACCCTGATCGACGGCGACCTGCTCGACGAGGCCTCGCTCTGCGACGTGCTCGAACAGAGCCGTCCGGACGAGATCTACAACCTCGCCGCGCAGTCCTTCGTGGCCACGTCGTTCCGCCAGGCCACACTGACCGCCGACGTCACCGGCGTGGGGGTCGTGCGCCTGCTCGAAGCCGTGCGCCGTGTGTGCCCGAAGGCGCGCTACTACCAGGCCAGCAGCAGCGAGATGTTCGGGCGCGTGGCCGAGACGCCGCAGCGGGAATCGACACCCTTCCATCCGCGTTCGCCCTACGGCGTGGCCAAGGTCTACGGGCACTGGATCACCGTGAACTACCGCGAAGCCCATGGCATGCACGCGAGTTCGGGGATCCTGTTCAACCACGAGTCGCCGCGCCGCGGGCTCGAGTTCGTGACGCGCAAGATCACCAACGCGGTGGCACGCATCCACCACGGTCTCGACGACGGTCTCGCGCTCGGCAACCTGGACGCCAGACGCGACTGGGGTTACGCCGGCGACTTCGTCGACGCCATGTGGCGCATGCTCCAGCAGGACGAGCCCGGGGACTTCGTCATCGCGACGGGCGAGGCCCACACCGTGCGTGAGTTCTGTGAAGTGGCCTTCGGGCACGTCGACCTGGATTGGAACGACTACGTGCGCATCGACCCGGCGTTCCTGCGCCCGGCGGAAGTGGAGACGTTGCTGGGCGACGCGGCCCACGCCGAACGCATCCTGGGCTGGACCCCGAGCATCGATTTCCGAGGCCTGGTGACCATGATGGTCGACGCCGATCTCGCGCGGGTCGCGCGCGAGGTGCCGGCCTCGCAGGGGCGCTGAAGTGCGCGCCCTCGTGACGGGGGCCGCCGGCTTCGCGGGTGGCCACCTCGTGCGTGCGCTGACGTCAGCCGGGCACGAGGTCTGGGCGACGTCGCTCGAGCCGCCCGAGGACCTGCCGGCTCCGGCCCGGGGCCTGGTCCTCGACGTGACCCAGGTCCACGCCGTGGAGGCGGTGCTGGCCGACGCGCGCCCGGACGTGGTCTTCCACCTGGCGGGATTCGCCCACGTCGGCAAGGCCGAGCGGGCCGCCGACACCTGCCTGGCGGTCAACCTCGGTGGCACGCGCGCGGTGCTCGATGCCGTGCTCGACACCACGCCCGGCAGCCGGGTGCTGGTGGTCTCGAGCGCGGAGGTCTACGGCCCGGTGGCCGCCGACGAGGTGCCCGTGACCGAGGACGCGCCGGTACGCCCGGCCACCGTGTACGCGCTGAGCAAGGCCTGCGCCGAGCTGGCCGCGGGCCTGGCCTTCCAACGCGGGCTCGACGTGGTCGTGGCCCGGCCCTTCAACCACATCGGCCCCGGCCAGTCGGAGGACTTCGTGGCCTCGGCCTTCGCGCGCCAGATCGCGCGCATCGAGGCGGGGACCCAGGAGCCCGTCATGCGCGTGGGCAATCTCGACGCGGTGCGCGACTTCTCCCACGTACGCGACACCGTGGCGGCCTACATCGCCCTGGCCGAACGGGGCCACGCGGGAGTCGCCTACAACGTGACCTGCGGCGCGACGCTCTCCATCGCGCAGTTGCTCGAGCTGCTGCTCGCAGCCACCGAACGCACCATCGACGTCCAGCGGGATCCCGCGCGCATGCGCGCCTCGGATGTGCCGATCTTCGCCGGGAGCGCCGCGCGTCTCCGCGAACACACCGGCTGGAGCGGGAGCTTCGACGGTCCGGCGACCCTGCGCGAGGTGCTCGACTACTGGAGGGCCAGGGAAGGCGTCCCGGCCCGGCGGTAGTCGTCCATGAAGCGCTGCAGGTGCGTGCCCGGGCAGGCCGTGCCCTGCTTGAGTTCGCGGTGCGTGTAGACGCGCCCTCGCGGCACGTCGAACTGACCGGCCGCGGTGTCGAGCAGGCGTTGCAGCGCGCGCCGCTGCGGAGCGAGGAGCAGCTCGTCCTCGAAGTTCCCCAGCAGGCAGATGCCGAGGTTGCCGCGGTTCAACGTGCTGTTGCCCGCGTGAGCACCTTGCCAGCGCAGCTCCCGGCCTTCCCAGATCGTGCCGTTCTGATCCAGCAGGAAGTGGTAGCCGATGTCGGCCCAGCCGTTGCCGTCCTGGTGCTCGGACTGGATCGCGCGCAGGCTCTGGGCGGCGGCGCTCGACGAGGTCGCCGCGCAGCAGGCCGCATGGTGCACGGTGATGCGGTCCACGAAGCCCATCGCGACGTAGCTGCCCTCGATCGCCTTCGCGCCCCAGTCGCGGCGCGGCCGGATGTCGGCCAGAAGGGCCCGCGGATCGCTGGGGATCGAGCCGCTCGAGAGCGCCCGCGACGGCATGCTGCCAGTGACGCGACCACCGGAGAGCCGATGCTCGAGGTCCGCGAGCAGGGCGGGACGCGCCGGGCGCACCTTGACCTTCCAGGTTCCGGCCTTGGGATCGCCCGACGCCCGCCGCGCGATGTACATGCGGTAGTACAGGTCGGCCAGGTCTTCATCGGGGACGTTCCCGGTGGCCAGGGCGTCCTCGTAGTTGTCGATCGCGCGCACGTGGTGATCCAGCGCCATGTTGGCATCACCCCAGGTGACGAGGATGTCGCGCAACAGGTCGGGCGCACTGGTGCCGATGCGCGAGCGCGCGCTCGACAGCGTCAGCAACGCGCTGGTGGGACGGCCGGCGCCGAGTTGGGCCCTGGCCTGCACGAGTTCGCTGCGGGCCAGCACGGCCTCGGGCGAGTTGCTCGTGGGGGAGATCACGGGCCCGGCCTTCCTGGGTTTCGTGGGGAACTCGACGCAGGCTCCGAGCAGCAACACGAACAGGACGAATGGCAGGGTCGTTTTGGGCTTCAAGGTCTGAACAGACTGCCCGTCGTCCGGGGCTGATTCAAGCGTCGTCGTGGAGCACGCCGCGGCGCGACGGATGGGAGACCCAGAGCGCCAGCAGCGCCACGCCGGCCAGCCCGGCGAGCCATGCATAGGCCCGGTCCATCCCCGAGCCGAAGGCCACGTCCCACGGCGCGACGGCCAGGACGAGACTGAAGCCGAGGCGCGCGGCGACGCTCTGGGCCGACAGCATCGAGGCGCGCTCGGTGGACGGGATGCGGCGATTCAGGGCGGTGCGCCCGATCGGTTGCAGGAAGGCGAAGCTCACCTGCTGCAGCGAACACAGCCCCGCGATGACGACGAAGGCCAACACGCCTCCCCGGCCATGATCGAAGAGCCCCAGGCCGATGAAGGAGCTGGCCAGCAGCGCGAGCACGAATGCCGCCGTCCCGCGTTCGCGCAGGCCGCCGTACACGCGCATCACCAGGTACGCGGCCAGGGCCGCCACCAGGTTCAGCAGGCCGAGCAACACCCCGTGCAGGCGCAGATCCTCGAGCCCCTCCCTGAACAGGGTCGGCTGGTAGAGCTGGAACCCCACCCGCAGCAGCACGAAGACGGCCATGTACCAGGCGAAGACCCAGACCACGCCGGGAAGCGAGAAGGCCGCGCGCGCACCGGCCAGCGTCGGAGGCGCCTTGGGGCCCGCACCGGGCACGGGACGCGGCACGGGCAGCGTCAGCGCGATGCACCCGGCGACCAGCATGATCGCCGCGGACAGGTCGAAGCTCGCGGTGGTCCCCAGGGCCACGGCGACGAAGCCGCCGGCGACGTCCACGATCGACACGCCGAACAGCCGCCACCGGTGAGCGACGGTCTCCTGCTGCAGCGCATCCGCGCGACGACCACCTCCGGCCAGGGTGTCGTACAGGTAGGCCGAGTCGGCGCCCGAGATCATGGCGTGTCCGGCACCGGTGGCGGCCATGGCCGCCGCGCACCAGGAGAAGTCGCGGCTGTGTCCGAGCACGAGGAACGAGCCGGCCAGCCAGAAGGGCCCGACCACGAGCAGGTGCCGGTGCCCGAAGCGGTCGGCGATCCAGCCCCAGGGGATCTCGGCCACGACCATGGCGACGTAGTACACCGCCCAGAGGCGCCCGTACTGTTCCCCGGAGAAGCCGCGATCTCGCACGAAGGCCGCGTACATCACGGGGATCCAGGCATACGCGAAGGCGAAGGCCAGATACCAGCGGAAGCGCCGCACGACGCGGTCGGTGGCGTCCTGCAGCGACGCGCCGGGGCCGGTGCCCCGCGTGCCGGACCCGCCGCGGGCCTCGTCGTCCCGTCTCATGGCGTGCGCCCGCGGTTCATGGCCGCGGATTGTGGTCCGACCGGAGAGGCGAGTCCAACCGACGTTGACCGGGAATCGGTCCGCCCCTAGGCTGCCCGCCATGACCACCGACCTCGCGCAGCGCATGGGCCGCCTCGGGACCGAGACGGCCTTCGAAGTCCTCGCCCGTGCCAAGGCCCTCGAGGCCCAGGGCAAGCACATCGTCCATCTCGAGATCGGCGAGCCCGACTTCGACACGCCCAAGAACATCGTGGAGGCCGCGAAGCGGGCACTCGACGACGGCTTCACCCACTACGGTCCGTCGCCAGGGCTGCCGGCCCTGCGCGAGGCCATCGCCCACGACTTCGCCACCCGCCGCGGCGTGCCCATGCGCTCCGAGCAGGTGGTCGTCTATCCGGGTGGCAAGCCGGTCATGTTCTTCATGCTCATGGCGCTGCTCGAGGCGGGCGACGAGGCGATCTACCCGAACCCCGGGTTCCCGATCTACGAGTCGATGATCCGGTTCGTCGGCGCCGAGGCCGTGCCGCTGCCGCTGCGCGAGGACCGCGCCTTCCGACTGGACACCGACGAACTCGCCAGCCTGGTCACGGACAAGACCAAGCTGTTGATCCTGAACTCGCCGCAGAACCCCACCGGCGGAGTGCTCACCAGCGAGGACCTGCGCAAGGTCGGCGAGCTGCAGGTCGAGAAGGGCTTCTGGATCCTCGCCGACGAGATCTACAGCCGCATGCTCTACGGCGCCGAGCACGACACGGTGCTGCGCTACGGCGACCCGTCGAGGATCGTGGTGCTCGACGGGTTCTCCAAGACCTACGCGATGACCGGGTGGCGCCTCGGCTACGCGCTGTGTCCGGCGGACTTCGTGGCGCCCATGGCGCGCCTGCAGACCAATGCGACGAGCTGCACCGCGGCGATGACGCAGATGGCCGGCGTCGAGGCGCTGACCGGCCCGCAGGACGACGTGGACACGATGGTGGCCGAGTTCCAGCGGCGGCGGGACGTGATCGTCGATGGGCTCAACGCGATCGAGGGCGTGAGTTGCCTGCGCCCCGACGGCGCCTTCTACGTGTTCCCGAACATCAAGGGTACCGGCTTCAAGAGCCGGGAACTCGCGACACGGCTGCTCGACGAGGCCGGCGTGGCCGCGTTGACGGGCACCTCGTTCGGCGCCGAGGGGGAAGGCTATCTGCGTTTCAGCTACGCGAACTCGGTGGACAACATCGAGGAGGCGCTGCGACGCTTCGCGGCCTTCCTGGAAGGCGCCCGCGCCACGGCGTGAGTGTTGGCCGGGAGCGGGGGCTGCTAGAGCGTGCCGTACAGCTCGAACAGGTGCCCGATGTCGAGGTCCATCGAGACGTGCCGCGTCAGCCGCGAGAGCGGCGACAGGAAGCGTGGATCGGAGACCTCGCCCAGGGCCTGGATCGCGTAGGCGCGGACGTAGGTCGGGTGGCGGGCATCCTCGATGACCCCGAGCAACGGGTCGAGGGCCGCGCGGTCCGAAGCCTGCCCGAGGCTGAAGGCCCAGGCGGCGCGGTCGAGGGTCGAGGCGACGGTCGACAGCTGGGCGGCCAGGCCGTCGAGGCGCTCGCGCTCCCCGAGCAGGGCCAGGCCCAGGGCCAGCAGTCGGATCGTCTCGGGATCGTGTTCGTTGGTGAGCAGGTTCTCGAGCAGGGCGCCGTCCTCGGTGCCGTCCGGCTGGAGCAGGCCCAGCGCGACGCCGGCGTAGCCCCGGACCAGCGGGGCTCCCGTGGTCGCCAGGAGTTCGCGGACCGGAGCGACGGCGTCGCTCGTACCGAGCAGGCCCAGAGCCAGGCTCAGCGCACCTTGCATCGACGTGTCGCGGGCGCGGTCGAGCGCGTCCAGCAGGACGGCGCCATTCTCGCCGGCTCCGTCGATGCCCAGTGCAAGCGCCAGGTGACCGCGCAGCATGAAGGGCGCGTCGAGGAAGGCACCGCGCAGGAAACGGGAACTCTCGTCGGTGCCGGCGCGAGCCAGCGCGTGGGCCAGGTTGATGCGCGCGGCGATGTCGCTCTCGTTGCGGTAGAAGTGGATCAGCAAGCGCGCGGTCGCGTCGTCGAGCGAAACGCGGTTTCCAGCCAGGGCCTCGGCGGCCGAGCGGCGAACCTGGTTGTTCGACTCGGTGAGCAGATCGATCAGGAAGGGCACGGCCTCGGGGTCCTGGATGCCGCCCAGAGCCGTCGCGGCCAGGGCGCGCACCTCGGGCTGGCGTCGCCACAGCCAGCTGCCGGACAGCTCCCGGAGCGGCGGACCGAGCAGCGGATTGCCGCACAGCCCGGCCGCGTAGAGCGTGCCGATGCGCAGTTGGTGCGGCATGGCCTCCAGCCGCTTCTCGGTCAGCGACCCGTGCAGGACGTCGACCGCGTAGGCGCTGTTGTCGAGGGCGAGGCCGACGGCGGCGTAGACGCGGATCTCCTCGGTGACGTCGGCGTCGCGATACAGACGCGCGAGCACCTCGGTGGCCTGGGGGACGCCGGACACGCCCAGGGCCAGCGTGGCCTGGGTGCGCACGAACAGGTCCGGGTCGCCCTCGGCGACGTAGGCGATGTACGGCACCGCGTCGCTCATCTGGAGCCGACCCAGCGCCATGGCTGCCGAGGCGCGCACATCACGCTTGTTGGGCGTCGAGATGATGCCGACCGCCTCCGTTCCGGCGATGCGGGCCGCCGTGGCCGCGCCGTCCGTCCGCAGGGAATCCACGAGCACGGGCAGGACCCGCTGCAGCCGGTCGGCCCCGGTGACCGGGCTGTGGCTGCGGGTCCCGGCGCGGCGCGGCAGGCGGCGCTTGATGTCGAGCAGCTCGGCCTCGTTGAAATCGAACCACCACTCCCAGCGCGACGCCTCGAAGGCGACCACCGGGCCCTGCCCGGGCTGGGCCAGGACCAGGGTCTCCCCGGCCTCGCCGCTGCCATCCGGCGGCGTGAGTTCGAGCGGGAGCTGGTACTGCCCCCCGTGGGGGAGCAGGAGCAGGCCGATGAGCAGGGGCAGGGGCAGGAGCATGGCCCCACCATATCGGCTGCGATGCGGCCCGGTCTTTCGATAAGATCCCATGCATGATGGTTCTGACCGCTTGCTTCACCCTGATCCTGGCGAGTGTCGGGCCGCAGGACGCGCTCCCCCTGCCCGGCAGTCATTTCGCCCGCCCCAAGGCCGGCACCACCCTGCGCTCCGGCCCCGGCCCGAACTTCCTCGGGGTCCTGGCCGTGGACGAGACCACCGTGCTCCGCGTGGGCGAGTCCCAGGGCCTGCACAGCCAGGTCTTCGTGCCCCAGGGCTTCCCGGTCTACTTCCACCGCGACTTCGTGCGCGTGGCCGCCGAAGCGCGTCAGGTCTGGGTCGAGGGGGAGCGCGTCAACGCGCGGCTGCTCCCGGCCACGGTCGGCAACCTGCCGGTGGGACAGGTCGATCCGGGCGGACCGTTCGTGCTGCTCGATGAAGAGGGCGCCTGGGTGCGTGTGCTGGCGCCGCTGGCGCTGCCGCTCTACACGGATCCCGAGCAACTCGTCGGCGTCGATGACGCCGCCTCGGTGCTGCGCTTCGGCGCGCTGCGTGACACGCGCGGTGTCCGACAGAACGAGGAGGTGCTCGCCTGGCGCGCCCGACACCCCGAGTGGCAGGAGCAGGATCGCCTGCTGAACGAATTGCTCGAACTCGCGCAACAGGACTTCTCCACGTTGTCGGAGTCCGACATCGCCGCGCGGCGCAGCCAGCTCGACACGTTCGCGTCGCGGGCGAACTGGGACGAGAGTCGGCGGGTCATCGCCGACGTGCGCGGACGCCTGTCGCAGGTGTCCGAAGTCCGCGCGAAGGTGGAGCGCAGCCTGGAGGAGATCCGGCGGCAGCAGGATCTCGAGGCGCAGTCCATCGCGCGCGAGTCACGCGTGCTCGACCTCGGCTTGCGCTACCAGGGACGGGGCGATCCGATCGTCCGGAGGGGGCGGCTCGAGCGGCATCTCGGCGAGGGCGGTGCGTCGGTGTACGCGCTGTCACTGGTCGACGGCACCCGGGTCAAGCTCACCGCCGCGCCCGGCGTGGCCGACCTGACCCGCTGGGTCGATCGCAACGTGGAGGTCGAAGGCCGGCAGCTGTTCCTCGCCGCCGTGAGTGGCCCGGTCGTCGTGGTGGACGCCCTGCGGCCCAGCCTGCCCTGAGTCCGCGGCCTTGACCGCAGCGGTCGCCGTCGCCCTGTGTCTGGCGGCGTACGCGGCGGGATACGTCGTCTACTCGCGCTGGCTGGCGCGCAAGCTGTTCGAGCTGGATCCGGCGGCGGCGACACCGGCGCACCGATTCCAGGATGACATCGACTTCGTGCCCACGCGGCCGTCCGTGCTGTTCGGGCACCACTTCGCGTCGATCACCGGGCTGGCGCCCATGCTCGGCCCGGCGGTCGCCGTGATCTGGGGCTGGGTCCCGGCGCTGATCTGGGTCGTGCTGGGTGCGCTGTTCGTGGGCTGCGTGCACGACTTCTCGGCGCTCGTGTTGTCGGTGCGTCACGACGGGCGCTCGGTGGGCTCGATCGCGGAGGTCCTGCTCGGCACACGCGCCAAGTCCCTCTTCCACCTGATCATCTTCTTCGGCGTGGCACTGGCGATGGGCGTGTTCGTCATCGCCATCGCCGGGCTCTTCGCCCACGGCGCGTATCCCCAGGCGATCCTTCCATCCGTCGGCCTGATGGTCGTGGCGGCCGCGATCGGGCTGGGGCTGCATCGCGGACTGTTCCGGCTCGGCCCCGCGGCCTGCGTCGGATTCCTGATGCTGCTCGGCTTGATCGTCGTCGCGGTGCGGGCGGGCACTCTCGGCATCACCGCCGAACAGTGGCCCAGTGCGGGATCGCTCAAGGGCGCGCTGCTCTTCTACGGCTTCCTGGCCTCGGTGCTCCCCGTCTGGTCCCTGCTGCAGCCGCGCGACTTCATCAACTCCCTGCTGCTCTACCTCGGCCTGGCCGGGATGTACGCCGGTTTCTTCCTCTCGGGGAACGACTTCGAGGCCCCGCCGATCGTCGCCCATCCCGACGGAGCGCCTCCGATGCTGCCGTTCGTGTTCATCACCATCGCCTGCGGGGCCGCGAGCGGCTTCCATGCGCTTGTGAGTTCGGGAACGACGGCCAAGCAACTGGACAACGAGACGCACGCCCGGCCCATCGGCTACGGCGGCATGGTCGGCGAGTCGCTGCTCGCGCTGATCGCGGTGGTGGCCTGCACGGCGGGCGTGATCCGCTCGGCGGGCTGGGAGGGTGGCGGTCTGTACCACTCCTGGCACGCGATCAAGTCGCCCGGTGCCGCACTCGCCAACTTCATCGACGGCGGCGCTTCCTTCCTGACCGAGTTCGGGCTCGAGACCGACGTGGCCCGCTCGTTCGTCGCGGTGGTGGTGGTGTCCTTCGCCCTGACCACACTGGACTCGGCCACGCGGCTGCTGCGCTACAACGTCGAGGAGATCCTGGAGTCCGCGCGCCGCCGGCGCGGACGCGGCTGGGTGCCCAACCGCTACCTGTCGTCGGTGGTCGCCGTCGCCGCGATCGGCTTCTTCTGCTTCTACGAGTTGCGTGAGGAGGCCATCGCGGCCGATGGCAGCGTGACCGTGACCACGCGACAGGCGGGCATGGCGCTCTGGCAGCTCTTCGGCACCACGAACCAGCTTCTCGCGGGCCTGACGCTGCTGCTGGCCACGCGTTACCTGGCCCGCCGCTCCAAGCCGGTGTGGATGACCGCGCTCCCGATGTTCTTCATGCTGGGCAGCACGCTGATCGCCATGGTCGGGAACCTGCGGACCTTCGTCGATCGGGGCGAGACGCCGCTGGTCGTCGTCGGTGCCGTCCTGCTGGTGCTGGCCGTCTGGCTCTGCATCGAGGGCTGCCTCGCGACACGACGGGATCGGCACACCGCGGGGACCGGCCTCGAGGGCTGATCAGGACACGCCCCGCGCGACCAGGAAGGCATCGAGCCGGTCGGCTTCGATGGCCTGGCGGGCGTCGTCCACCAGCCGGTGCAGGTAGCGCAGGTTGTGGGCTGAGCAGAGCGAGCGCCCGAGGGGTTCGCCGGCCATGATCAGGTGTCGCAGCGCCCCCACGCTCCAGCGCGAACAGGCCGGGCAGTCGCAGCGCTCATCGATGGGGGTGGCCTGGTCGCGGAAGCGCCGGTTGCGCAGGTGGATGCGTCCCTCGTCGGTGAACACGGTGCCATGGCGACCGTTGCGCGTCGGGTACACGCAGTCGAACACGTCGATGCCCGCAGCGATGGCGACGAGGACGTCCTCCGGGCGCCCCACGCCCATCAGGTAGCGCAGCTTGTCGTCAGGGAGCAGCGGGGCGTAGCGGCGCACGGCGGCCTGCAGGTCCCTCGGCGCTTCACCCACCGAGAGGCCTCCGAGCGCGTAGCCGTCGAAGTCGAGCGCCACGAGGTCCTCGGCCGAGCGCGCTCGCAGAGCGTCATCGAGTCCGCCCTGCACGATGGCGAACTGGGCCTGGCCTGCACCCTGTCCGGCGTGCCGCTTCCGGGCGCGGGCGGCCCAGCGCGTCGTGCGTTCCACGGCGGTCTCGAGCAGGGCGCGGGAAGCCGGGAGCGGCGGGCAGTGATCGAAGACCATGGCGATGTCGCTGTCGAGCTGCAGCTGGACGTCGACCATCTCATCGGGCCCGAGGCGCAGCGGCCGCCCGTCCACCGGGGACCGAAAGGTCACGCCGTCCTCGTCGAGGCTGCCGATGTCGAGCATCGAGAAGACCTGGAAGCCACCGCTGTCGGTGAGGATCAGGCCGTCCCAGCCCATGAAGCGATGCAGACCACCGAGCGTCGCGACGGTCTCGGCACCGGGCCGATCCATGAGATGGCAGGCGTTGGCGAGCAGCATGCCCGCGCCGAGTTCGGTCAACAGATCCGGGTGCAACCCCTTGACCGCCCCGTAAGTGCCGACCGGCAGGAACGCCGGCGTCCGCAGGGTCTTCCCGCGAACCCGCAGCGTTCCCGTGCGCGCCGCCCCGCACCGGCTCTGCCTGACGAAGGTCGCGGCGCTGGTCACGGCAGGCGTGTGACCTCGGCACCCGGGTAGTAGCGGCGCAGGATGGCGTCGTGCGTGGCGCCGCGTGCGGCGAACCCCGCGGCTCCGTACTGGCACATGCCGACTCCGTGGCCCCAGCCGCGCCCGTCGATGACCACCGTTCCCGACTCGATGCGCGGCGTGATCCACGTCGACAGCAGCTGCTGCTTGAGCGGTCGGCCCGATGAGAGCCGCGAACGGAACGACTCGCCGTCCACCCGGGCCTTGCCCGCGGTTCCGGCGACCTCGACCGAACGGGCCCGTCCCGAGGGGTCGGTTTCCAGGTGCAGCGAAGTCAGCGGCTGCTGGCCCAGGCCGAGGCTGTGGAGGAACTGATCGGTGGGGAAGCGCCGAGTCCAGCTGTGGTACGGCGAAGCCCGGCAGTCGGGGCAGCCCACGGCACGATCGAGGACGCCGCGTTGGGCGTCGGCGAACATCTCGGCCGCGGGCGCCGTGAGGCCGCCGCAGGTCGAGTGGAACCAGGCCTTGATCGGCGTGCCGTCCGCGGTGAGGACCTGACCGCGGGTCTCGCGGACAGCCCGGCTCGAGAGCGCCGACTCGGCGTCGATGCCCCCGTAGACCTGCGAGCGCGTGTCGGCGAAGACCCAGCCCCGGCGGGACACCTCGTACAGGGCGTAGGTGCGTGCAGCCACCGCCTGGGCCTTGAGCGCCTCGAGCCCGAACCGGTCGGGCATCTCGCGGGGCAGGACGCCGAGCAGGTAGTCGTCGAGGGCGACGTCGTTCTCGACGTTCAGGCGTGGCACCGCGGGCAGGGGGCCCAGGCGAAGGCTGCCGCGATAGACCTTGCCGTCGAGAGCGAGCGGGCTTCCGTCCAGGGGTTGCGCGGTGATCACGCCGGGGCCCAGGTCGCGGCCGTCGAGCAGCAGCGTGCCCGGGCCGGGGGTGATCTGCGCGGATGCGGTGCGCCCGACGACGCGCCCCTGGGCATCGCTCAAGACGAAGGTGCCCGCGCTGGTGATCGCGGCCGGCACACTCGTCGACTTGAGGCGCACGCGAATGACGCCGGGCGGCGGTGCGTCGACGACCGCGGACGCCGAGACGCCCGAGGCGGGCACGGCGGGCCGCGGTGGCGAGACCGGCAGGTCCAGGCACGCGGCCACGGCCAGGGTGGCGAGGGCGGCGAGGCCGATCCAGGCCACGCGGCGCACGCGCACGCGGGGATCCTCGGCGGGGCGGGGTGGAGGGTGCACGCTCATGACGGGAAGAGCGAGGCCTCGGCGTCGCCCGCGTCGAGCTCGAGGTGAGCGCGTGCGGTGTCGGTGATCTCGCGTCCGCGTGGCGTCTTGAGCAGGAAGCCCAGCCGGATCAGGTGGGGCTCGTAGACGAGTTCGAGGGTGTCCTCCTCCTCCGACACGGCCGCGGCCAGGGTGCGAAGTCCCACCGGACCGCCTCCCAGGCGGACCAGGCATGACAGCAGCCTGCGGTCCATCTCCTCGAGACCCAGGGCGTCGATCCCCATCATCTCGAGGGCCTGATCGACGACGCCGAGATCGATGCGCCCCTCGTTGTGCAGGTCGGCCACGTCGCGTACGCGGCGCAGGAGCCGGTTCGCCACGCGCGGGATGCCCCGGGCGCGTCTCGCCACGCTGGCGGCGGCGTCCTGATCCAGGGCGCATCCCAACCGGACGGCCGAGCGGACCAGGATCTCCTCGATGTCGTCGGCCGGGTAGGGCGCCAGCTTCTCGCTGACTCCGAAACGGGATCGGAGCGGGTGACTGAGCAGGCCCTCGCGCGTCGTCGCCCCGATCAGGGTGAACGGTGACAGCGTCAGTCGCACCGACCGGGCCGCCGGCCCCTGGTCGATGACCACATCGATGGCCAGGTCCTCCATGGCCGAATACAGGTATTCCTCCACCGTGCGCGGCATGCGATGGATCTCGTCCACGAAGAGCACATCGCCCTCATCGAGGCTGGTCAACAGGCCGACGAGGTCCCCGGCGCGTTCGAGGACCGGGCCCGAACTGATGCGTAGGGGGGCGCCCAGCGCTTCCGCGATGAGGTGGGCGAGGGTCGTCTTACCCAGTCCGGGTGGACCCGACAGCAGCACGTGGTCCAGGGCAGCCTCGCGTTTGCGCGCCGCATCGATCCAGGTGCGCAGATTCCGGACGGTTCGCGTCTGACCGACGAATTCGTCGAAATTGCGTGGGCGAAGAGATCCATCCCCCTCGTCTAGGCGCGCGAGGCACTGGAAGATCCCGGGGGGCGAGCGTTCCGACATGGGCGGCGATGATACCGTCGGCAGACCACCATCTACACCGCCACATCGGCTCGGATGGCTGCTTGACTCGCCTCACCAGCGGCCCGAGAATCAGCCCGATGGTGGTCCGTCTCCCCAGAGCACCTGGGTAGATCGCGCCGTCTGGTCAGTCCACTCGCCCCGAACACCTGGCCAGAATCCACCGCGGTTGCGCGGTGTCCCCCTGTGACGGAAGACGCGATGATCTGCAAGAGCCTCGGCCGGACCGCGGCGATCCTGCTCGCTGCCACACTCCTTGCCTCCTGCAACCCTCCTGGCGGAGGCGGCAGCAACAGCAACAGTGGCGGGCCCAGCGGCTCGGGCGGTTCCGCCAACCAGGTCTGGACCTCCGCCACCCAGACGTCCGCTGGCGGCTGGGGTCGCGTCGACGTGGTGAACGGTGGCATCCCGCTCGGAGCCGTGGGCGCGAGCGTCGCACCGAACCCGGGGTTGCGCTTCTTCTACGACCAGATCACGAAGGTCACCAAGAAGGGCGGCGACTACGAGGTGGTGGGGATCGACTTCGACGGTGACTACCACGACACCAACCTCGACGGGATCGCCGACGCAGGCTTCGACACGTACATCCTCGGCAAGGCGCCCGGCGCGTCCGAGCGGATCATCGGCGCGAACAACGTGTACGACCTGTTCCAGACCGTCACCGGCCCCGCCGACGTGACGGCGGTGACCGCCCCGGCCGTCGCCTTCACCGGCTACAACGGTGGCGACGCCGACGGCGACGGGCAGCCCGATGGCGGCCCGGGACTCTTCTCGATGGTCGTGCCGACGGTGCCGACCCTGCCCGTGCTGCCGGCGTTCATGGGCGCGGCGCGTGGACCCGAAGTGGGGGAGAACCACCAGTTCGTCCAGATCGAGTTTCCCTACAACGTCGATCCCGACAGCATCTTCGACGCGAGCGAGACCGGGAACTCGTTCCTCGGGAACAGCATCACGGGTGAGGACAACGTTCTCGTCGAGGCGCGCTGGGTCCAGGTCGAGAACGGCGTCATGGTCGACCAGACCAAGCAGCACCGGCATGTCTCCGGGGTCATGATCGTCGGTGGCATCACCGCGGTGCCGATCGCTGACGGAACCTCGACGCGTTCGGTGATCGACAAGTCGGATCCGGCGCTGAGCTTCGTACCCGCCGGCGCTCGGACCAAGGTGTTCGACAAGAACGTCGTGACGTTCATCGCCAATGAGAACCCTGTGGCACTGCGCGACAACCCCATCGGCGATCCGAAGGGTTACGTCGATGCCGTCGGCATCCTGCGCCTGCCCGACCCGGCCGACCTGACGGCTTCGGCCGGCGGTCGCGTGTTCGGGGGTACGACGTCCGTGCCCGATGCCGTGAACGACTTCGCGCTGGTCGCGACACCGCAGTCCGCTCCGATGGGCTTCTTCTCGCTCGAGTTCAAGACCATTGACGTGTTGAACGGGCAGACCGTGAAGAACGCGTACTTCCACAACTTCGACTTCGATCAGAGCAACGTCGGCGCGGATCCACGCACGCTGACCGGCAGCTTCAACCGTGGCCCGGCCATCGCCATCGATGTCGCCACCCGCCTGCCGTCGATCGACATCTCGTCGGCGACCTACGCCATCGGGACCTATGACGCGACGCCGCCGAGCGACAACCCGCTGCTGGGGGGCAACACGATCTCGACGCGCGCCCGCTTTCGCGTCGATTTCGACAAGGAGGTCATCCCGAACTCCCTGGGTTTCTCGAAGCGATTCACCGCACAGCGCACGGATGAGGACGGCATCATCTTCCCGTTCGCGGGCAACGTCACCCCGAAGCCGAGCCCGGCCTTCCAGCTCGTCGGTGGCATCGGTGGGCCGACCGCGCCGAGCATCTACCTTGCCGTGAACACGCCGGCCGGCGTGAACAACGCAGCCGCCAGCAACCTCAACGGCTTCCGGCAGAAGGTGAACTCGCCGATCGCGCATGCCGTGGCGACCTTCGACGGAACCGACTTCTTCTACGACGACGGGGCGACCGCGATCACCCCGGCCGAGATGCCCGGTCTGAACCCGATCGAACACAACACGACGGCAGAGATCCCGCGTGGCGTCGTGCCGATCGACATCTACCCGCTGAACCAGAACAACCTGCAGTCGTACATCATCGAACCCCTCGTCGAGCTGCCGCCCGGGTCCACCGTGACCCTCGGCGTGTGCGTCAACGGGCTGGGGATCTCCGCCCTGGGTGTCCCGAACATGGGAAACAACACCCGGTCCGGCGCCGTGTTCACGCCGTATCAGGGGGTGACCTTCGTCGGCCTCGCGGATGACGAGACGCTGAAGACCCAGGTGTTCGCCAACCAGACGATCGTCAAGGTCAACGCCGGCCCGATGGATCTGTACGGCAACTTGTTCTACGGCGGGACCACGGCCGCGATCGACATCAAGGTCAACGGCAACCCCACGGACGACCAGCAGACCGGCGGGTTCAACGTCGCGCGCACGTTCTTCGTCGGTTTCGACGACAAGAAGGTGTACCTCAATGCGCCGGTGTCTCCGCAGGCGCTGTACCTCGGTCTGGACAACGGGGGCGTCTCGATCGTCGACCTGGCCGGCACGGGGTTCAACACGAACGCTCCGGGCGGGGGCGTCGACAACGTGGCGTTCAAGGATCACCTCGTCGTGTCGCGCTACTTGAGCACGACGATCCTCGGCAACCTGACCAACTTCAACTGGAACAGCATCGGCTCACTCGCCGATGGCGACCACCTGCCTGCTTACGGAATCCTCAGCCGATGGACCGCCGGTTTCATCGGGTCGAATGCCGAGTCCGACTACGGACTTGGTGGGGCGGTGGGGCTGGGCAGCCTCACCCCGGTCCCGGGCGTCAACGAGGGTTCCTCCGGGTATCAGACGCTGGTCAAGAACTCCGCAGGCTCCACGACCGTGTCGCCCAAGGAGATCAAGCTTCTCCGAGACATGGTCGTGGGCGACTTCCTCGACACGGTCTGGTTCGACCAGAACAACCAGTGGGCGGTGCCGGCCAACCACCGGACCTACAACACGCCGCTCCAAGGATCGATGGCGAACAACTCGATCGCCGATCCGCCCTTCCCCAACCCGCCGCCGCTCCGCTTCCCGGCCGGACTCCCACACACGCAGGTGCGCTTCGATCAGGACGACCTCGACGCACCCCCGTTCCTCATCGATGGCAACGAGGCGTTCACGGCCGACGGCTTCATGGCCTACGACGACGGCTCCGGTTTCTCGGCCTTCTCGCAGCCGGTGAACACGTTCATTCAACTGAACATCGCCTCCAACCTGAGCAATCAGAACGTCTTCGACATCCCGCCGCTCCCCAACGCCGGCTTCAACAGCCCCTTTGGCGGGTTCCTCTCGACTTCGACGCCGAAGTTCGTGCAGACCGGTCCGATGCCGAAGACCGCCACGACGGGTGCGATCGTGTTGTCGACGCTGAACAGCCCCGCCGGGCTGGGCATCGGCACGTCGCCGGCGGGCGGCTTGGTCTCGCCGACGTACCAGAGTCGCCAGCAGATCGGCAACTTCCTGTTCATGACGGACGGCATCACCAAGACGCTCTACGCGCTGAACTCCAACAACATGGAGATCCTCGCCAAGCTGAAGCTTCCTGATCCTTACGGGATGGCGATCACGCCCGATCTCGAGACGCTCTTCGTGACCAACGAGGGTGACAACAGCGTCTCGATCGTCGATGCGGATCCACGCTCGGCCAGCTTCCTGTCCGAACTCAAGCGCCTCCCGGTGGGTCAAGGACCGCGTGGCATCGGCATCAATCCGGACAACGAAGATGTCCTGATCCTCAACTTCAGTTCCAACACGATCACGATCGTGGACATCACGAGCAAGACGGTCCGCAAGACGCTGAACACGTCCAACCTCAACCGCCCGTTCGACATCGCTGTCGGCATGCGGGAAACCGGGGCGGCCAACGTGCCCGGTTTCCAGAGTGGCACCTACCACGCCTTCATCAGCAACAACGGCGCCCACAACGTGCTGATCTACGAGTCGGGTCCGGACGGCCTGGCCGGCATCGGGTTCGATGACATCATCGGAAGCGTGCGGCCGAACGACCCGCCGCAGCAGGGTCAGCCCGAGTGGCAGGACATGTTCGAGCCGCGCGGCATCACCTACGACCCGATCACGCCCCTGGACACGTTCAGCGGCACCATCGGAGCGTTCGTGGCGCACCGCGATCAGAACGGGCGGGGAGTCGTGAGTCGCATCGCCTACACGAAGGACAGCAGCCCGGGTTCGAACACCTTCAACACAGGCACGGCCACCCCGGGCTTCGGCACCAAGGTCTTCGAAGTCAAGGCGCAGTACGTGTCGACGTTCGCGGGCGAGGGTCTCGACGTGGCGCTCCCGGACTTCAACCGGAAGCGTCTCGAGGACGAGAACTTCGGCACCTTCTACAACCTGCTGAACGCGGGGGCGACGGTGAAGAACGTCGGCGTGTTCTCGCTCGAGCGGAACAGCAAGTACCCGCTGGCCGACAACATCCTGCCGACGAACGTGAATGGGCCGAGGTGGGAGCCGGACCACCTCTACCTGACGATGGAAGGCGGCATCATCGACGTCTTCAAGATCAGCTCGGGCAACTTCCTCAAGCGCATCGACGTGGGCAAGACCGTCACGACCATGCGGTCGTTCTTCAGCCAGTGACGTGAACGCGGACGCGCCGGACCCGCTGGACCCGTCCAAGGGCAGGGCCGTTCGAGGCATGTTCGCCTCGATCGCTCCCCGGTATGACCTGCTCAACCGTCTGCTGTCCCTCGGACTGGACCAGGGCTGGCGCCGCAAGATGATCGCCCGCCTGCCGGCTCTGCAGGCGGGCGATCGTGTTCTCGACCTCTGCACCGGGACGGGAGACGTGGCCCAGGCGCTCTGCGCGGGCCTGCCGGATGACGTGGTCGTGCACGCCGGCGACTTCTGCGAGGCGATGGTCGAGCGAGCTCCGGAGAAGACCGCCGAGCAGAGTCGCCCGGCCTCGTTCTTCGTCGGCGACGTCTTGGCGCTGCCGTATCCGGAAGCCACGGTCAAGGCGATCACGGTCGCTTTCGGGCTGCGCAACGTGCAGGACCCCGCAGCGGGCCTGGTCGAGATGGCACGTGTCCTTGCATCGGGCGGGCGGTTGATCGTGCTCGAGTTCAGCAAGCCGAAGACGAAGCTCTTCAACGCCTTGTTTCGGCTCTACGTGTTCGGGATCCTGCCCCGGGTCGGTCGATTCCTCTCGGGGAGTTCCGTGGACGCGTATCGCTACCTGCCGGAATCGGTCTGGGCCTGGGCGGGGCCTGAAGTCCTCGCCAGGCAGATGGAGGCCGCCGGACTGACGGTTCTCGAGCAGAAGCCGCTGCTCCTGGGCGGCGTCATGCTGCACGTCGCGGAGCGTCGCGGTTGAGCCGAGCGAGCCGACGGCGCCCGAGCAAGGTCGCCGTCTACCTGACCGAGTCGCGCGAACTCGGCGCGTCGTTGGTCCTTGTCGTGCCGCTGCTGGTCGCGTACGAGCTGGCCATGCTCGTCCTGGAGGCTCCATACCGCAACGGCGCCGAGATGGTCGTCTCGGATCTCGTGCGGACGCTTCCGGCGGACACTCTGACGATCGTCCGGCGGTTCTTCCTGGCCGCATTGATCGTCGCGACGGTGTGGCTCTCCCGCCGATCGCCACCCAGGATCGCCCGAGCCCACTGGGTGCTGGGCGAAGCCCTGCTCCTGGCCATGATCCTGGGCCCTCTCGTCGGCTGGATGGTGGGACGCATCGGCCTGTCGGCTCCCGCCGAGGTGGCCTCGGGGCCGATCTCGGGCTGGATGCCCTTCCTGCTCAGCGTGGGCGCCGGGCTGTGGGAGGAGATCGTCTTCCGCCTCGGGCTTCTCGGAGGCACGGTGCTCGTGGCCCGCCGGGTCTGCGGACTCCCGGACCGCCCGGCGATCGGCGTGGCCGTGGGCCTGTCCGCGCTCGCCTTCGCGCTCTACCATCACGTCGGCGACATGGGCGAGCCGCTGATCGCGTCGCGGTTCGCCTTCCGGGCCTTTGCCGGTGTCATCCTGGGGCTGCTCTTCGTCCTGCGGGGGTTCGCGGTCGTCGTCTACATGCACGTGTTCTACGACGTCCTCTGCGACCTCCGCGGTCTGCTCGACTGAGCGCATCCATGACTCACGTCCTCGTGGCCCTGACGGGCGCTTCCGGCGCGCTGTACGGCGTGCGCCTGGTGCACCGGCTGATCGACGCCGACGTGCGCACCGACGTGGTGGTGAGCAAGCGCGCCAGGCTCGTCCTCGCCCTCGAGCACGATCTTCGCGGTGACCCTCTCGTGTACCTGACCAGCCCCAGCGGTGGCGCTCCCCGGCTCCTCGACGACGCGGACATGGCGTCGGCGCCTGCCAGCGGAAGCACCGCTCCGGACGCCATGATCGTGTCGCCCTGCACGATGGGGACCCTGGCACGCATCGCGGCGGGTCTGTCGGGGACGCTGATCGAGCGCGTGGCCGACGTCATGCTCAAGGAGCACCGCCGGCTGGTGCTGGTCCCGCGCGAGTCGCCGCTGTCGAGCCTCCACCTGCGCAACATGTTGACGTTGTCCGAACTCGGTGTGCGCATCGTCCCGGCCATGCCTGCTTTCTACAGCCGCCCCGAGAACATCGACGACATGATCGCCTTCGTCGTGGACCGTGCCCTCCGCGCCGCGGGCCTCGACGTCCCGCTCCGCACGGCCTGGGAGCCGCCGGAAGAAAAGGGCTCGTCGGCATGACGGCGCGGGTGTCGCCGTTCGCCGCGATCCTCACGGACATCAAGTGGGGCCACTCGGTGTTCGCGCTGCCGTTCGCGCTGATCGGCATGGTGATCGGAACCCGCGGCGAGCTGCCTTCGGCACGGCTGTTCGGACTGATCGTGGCCGCCATGATCCTGGCTCGGTCCGCCGCGATGGCCTTCAACCGTCTCTCCGATCATCGCTTCGACGCCACGAACCCGCGCACGGAGGGTCGCGCGCTGCCTGCCGGTCGCGTTTCACGGCGCGGCATGACCGTCTTCCTGATCGCCTGCTCGGCGGGCTTCATGGCCGTGGCCGCGAGCCTGTCGCCGACCTGCCTGCTCCTGTCGCCCGCGGTCCTCGTCGTGCTCTTCGGCTACTCGCTCACGAAGCGCGTCACGGCCTGGGCCCACCTGTGCGTCGGGTTTGCCCTGGCCCTTTCGCCACTGGGCGCGTACCTCGCCGCGCGTGGGCACCTCGGTGACGATCTCGGCCCCTTGCTCTGGATCGGTCTCGCCGTGCTCACCTGGGTCGCCGGCTTCGACGTGATCTATGCGTGCCAGGACGTCGCCCATGATCGGGGGGAAGGTCTCCACAGCCTGCCGTCCCGTCTGGGGGTCCACCGCGCGCTGTCCGTGGCTCGGGGCCTTCACGTGGTGATGGTGGGCGCCCTCGTCGCAGCTTGCCTCACCGGTGGCTGGGGCGCCCCGTCGTGGGTCGCGACCGGGCTCGTGGCCGCCTTGCTCGTGTTCGAGCACACGCTCGTGGCGGGCGGCGATCTCTCGCGGGTGAACGCCGCCTTCTTCACGCTGAACGGTATCGTGTCCCTCGTGTTCAGCGGCCTCGTCATCTCGGATCTGCTCGCGTGGTAGCGCGCAAGAAGGCCCCCACGTTCCTCGACTCCCAGGACGAGGCGGTCGCTCGCCTGTCGACAGGCGCTCGTCCGCCGCTCTGCGTGGTGACCGGCGAGGTCGAGATCCTCAAGGATCGGGTCGTGGGTGCCGTGCTCGCGCGGGCTGACGGTGAGATCGAGACCTTCGTCGCGCGCCCGGGCGAGAGCGATGCCGAGGCCTTCCGGCGCCTCCTTCGGGCCTGGACCACATCGAGCCTCTTCGGAGGCGACCGCGTGCTCGTCGTGCGCGGTGCCGACGCCCTGCTGCGTGGCGGCCGACTGACCGAGCTCGCGGGCATCGCAGGCGCTCCGCACCAGCTGCTCCTCACGATCAACACGCTGGACGGGCGCAGCAAGTTGGCACGTCGCGTTCGGGAGTCCGGTGGCCTGGTGAACCTGCCGCCGCTCCGGGACTCGCCGCCCCCATGGCACGCGGGGGGGCCTTTCCTCGAGACCGAGCTCAATCAGTGGATCCGATCCGAGGCCCGTGAGCGGAGCCTTGCCGTCGATCTGAGCGTGGCCGACACCCTGTCCCAGCGCATCGGCAACGAACCGGCGCGCCTGGTGCAGAAGCTCGAACAGCTGGCGGTGCTGGTGGCGCCGCGGACATCCCTCACGACCACCGACATCGAGGACCATGTGATCCCGTCCTCGGCGCGCCTGCTGGGGCTGTACGAGGAGGCGGTGCGCCGCGGCGAGGCCGGCGAGGCCCTGCGTCTCCTCGATCGGATGACGCGCGATGGTGTGTACGACCATCAGGGCAAGGTCGTCGCGGGCGGGGGCATCGCCGACGTCGTGCTGCGCGGCCTCACCGGCAGTCTCGCGCGCACCGTCACCGCCCACGAACAGCTCACGCCGGCGCTGCTTGCCGCCCTGGCTGCCAAGCCCTGGGAGCGCAGCGCCCAGGACAAGGAGGGCCTTGACCGCATCCTCGGCATCGGGGGGCGGCGCGTCTTCCTGGAACGCGACGTCAAGGCGGTCTCGCCCGACGGGGCGCGGGCGGCGTTCACCCTCGCCCTGCAGGGATTGCGTTGTCTGCGCGACGGTGCGGGCGTCTCGATGCACGCCCTGACCGTCCATCTCGCGCGCGCCCTCGAACGGCACCCGGCCCGCAAGACCTCGGCTCGCCGGCCTCCCACTCAGCGAGCCGCCTGGTGATTCGCGCCCTCCCTCGCGACGTCGTCGATCGCATCGCGGCCGGCGAGGTCGTGGAGCGCCCCGCTTCGGTCGTCAAGGAACTCATCGAGAACGCGCTCGACGCGCGGGCGCGGCGCATCTCGGTGTCGGTCGGCGAGGGAGGCCTTGGGCTCATCCGGGTGGCTGACGACGGAACCGGGATCGCCGAGGCGGATCTGGGCCTGGCCTTCGCAGCTCACGCGACGTCCAAGCTCGCGGACGTCGGAGACCTCGAACACATCGGAAGCTTCGGCTTCCGGGGCGAGGCCCTGGCGAGCATCGGCGCCGTCTCGCGCGCGCGCATCACGACATCCATCGGCACCGAAGCGGGTGGATGGACCCTCGCCTGCGAAGCCGGCGTGCTGCTGGGCCCCGAACCCGTGGCGACGACCCGCGGCACGGTGGTCGAGATCCGCGACCTGTTCTTCAACACCCCTGCCCGCCGGCGCTTCCTCGGCGCGGCACGAACCGAAGCGGCGCGTTGCCGGGAGGCTGTCACCTCGCTGGCGCTGGTCCACGCTGGTGTCTGCTTCGACCTGGAGGTCGATGGCCACAAGCGCTTCCGGGTCGACGGGGGCGCGGACCTGCGGGAGCGTCTCGCGGCCGTCTACGGCGAGGACTTCGTGCGCGACATGGTCCCGCTCGCCGGCCAGCATGAGGGCATCTCGGTGGAGGGCTGGCTGACGCTTCCCGCAGCGGCGAAGCCGCGCCCCCGTGCCCAGCACTGTTTCGTCAACGACCGCCATGTGAAGGACCGCGCCCTCGTGGCCGCCGTGCGCTCCGGCTGCGCGGATTTCCTGCCAGGCTCCCTGCAGCCGGCCTTCGTGATCCAGATCCACCTCGACCCCGCGCGTGTCGATGTCAACGTGCATCCGACCAAGGCCGAGGTGCGCTTCCGCGAGCGAGACGAGGTCTTCCGCGCCGTCCGTCGTGCGTGTCGCGATGCTCTTCTCGCGGCGAATCTCTCGCCACGCCCGCGAGCCGAGGGCATCGCAGCGCGGTCCATGAGCCCGGGCTGGGAAGCGGGTCCGGGCCCGGCCCTCGCAGCCACCGGCTCGCCGTCCAGCCGGACGCTCCCCTTCCGTGTCGAGTCGAAGCCGTTCACCGACCGCGCCGACCGCGTGGGCGAGGCGCTCCCCCCCGCGGTCCCTGCGCCGGCGCCCGCGCCGGTGCGCCGCTACCTCCAGGTGCATGACACCTATCTGGTCCACGAGGATCCGGCCGGCCTGGTCCTGATCGATCAGCACGCACTGCACGAGCGCATCCTCTACGCGCGTCTCCAGGACGATCTCGCCGCCGGGCGGCTGGAGAGTCAGCGCCTGCTGCTGCCGGAGACCGTGCGGCTCGATCCCTCGGACCATGCGCGCGCCCTCGGGATGCAGGAGGAACTCGCGGCGCTCGGTCTGGTGGTCGAGTCCTTCGGTCCGGATACCGTGGCGATCCACGCCGTCCCGGCCGTGCTGCAACACGAGTCCGTCCCCGACCTGTTGCGCGCCCTCCTCGATCCGCCGGACGCGCACGGCGGCATACCCAACGGGCTCGATCGCCGGCTCTTCACCATGGCGTGCCACGCCGCGGTGAAGGCGGGGGATCCTCTCGGCGAGGACGAGATCGCGTCGATGCTGCGCCAGGGCGAGGCCCTGGACCACGATGCGACCTGTCCGCACGGTCGTCCGACGCGTCTCGTGATTCCACCCGACGAGCTGGAGAAGCTCTTCAAGCGCAGCGGCTTCTGAGGCGGCAGTCGGCTCTCAGCGACCGGGAGGAGCGAAGCGTTCGGCGGGCAGGTCCACGTCGACACCGAACACGAGATGGCCGTCGTCATCCTCGGCGACGCCGAGTTTGACCAGCTCGGACCGCCGGCTCCCGTCCCGACCCTGCCGCACCACGATGTTGCCCGGGACGCGCAAGCCGTCGGCGGTCAGCCCGTGCAGATCGAACCGCAGCTCGAGCTCGGGCACTTCAGGGCGACTCTCCGGAATCACGAGCATCCCCCAGAGGACTCCGGTGTCGGCGTCGATGGCGAAGCGCAGATCGAGTCGCGGCGGCGGACCCGCCAACTCGGGGGCGGCCTCTCCGGGCATCAGCAGGAGCGGCGCATCGATCGGCTGGACCCAGAGCGTGTCGTCGATGAAGGCTTGGACGAATTCGACCGGGTGCGAGACGCCGTCGAGATCGCGGTGCACCGCCTCGCCCGCGTAGCGCGGGTCCTGCAGGCGCGGGATCAGGGCGTCGAGCAGGGCGGCGTCCAGGAAGAGTTCAGAGAGGCGCAGTTGCTCTTCGATCCGCTCCAGATCCGCCTGGTAGTTCTCGGGCGCCTCGTCGTAGAGCACGACGCGACCGCCGGTCTCGAACCAGGCGAGGCCGTCGTCCCAGCCCTCCGTCTGGACTTCGGATCCGAGGCTCGG
>JAJDER010000036.1 GCA_029259725.1 Planctomycetota bacterium | reverse complement strand
CATCGAGGACTGTCTGGTGCTCGAGGGGGGGCGCGGCGAGGACAACGCCAACATCCTCTTCGGCAAGGTGACCGACGACGGGGACCACTACACGGTGACGTCGGGCAGCAGGCACAACCCGACGGAGCCGCAACGGGTGGCGAAGAACGACGTCGAGGAGGTCGTGCTCGGCTCGGTCTACACCTTCGACGTGCGCGACGACGCGGTCTGGCACGACGGCCACGCCTTCGACATCGACGACGTCTACTTCAGCTGGACGATCTACAAGAACCCGACCATCGACTGCGACGAGAAGCGCTACAAGTACCACGACGACATGGCCGGGGCCGAAGTCGTCGGCGACCACTCGATCCGCTTCTTCTTCCGCAAGCAGTACTTCGCGGCCACGGACTCGTTCGGCTTCGACTTCACGGTGCTGCCGCGCCACGTCTACGACCTGAACGATCCGGACAACGCCGACTACACCGACGGCAACGTGGACACGCTCGGCGACGAGTGGGGCACGTACGTCAACGAGAACGCGGCCAACACGAGCTGGGTCGGGCTCGGTCCGTACCAGGTGCTCGAGTACAAGCGCGACGAGCACATCCGCGCCGCCCGCTTCCACCGGCACTGGGAGAAGGATCCAGCCAAGGCCGGCTACGTGGACGAGTTGATCTACCGCTACATCAGCAACGACAACACGGCCTTCCAGGCCCTGCTCGCCGGCGAGCTCGACGTCTTCTATCGGGTCAAGACGGAGGACTACAAGGGTGCCCAGACCCAGGACGCGGCCTTCGTCGACAACTACTACAAGGCGCACACCTACGTCGGCAACGTCGGCTACACGAGCTGGAACCTGTACAAGCCGCAGTTCCAGGATGTCGAGGTGCGCAAGGCCCTGTCGATGGCCTTCGACGTGCGCGACTGGATCCGCACCAACTACCTGGAGCTGGCCGTGCCCGTGACCGGCACCCAGCACCGTCTGGGCATCGGCTACAACCCCGGCATCGAGAACGTGGACTACGACCCGGACCTGGCCGAGGAGCTGCTGGCCGAGGCCGGGTGGTACGACCGCGACGGCAACGGCATCGTCGACAAGGACGGGCAGGACCTGGTCATCGAGGCGCTCATGCCCACGGGCAACAAGGCCTCCGAGCGCTTCCTCCAGAAGCTGCAGGACAGCTACAGCCAGGTCGGCGTCCAGGTCGACATCGTCGCGCTGGAATGGGCGCAGTTCCTGGACAAGATCATGGACCGGGACTTCGACGCCTGCAATCTGATGTGGACGCTGCCGACCCCGGAAAGCGATCCGTACCAGATCTGGCACGGCTCCGAGGGCGCGTTCGGCAAGCGCTCGAGCAACCACGCCGGCCTGGTGAACGCCGAGGTGGACGCGCTGATCGAGGCCGGGCGCCAGGAACTCGACCGCGCGAAGCGTGAGGCGATCTGGTACGAACTGCACGAGGCCATCTACGCTCTGCACCCGTACCTCTTCGGCTGGAACGTGCCGCGCAAGATCGCGATCAACAAGAACCTGTACGGCGTGAAGCTGTACAACTTCGAGCCGGGCTTCAGCATTCGCGACATGTACTACGAGGAAGGCACCCCGGGCACGCGCCCCCTGAGCCGCAACTAGGCGACGAGACGAGCAGGCGGCTCCGACGCTGGGCGAGCGTCGGACCAGAGGGCGGCTGAGTGCTGGCGTACACCATCCGGCGATTGCTGTTGATGATCCCGACGTTCTTCGGGATCACGATCATCCTGTTCTTCATGCTGCAGCTCGCGCCGGGTGATCCGGCCACGATGCGCTTCGGCGCCTCGTTGGGCGGCGATGCGTCCGCCTCCGACGCGGGCGGCGGCAACCGTGACGCGGCGATCAAGAAGTTCCGCGAGAAGTACAACCTCGACAAGCCCAAGCACGAGCAGTACGTGCTGTGGCTCGCGGACCTGGTGCGCTTCGACTTCGGCGAGGAGATGCAGCGCCCGAACGTGCGCGTGGGCGAGGAGATGTGGAAGAAGGCCAGCACGATCACGATTCCGTTGGCGCTCGTCTCCGTGTTCCTCATGTACCTGATCTCGATCCCGCTCGGGATCTACTCGGCGGCGCGCCAGGGCACGAAGATGGACAAGGCCACGACCTTCCTCGTCTTCCTGCTCTACTCGATGCCGAGTTTCTGGGTCGGCCTGATGCTCGTGCTCATCTTCGGGCCGACGGGCTTCGACGTGTTGCCCACCATGGGGATGCATGACCTCGACGCCGACCGCCTGAGCGGGTGGGACTGGTGGAAGGACACCCTGCTCCACGCCGTGCTGCCCGTGGTCACGATGACCTACGCGAACTTCGCGTACCTGTCGCGCCAGATGCGCGTGGGCATGCTCGACGTGATCAGCCAGGACTACGTGCGGACCGCCCGTGCCAAGGGACTGTCCGAGAAGAAGGTGATCCTCAAGCACGCCGCGCGCAACGCGCTGATCCCGGTGGTGACCCTGTTCGCGACGATCCTGCCGTTCCTGGTGGGCGGGTCGGTCATCGTCGAGTCGGTGTTCAACCTGCCGGGGATCGGCAGCTACATGCTCAACTCGCTGATGGTGCGTGACTACAACGTGATCATGGCCGTCTCGACGGTCATCGCGATCATGACCATGTTCGGCTTCCTGCTCTCCGATCTGATGTATGCGGTCGTGGACCCGCGGATCTCCTACGACTGATGAGCGAGCCGACCGGACAACAAGTCAGCAAGGACTACTGGGACATCGTCCTGTACGAACTGGGCAAGCGGCCCAGCGTGATCTGCGCGGCGATCCTGCTGGTGGTGTTCTACGCGGTGGCGATCTTCGCCCCGTTCCTGGCCAACGATCGCCCCCTCGCGCTCACCGCCGTGGACTACGGGGCCTACCGGAAGGCCAAGGGCCTGCTCGTGCCGATCGGGTACTCGATCCGGAACCTGGCGCGTGACGGGCAGGACGCCTTCTACGACACGCAGGCCGAGCGCTTCCTGCCCGACTCGATCAACCGGTTCAAGATCCTGGCGCGGGAGGAAGACCAGAAGATCAGCGAGCAGGACATGGCGCAGATCGAGGCGGACCTGCGCGAGGGCTATCGGGCGCTGGCGCGGGACGGCAGGGCCAGCAGCCTGCGCGCGGGGATCGACGCAGCCAAGGCCGTGCTGGCCGTCTCCAACCCGGACCTCGCACCGGATGACATCGAGCTGATCCTGCGGTCCCAGGTCGACAAGGCGCTGGACGACATCCGCACCTGGCCCGACGCGGTGGACCAGGAAGAGAGCGCCGCCCTCGAGCGCGTGGACACCATGCGCACCTACCTGCGGCCCGCGGACACCGGCCTGCTCGACGAACTCGTGGTGAGCCTGGGCGCGGCCGCGTCGGCCCTGCGCGCGGGTCACACCGAGGCCGCGATCGAGGCCGCGTCGGCCTACGTGGACGTGGCCAAGCGCGTGCGCGCCGAGATGGGGGCGGCTGGACCGGAGGGAGACGGTGAGGGCCTGCAGCTGATCGAGGCCACGACCTACCCGGCACTCACCAACATCGGACGCCTCGAGGCCTACTTCATGGGCCTGTGGCTGCTGATCATGTCGGTGCCCCTGTGGAATCGCCTGGTCAACGCCATCCTGGGTGGCGAGCGCCTGCGCGTCCGCGCGGCGCGGCGCTTCAAGGTGCTGGCGGTGCTGCTGCTGCCCCTGGCGTGCGCCTCCCTCGGCGCGACCGACGTGGACCCGTTGTACCGCTCGGACTTCAAGGACAGCCTCACGAACGGCGACATCGTCGCCTCGCACGTGGTCTTCCCGCCCATCCCGTACGGACTCGCGGAACAGAACACGAGCGAGTTCTTCCGGCCGCCGACCTGGGACGACAGCGCGGAGATCAACGCCGAGGGGTACTACGCCCGCGGCCCGCGAGCACCCCGCGACGACATGGCCGAGGGCACCCGGCCGGTGGCCTCGCCGGTGCTGGTGCAGTCGGTCGAGCCGGCTGCCAACGACCCGACGCGCCGCGTGCTCGGGACCGACAGCCTGGGGCGCGACATGCTCGCGCGCCTGATCTGGGGTGGGCGCATCAGCCTCTCGGTGGGCTTCGTGGCCGCGTTCCTGATCGTCTTCCTGGGGACGATCATCGGCTCCATCGCGGGGTACGTCGGCGGCCGGACCGACATGCTCATCAGTCGCGTGATCGAGGTCTTCCAGTGCTTCCCGGTGTTGTTCTTCGCGCTCATCGTGGTCGCCTTCCTGGGGCCCGGCGTGCTGAACATCATGCTCGTGATCGGCCTCCTGCGCTGGACCGGCACCGCACGCCTGGCTCGCGGTGAGTTCATCCGCCTGCGCAACCAGGAGTTCGTGATCGCGTCCGAAGCGCTCGGGGTCAGCAACCGGCGCACGATCTTCCGGCACGTCCTGCCCAACGCCCTGGGTCCGATCCTGGTCAGCTTCACCTTCGGTGTGGCCGCCGGCATCCTGATCGAGTCGACCCTGTCCTACCTGGGCTTCGGCATCAAGCTGCCCGTCCCGTCCTGGGGCAGCCTGTTGATCGAGAGCAGTTCCGCCGAGCACTGGTGGATCCAGATCTTCCCCGGCATCGTCATCTTCATGACCGTGATGCTCTACAACATGCTGGGCGAGGGGCTTCGGGATGCTCTCGACCCGCGGCAGAAGGCGCGCTGACATGGCCGAGCCGTTGCTCGAGATCAAGAACCTGCACACCTGGTTCGCCACCGACGAGGGCATCGTCAAGGCGGTCGGCGGCGTGGAGTTCGCCATCGGCAAGGGCGAGACCCTGGGCGTGGTCGGAGAATCGGGCTGTGGCAAGTCCGTCACCGCCATGAGCATCCTGCGGCTCAACCCCGAGCCGCCCACCAGCTATCCCGAAGGCCAGATCCTGTTCCAGGGTCGCGACCTGCTGAAGTGCACCGAGGCCGAGATGCGGAAGGTGCGTGGCAACGACATCGCCATGATCTTCCAGGAGCCGATGACCTCGCTGAACCCGGTCTACACGGTGGGGAACCAGATCAGCGAGACGCTGCGGCTGCATCGGGGCATGAGCCGGAAGGAGGCTCACACCTACTCGATCGAGATGCTCACCAAGGTCGGCATCCCGAGTCCCGAGCAGCGCGTGAACGAGTACCCGCACCAGATGTCGGGCGGCATGAAGCAGCGCGTGATGATCGCCATGGCCCTGGCCTGCGATCCCTCGCTGCTGATCGCCGACGAGCCCAGCACCGCGCTGGACGTGACCATCCAGGCCCAGATCCTCGAACTGCTGCTCGCCATGCAGGAGGAACTGGGCATGTCGATCCTGCTGATCACGCACGATCTCGGCGTGGTGGCCGAGACCGCCGACCGGGTCGTGGTCATGTATGCGAGCAAGATCGTGGAGCAGGCCGACACGGCCACGTTGTTCGCCGAGCCGCGGCATCCCTACACCTTCGGCCTGTTCGAGTCGCTGCCCGAGATGCACACCAGCGCCGACAAGCGTCTGCGCGAGATCCCGGGCACGGTCCCGAACCCGCTGCACTTCCCCTCGGGCTGCAAGTTCCGCACGCGCTGCTTCAAGGCCACCGAGAAGTGTGTCGACGCCGAGCCGGAGCTGGTCGAGCTCGAGCCCGGACACACCGTGGCCTGTCACCACCCGCTGGAACCCTCCGAACGGGAGCGGGAGGCGCGCGCGCGCGGAGGCAGGGTGTCTCCCGTGGGCCTCGTCGACATCGAGCCCACCCTCGGGGACCCGGCATGAGCGCCGAGGTACCGCTCCTCTCCGTCCGCGGGTTGAAGAAGTACTTCCCCGTCCACAAGGGCGTGCTCTCCAAGGTCGTGGGCCAGGTCAAGGCGGTCGATGACGTGAGTTTCGACCTCGCGCACGGCGAGACCCTCGGCCTGGTCGGCGAATCGGGCTGTGGGAAGACCACGGCCGGCCGCTCGATCCTGCGGTTGCTCAAACCGACCGCGGGGCAGGTGGACTTCGAGGGGCAGGACGTCACCGCGGCCGGCCGCGAGGAGCTGCGTCGGCTGCGCCAGAAGATGCAGATCATCTTCCAGGACCCATACGCCTCGCTGAACCCGCGCATGTCGGTCATGGACATCGTCGGCGAGGGGATGCGCGTCCATGGCCTGGTGAAGGGGCGCAACGCGCTCGAGCAGGCCGTGCGCGACCTGCTCGAGAAGGTGCGCCTCGACCCGGGCTACGTGAATCGCTATCCGCACGAGTTCTCGGGCGGTCAGCGTCAGCGCATCGGCATCGCGCGGGCGCTGTCGCTGCGCCCGAAGTTCATCGTCTGCGACGAGGCGGTGAGCGCGCTCGACGTGTCGATCCAGGCCCAGGTCATCAACCTGCTCATGGACCTGCGCGACGAGATGGGGCTGGCCTTCCTCTTCGTCGCCCACGATCTGTCCGTGGTGCGGCACATCAGTCATCGCGTCGCCGTGATGTACCTGGGCAAGATCGTCGAGTTGTGTGAGACGCGGGAACTCTTCCACCGACCCATGCACCCGTACACCAAGGCGCTGCTCTCGGCGGTGCCCAAGGCCGAGCCGGGCAAGAAGTCCGAGCGGATCATCCTCCAGGGCGACGTGCCCAGCCCGCTCAACCCGCCGCCGGGCTGCGCGTTCCACACCCGCTGCCCGGTGGTCATGGATCACTGCAAGACGGAGGAGCCGCCGGTGCGGGACGTCGGCAACGGGCACACCTTCGTCTGCCACCTCGAGGACTGAACAGTCGGCCGCGTGGGGCTGGATGAAGGCGGCGGGGCGGGGCGCGCAAGCACGTCGCCCGTTGCCGGTCGGTGCTACTTCCCGCGAGGCCACCTGAGGGCCGGCTGAGGCTTCGTCGGAGGGGACGCGAGGTTTGCAGCCGACTCC
>JAJDER010000035.1 GCA_029259725.1 Planctomycetota bacterium | reverse complement strand
TCCGAGGTGAGAGGGCGCTCGGGCGGGCGGAGACCCGCCGTTGTATCGGCAGGGCCGGGTCCTAGCACACAAGCGATCCTGCCATACAAGGGGCGTGGCGTGCACGCAGGGCCGGTGCTTCCCGCGTCCCTGTCCGATTCGAGGCCCGCCCGGAGGCGCCGAGGGAGACCGGGCCGGCCTAGTTCTCTCCCGGGCGGCTGCGCGTCAGGGTGCGCCGGATCAGCCGGGCCCTGACCACATCACGCTCGCTCGCCGACAGCTCCCGCCCCTCGGCCAGCTTCAGGTGGGCCGGGAGCATGGTCACCAGCAGCTGGTGCACGACCGGAGGCGCCGGCTCGTCGAGCAGCCCCAGGCAGACACCGAGGCGCACCGCCGAGAGCAGCTTCAGCGCCTCGGCCGATTCGATCCGGCGGGCGTTGCAGAGCACCGCCCAGGCGCGCCAGACCGTGTCCTCGATGTTGTCGCGATGCTCGTCGAGCAGGATGTCGCGCACCTTGCGCTCGAACGTGATGACCTGGGGCAACACCGCGTCCAGGTCGGCGATGGCCTGGGCCGGCGAGCGCCCCAGCGTGACCTGGTTGCTGATCTGGTAGAAGTCGCCGTCGGCCTTGCTGGACTCGCCGTACAGGCCGCGCACCGTCAGTCCGAGCTTCTGGGCCGCGTTGTGCACCTTCCGGATGCCGCGCTCGATGGACTTGCCGACGCCGTCCTCGGACCGGAACGAGAGCGCCGGCAGGTGCAACATGACCGAGACGCGCAGACCGGTGCCGGTGTTCGTCGGGCAGCTGGTCAGGTAGCCGAAGCGCTCGTTGAAGCTGACCGGCACGCGTTCGGCGATGGCCTCGTCCAGGGCGTTGATGCGCTCATCCAGGTGGGGCAGGTCGAGACCGGGCGCAAAGACCTGGATGCGCAGGTGGTCCTCCTCGTTGATCATCACCGAGGTGGTGCCGTCGTTGCTGTAGGCCACGCCGCGCGGTTGCTCGTCCTGCGCGTGCTCGCGACTGATCACGTGCCGCTCGAAGAGCACCTGCCTCAAGGTCTCGGCGAGGTCCCCCACCGAGAGCCAGCGCAGTTCCGCGTCGACGTCTTCGAGCACACCACGCATCTGCTCGGTGAGTCGTTCGGAGTCGTCGCGCGTCATCTTCGCCTTGAACGCGTAGCCCTGGAGGTTGCGCGCCAGGCGCATGCGCGAGGAGACCACGACGTCGTTGTCGGCGCCGTCGTGAGCGATCCAGAGCCCCGGGAGCGAGGGCGGACGCGGATCGAAGAGCGGGGCGTCGCTCATCGGACGATCAGCCCTCGGGGCCACATTCGGGCTCGCGGTCGGGCTCGCGGTCGGGCTTGTTGGGCGCACTCTCGGGGTGCCCCGGGACCGGGCCCGCGAGATCCGCTTCCTGGATGCTCCGGATCTCGTCTCGCAGCCGGGCCGCTTCCTCGTAGTTCTCGGAGTCGATGGCCGAGTCGAGTTCGCGCCGCATCTTGCGGATGGCGTCCTGGGTCTCGCCGCCGCGAACCTCGCGCCCGTCGGGCGTCTTGCCGCTGTAGCGCGTGGCACCGTGGATCTTCTTGAACAGCCCGGTCAGCTCGTTCCCGAAGGCCTCGTAGTCGTGCGCACAGCCGAAGCGCCCGAGCTGCTTGAACTCGCCCAGGGTCAGCCCGCACTCGGGGCAGGTCGGCCCGCGCTCGCCGACCGTGCGCGCCACGATCTTGTGCGGGTCGAAGTCGCTGAGCAGCTTCTGGATGTCCCCGTTGCCGGTCGGCGGGTGGAACTGCGTCTTGGCGCAGCTCTCACACAGGTGGCGCTCGGTCTTCTTGCCCCCGCGAATCTCGGTCAGGTGGACCGTCGCGGGGCTCTCACACCGATCGCACTGTCGAATGCCTTGGGGGAACATGGACGCTCCGTTCTAGCACTCGGCCACCGTCTCTGACATCCCCCCAGTCACCGCTTCGCCGCCCGCGAGCCGACGCGCCAGGGATGCGAAGTGCCGCCCGCGCGCCGAGAAGTCCCGGTACTGGTCGTGAGACGAGTATCCGGGTGACAGCAGCACGGCCTCTCCGGGGCGCGCCAGGGCCGCCGCCCGACGCACGGCACGATCCAGGGAGCCCACGTGCTCGGCGGCGAGCCCCTGGGCGAGGAGGGCCGAGGCGAGGGCTGGGCCCTCTTCACCGACGGTCAGCACGACGCGCGCGTGCCGGCCGGCGCCCGCCAGCAGGCGTGACGGGTCGAGCCCCTTGTCGTGACCTCCCGCGATCAGCACGCAGGGGCCGTCCACCGCATCCAGGGAAGCTTCGGTGGATTCGGGGGTGGTCGAGACCGAATCGTCGATCCAGCGCACGCCGTTCCAGGTGCCCACCAGCGCCAGCCGGTGCGGCGGAGGCCCCCACCGGGACAGCGCCGTGGCCAGCGCCCGAGTCGCGCGGACCTCGTCGCACAGCACCGCGGCCGAGGCCAGCACCGCCGCGGCGAGGTCGAGCCGGTTCATCCGACCGAGCATCGGGATCCGCTCACTGGCGATCACGCGCAGGCCGCGTCGGTCCACCAGGTCCCCGTTGCGCTCGACGACCATGTCCCCGCGACGGCCGTACCAGAGCTTCTCGCCGTCGAACGACCGGGCCGCGTCGCGCACCGCCGGATCGTCCCCGAACAGCACGGCGCGCCGGGCGCGAGTGAGCACAGCGGCCTTGGCGTCACGGTAGGCCGCGAAGGTGCCGTGTCGATCCAGGTGGTTCGGGGTGATGTTCGTGATGATCGCCACGTCGGGCCCCAGCCCGCGGCGTGCCAGCAGCTCGAGCATGAAGCTGGAGAGCTCGAGCACCGCCACGCGATCGCGCACGTCCGGTTCGTCGATGACGTCGAGCAGCGACCCGCCGATGTTCCCGCCCAGCTCCGCGCGCCGGCCCGCGGCGTTGAGCACCGCGCAGGTCAGGCTGGCGGTGGTCGACTTGCCGTTGCTGCCCGTCACCCCGACGGTGGGACCGCGCCAGCGTTCCATGACCAGCGCGATCTCGGAACCGAGCGGCACCCCGGCGGCCTCGGCCTGCCGCACCAGCGGTGCGTTCAGCGGGACGGCCGGGTTGACCAGCAGCAGGTCGGCGCCGGCGACGTCCACCCCGTCGTGCCCGCCGAGCACCAGCGTCGCACCCGCCTGTTCGGCCTGCTCGGCCGCGTCACCCAGGACGGCACGGTCAGCCAGATCGGTGACGAGCACCTCGGCGCCCTGGCGGCGCAGCCAGCGCACGGCACCGAGCCCGCCGCCGAAGCGGCCGAGGCCGAGCACGATCACGCGTTGCCCCTGCCAGGACGCGGCGCTCACGACCCTCCGGGCTCGTCGGCAAAGGCCCCGTCGAGCTCCTCCAGCATGTCGTGCATGCGCTGGTACGCGGCGCGCGCGTCTTCCAGCGTGGCCGCGTCCTGCTGGTAGGGCGCGAGCGCGTAGTCGAAGCTGAAGTGGCTCTCGATCGTCCAGGGGATCACCAGATCCGTGAACAAGTCGAAAGGCGGGTACTGCCACCAGGGCCGCTCGAGCTCCATGGGCTCGATCCGCCGGCTGTGCCCGGCCAGCTCCAGTTCGAGCGACCGCGTGCCGTAGCTGAGGAACTCGGCCTCGTAGGGCGTGGTCCCGACGACCTGGCCGTCGAGCAACACGCGCGCGCCGGGCGGGGTGCTGCGGATGAAGAGCTTCCGCGACACGCAGCCGGGGGTGAGGGTCAGCAGGAGGGCGAGCAGGAGACCCGTTCGGATCATCGTGGGCCGTTCCCCGAAAGTTGGCGGACAGGGCGGGATTCGAACCCGCGGACGGGGAAAAACCCCGTCAACAGATTAGCAATCTGCCGCAATCGACCACTCTGCCACCTGTCCGCGCGGGGGGATTGGACCCGCCCGACCCGTGGGCTGTCAACGGGGCCGCCCGACCCGAATCAGGCGGCGGACGATCCGACCGCTCCCGGAGGACGCCCCGGCCGGGGCCGAACCGTGCCTGGATGGCGGAGGGGGTGGGATTCGAACCCACGAGCCCTTGCGGGCCAACGGTTTTCAAGACCGTCGCAATCGACCACTCTGCCACCCCTCCGGAATGTCACCGCGGGCTGACCGGAACCCGCCTCAGCCGTCCTGGCCGCGCTCGTCGTCCGCTTCGGCGTCCGGTTCGACGTCCGGTTCGGCGTCCTCGCGCTCGGGGCCCCCGGGCTCGTCGGGCTCGTCGGGCTCGACGATCCCGATGGCGTCGAGGATCTCCGCGGCCGCGAACACCGGCGAGCCCGTGCCCGTGGCGATGGCGACCGCGTCCGACGGCCGCGCATCGAGGTCGAACTCCCCGCCCTTGCCGTCGCTGAAGTGCATGCGCGCGTAGAAGACCTCCTCGGCGAGCGCGGTGATGTCGACCCGCTCCAGGGTCAGGTCCCGCGCCGACAACAACTGCCGGAACAGGTCGTGGGTCATCGGGCGGCGGGTCTCGAGCCCGTGCACCTTGCGGTGGATCTCGGCCATCTCGTGGATCGAGATCACGATCGGGAAGACCCGCCCCCCCTCCACTTCGCGGAGGTAGAGCTGGCACTCCGGGGTCTGGTCGCTGTGGACCAGTCGGTAGAGCTCGACCCGTCTCATGGGATCGAGTCTAGCAAGCCCACGCGTTGACCCCCATGCGCGGGGCGGCGTACACCGGGGCCATGGCCGTTCCCGCGCTCCTGCCCGTTCCCGTGCCGCCGATCCGGACCACGGACACACACAAGGGAAGCTTCGGGTCCGTGCTCGTGGTGGCCGGCAGCCGACGCTATCCCGGCGCCGCCGTGCTCACGGCCCTCGGCGCGGGGCGCGCGGGCGCCGGACTGGTGCGCCTCGCCGTCCCCGACTCGCTGTTCCCCGTCGTCGTCGCCGCCACGCCGTTCGCGACGGTGCAGGCCTGCCCCGGCACCGAGGACGGCGGCCTGGCGCTCGCCGCGTGGGACGCGATCCGCGTCGAGACCGAGAGCGCCGACGTGCTGGTCGCCGGGCCCGGACTCGGCACCCACCCGGATACGGGCCGGCTCGTCCGACACATGGTCGAGGCGGTCGAGGTGCCCCTGGTGCTCGACGCCGACGCCTTGAACCTGTTCGCCACCGCGCTGGCCGAGGACGGGGCCGACCTCCGCGCCGGTCTCGCCCGACGCGCCGCCCCGCTCGTCCTGCTGCCCCATCCGGGGGAGTTCGCGCGACTGGCGGCGGCAGTCCGGGCGGGCACGGGCACGGGCACGGTCGCGGACGGGGCCGACGCAGCCGGCGACGCCTCGGCCACCGGCTCACCGCCCTCGGGCGCCGAGGCCCGCCGCGATGCCGCCCTCGCCCTGGCGCGCGCTCTGCGCGCCGTCGTGGTGCTCAAGGGTCACGCCAGCGTGACCACCGACGGAACCCGTGTCGCGGTCGAGACCGCCGGCAACCCCGGCATGGCCACGGGCGGCATGGGCGACGTGCTGGCCGGAGTGGTCGGCGCCGTGCTGGCGGGCGCCGCGGGCATCGACCGGGACGATCCCGCCGCGGCCGTGGCCCTGGCCGTGCGCCTGCACGCCGTGGCCGGTGACCTGGCGGCGGCGGACCTGGGGCCCGAGGCCGTCCTGCCCGCCGACGTGGCGGATCGCCTCGGCGCCGCGTACGAAGCGCTCCGCGCGGGATGATCCCCACCGCCGGCGCCGGCTGCGGACGCGAGCCTCCGACGGTCTGATCGGGTACCCTGGAGCGGTTTTGGCCACCCCCTGGCCCCGCATCACCGGAGACCCGAGTGCCTCGCCGCGACGACATCGAGAGCGTCCTGATCATCGGTGCCGGCCCGATCATCATCGGGCAGGCCTGCGAGTTCGACTACTCGGGATCCCAGGCCTGCAAGGCCCTCCGCGAGGAGGGCTACAAGGTGATCCTGGTCAACAGCAACCCGGCCACGATCATGACCGACCCGGAGCTGGCGGACCGGACCTACATCGAGCCGGTCAATCCCGACATCGTGGCCAAGGTCATCGAGCGCGAACGGCCCGACGCGATCCTGCCCACGCTCGGCGGACAGACCGGCCTCAACACGGCGCTCGCGCTGCACGACATGGGCGTGCTCGAGAAGTACGGCGTCGAGATGATCGGCGCCAACGACGCCGTGATCCGCAAGGCCGAGGACCGCGAGCTGTTCCGCAAGGCGATGGACAACATCGGCGCGAAGACTCCGCCGAGCGGCATCGCCTACACGATGGACGAGGCGCTCGAGCAGATGCACCGCATCGGTCTGCCGCTCGTGATCCGCCCCAGCTTCACCATGGGCGGGACCGGCGGCGGCATCGTCTACAACCAGCAGGAGTTCGAGAAGATCGCGGCCAGTGGTCTCGAGCTGTCGATGAACAGCGAGATCCTGATCGAGAAGTCGATCGCGGGTTGGAAGGAGTTCGAGCTCGAGGTCATGCGGGACCGCAAGGACAACGTGGTCATCGTCTGCTCGATCGAGAACCTCGACCCGATGGGCGTGCACACCGGGGACTCGATCACGGTCGCGCCGCAGCAGACGCTGACCGACCGCGAGTACCAGGAGATGCGCGACGAGGCCATCGCGATCATCCGCGAGATCGGCGTCGAGACGGGCGGATCCAACATCCAGTTCGCGGTCAACCCGGAGACGGGCGACCGCATCGTGATCGAGATGAACCCGCGCGTCTCGCGCAGCTCGGCGCTGGCCTCCAAGGCCACCGGGTTCCCGATCGCGAAGATGGCCGCCAAGCTGGCCGTCGGCTACAGCCTCGACGAGATCGCCAACGACATCACCAAGCAGACGCCGGCCTGCTTCGAGCCGACCATCGACTACGTGGTCGTGAAGGTGCCGCGCTTTGCCTTCGAGAAGTTCCCCGTCGCGGACCCGACGCTGGGCACGCAGATGAAGTCCGTGGGCGAGACCATGGCCATCGGGCGCACCTTCCGCGAGGCGCTGCAGAAGGCCATGCGCGGGCTCGAGACCGGGCTGCCGGGACTGGGCCTGGGCCGCAAGGATCCGTGGCTGCCCAAGGCGCCCAAGCGCGCGCGGCCCACTCTCAAGGAACTGCGCCGCCACCTGGCGACGCCCCTCGACGACCGCCTCCCGACCATCCGCCAGGCGCTCAAGGCCGGCATGTCCGTCGAGGACGTGTACGCGATCACCAGGGTCGACCGGTGGTTCCTCGCGCACATCGCCATGATCCTCGCTGACGAGGAACGCATGGCCGCGTTCGGGTCCTTCGAGGACGTGCCCGCGAGCGACCTGGCCGCGTTCAAGCAGAACGGTTTCTCGGACCTGCAGATCGCCAACGTGTTCGGCACCGAGGAGACGCGCGTGCGGCGCCGGCGGCAGGAGCTGGGCATCGTGCCGGTGTTCAAGCGCATCGACACGTGCGCCGCGGAGTTCGAGTCGTTCACGCCGTACCTCTACTCGACCTACGAGCAGACCACCGAGGTCGAGGACACCGGCAACAAGAAGATCATGGTGCTGGGCGGCGGCCCCAACCGCATCGGCCAGGGCATCGAGTTCGACTACTGCTGCGTGCAGGCCTGCCTGCGGCTGCGCGAGCAGGGGTTCGAGATCATCATGGTCAACAGCAACCCCGAGACGGTGTCGACCGACTTCGACACCAGCGACCAGCTCTTCTTCGAGCCGGTCACGCTCGAGGACGTGCTGCACATCTGGGGCAGCCAGGCGATCGAGGGTGCGATCGTGCAGTTCGGCGGGCAGACGCCGCTGAACATCGCGCAGGGGCTCAAGAACGCCGGCGTGACCATCCTGGGCACGTCGCCGGATGCGATCGACATGGTCGAGGACCGCGAGCGCTTCAAGGAGCTGCTCGAACGCCTCGACATCCCGCAGCCGGTCAACGGCATCGCGACCAACGCCGACGAGGCCGACAAGATCGCCATGCGGATCGGCTACCCGCTGGTGGTGCGGCCCAGCTACGTGCTCGGCGGTCGCGCGATGGAGATCGTCTACGACCGCACCGGCTTGATGAAGTACATCGAGAACGCCGTGGACGCGTCGCCGGAGCGGCCGATCCTGCTGGACCAGTTCCTCGAGAACGCCCACGAGGTCGACGTCGACGCGGTCTACGACGGCGAGCTGTGCGTGATCGGCGGGATCATGGAGCACGTCGAGCAGGCCGGCATCCACAGCGGGGACAGCATCTGCACGCTCCCGCCCTACTCCCTCTCCGACGAAGTGCAGGACGTCATCCGTGAGTACACGCGACGGCTGGCCGTCGAGGTCGGCGTGGTCGGGCTGATGAACATCCAGTACGCGGTCCAGAACGGGAAGGTCTTCGTGCTCGAGGTCAACCCGCGCGCGTCGCGCACGGTGCCCTTCGTGAGCAAGGCCATCGGCACCTCGCTGGCCGGCGTCGCCTCGCGCGTCATGGCCGGGCAGAAACTGGTCGACATCGGCTTCACCAAGGAGATCATCCCGCCGCACTACTCGGTCAAGGCCCCCGTGTTCCCGTTCAACAAGTTCCCCGGCAGCGACATCATCCTCGGACCGGAGATGAAGAGCACCGGCGAGGTGATGGGCATCGACGAGGACCTCGGCTGCGCGGTGGCCAAGGCCTGCATGGCCTGCGAGCGCACGTTGCCACTGTCGGGCACGATCTTCATCTCGGTCTGCGATCGCGACAAGCAGGCGGTGATCCCGGTCGCGCGCGCCTTCCACGAGCTCGGCTTCCGGCTGATGGCCACGCCGGGCACGCGCAAGGCGTTGACCCAGGCCGGCATGCCCGCCGACATCGTCTTCCCGCGCGGCGAGGGGCGGCCCAACGCGACCGACGTGATCGCCAACGAGCAGGTCCAACTGGTGATCAACACGCCGTCCGCGGAGGCCGCGACGCTCGAGGACGAGAAGGCCATCCGCACCGCCGCCTACCTGCGCAAGATCCCCACGATCACCACGGTGTTCGGCGCGGCCATCATCGCCTCGGCGATCGAGTCGGTGCGCGAACGCGGCATCCACGTGCGCTCCATGCAGGAGTTCCACGGAGCCGGCGCCGCCACCTCCGCCGGCACCTGAGGCGGACGCGGTGCGCGCCGCCCTGCTCGCGGTCCTGGCCACGGCGGCGCTGCTGCGTCTGTGGAGCCTGGGCTTCGGGCTGGACCTCGAGGACCCCGCGCGGTCGGTGCTCAACAACGAGGTCGATGAACACGGCATGGCGACGCAGGTCGCGACGGGCCTGCGGACCGGCTCGCTGCATCCGGGCGAGTTCCTGCACCGCGGCCCCGGTGGCTACCTGGTGTTCGGCGTCGCGGATCTCGCGGCGCTCGCACCGCGCGTCGTGTTCGGCGAGGACAGCTGGGACGCGACCTTCGCCGCACAGGAGGTCTTTCCGGCCGAGTTGCAGCTGATCCACCGGGGGGTGTCGGCCGTCGCGGGGCTGCTCACCGTGCTCGCGATCATGGCCCTCACGGGACGCCTCGCCGGGCGGCGCGCGGGCCTGATCGCCGGCGCGCTGCTGGCCGTGGCCTACGTGCACGTCCGGCAGAGCCACTACGGGACGGTCGATACGCTCTGGGCCCTGCTCGTGGTGATCACCCTGGAGCGCTCGCTGGCCTGGTCGGAACGACCGACCGCGACGGGCGCGGTGCTGCTCGGCCTGCTCGGCGGAGCGGCGGCCGCGGTGAAGTACTTCGGTGTGCTGCTCGGGGGTCCGCTGGTGCTGGCCTGGTGGCGCGCGCGGCGGGCCGGGCGCCAGGGTCGTCTCGGTTTGGTCCTGCTCGGCACGCTCGGCGGGTTCGTGCTGCTCTCGCCCATCGTGGTGCTGTCACCGGGCGACCTGATCGACAAGCTGCTCTGGTCCACGGCGACCTACGCGAGCGAGCCCGCGGCGGCGGCTCTGCTCGGCTCGCTGGCACACCACCTGCAGTTCACGCTCTGGATCGGCGTCGGCGAACCGGTGGTCGTCCTGGCCTTGGTCGGTCTGGCGCTCGCACTGCGCACGGGCGGCGAGCCCCGGCAACTCGCCGTGTCGGTGCTGCTGCTCACGCCCTCGCTGTTCCTGACCTCGCACCATCCGGTGCGCTTCGGCCTGCCCGTGGCCGTGCTGCTCGTGCCCTTCGCGGCGGTGGTCGTGGAGCGCGTGTTCGAGCACGTCGGCCGCACCGCGGGCCTGCTGCTGCTGATCGTGGCCCTGGCGCCGTCCGCCGCGCGCTCGGTGGCCTTCGACGGGTTGATCGCCGAGACGGACACGCGCGTCGAGCTGGTCCAGCTGCTCCACGACGCCGGCGCGCGCGCCGAGGACGTCTATGCCTTCGGTGTGTACGGGCTGCCGCGCAGCGCCCCCAAGCCGTACGTGGACGTGTACCGCGCCAGCCACCGAGAGGGCGGACGACCCCCGGCCCCGATTCCCGAGGCGCGGCCCCGCTTCCTGCTCCGCGACCTCACCGCGGACGGCGTGTCGTCGCTGGGTTGGGACGCGGCTGCGCCCCTGGTCGGCACGCGGTATCGCGAGATCGCGCGCCTCGACGGCCGGGTCGACCCGGAGGGCGTCCCGATGCCGGATCCGGCGGCGGGCACACCGAGCCACTTCGTGCCCTACGCCGAACCCTGGGCCATGCGCAGACCCGGCCCCGGCCTCGTGCTGTACGAACGCATCGACGACGGCTGAGGGTACGGCGGCGCGCAGCCTGCACGCCGCCGCGCCGACCGGGCTCAGGCCCGCTTGTCGAGTTCGGTGCGGATCTCGCCCAGCAGCGCGTCGAGATCGAGGTCGTCGGTCTCGGTCTTCCCGCTGCCGAGCTTGATGGTGCCGGTGGAGCTGTCGTTCGGGTCGAGCGAGATGACCGGACTCGCCATCGGCTTGGGGGCCGGCCGGGGCGTGTCGCCGCCGAGCTGACGCAGTTGCGCGCCCTGCTCCTTGACGGTGTCCAGCAAGCGGCGGCTCTCCTGCTTCAGCGCCTTCACCTGCAGCGCGTCGCGGATCGACACGATCAGCTCGGCCTCGTCCACCGGCTTCAGGAAGAAGCGGAAGACCTCGCCGTGGTTCACCGCCTTGACGACGATGTCGAGCCGCGTGTCACCGGTGAGCATCATGCGCACGGTGTTGGGCCACTGCTGCCGCATGCGCGCGAGCAGCTGCGTGCCTTGCATGCCCGGCATGTGCATGTCGACGAGGGCGACATCCACGTCGTTCTCGGCCAGCACGCGCTCGGCCTCCTCGCCGTTGTTGGCGTACAGCGTGGTGAAGTCCTCGCGCCGCAGCGTGCGGCGAAGCGCGTTGAAGACCTTGGGTTCGTCATCGACGATCAGGACGATCGGAGTGTTCTCGTTGGCCATGTGATTCCCGTTTCTCGCTTCCTGCCCCGGAGGAACGGTGCCGGGACTCGACAGGGGCGGCTCCCGCGCCACCCGAACGACCCTTCATCGGTCCGTGGCGCCTGCAAGCTGAGGCCAATCGTCGAGGGCCCCCCGCGGGCCGGATCCACCGCCGTTCAGGCCGCTCCGCCCAGCTCCTCGAAGCACACGGCCTGCCAGCGGGAGACGCGCTCGCCCCACCCATGGGCCGTGATGCGCCGTTCCAGCTGCACGCGCTCGCCGGCGCGCAGGTCCGTGTCTCCCAGCGCGGCCAGGACCAGCTCCGCGCCCATCACGGCCGCCGCCGCCCCCGGCATGGTGGTCCGTTCGCGGCCGTCTCGCGGGCCCGCGTCGCCACCCCAGCCGACGCGCCAGGCGAGGGCCTCCACCACCGGTTCGGGCAGGCCCCAGCTCGGCACGAGGTAGGTCACGAGTTCGCCGGGAGTCAGTCCGTCGAGGTCGTCGGTCATCGACGGCAGGTCCACGGACGTGAGCAGCCCGGCCATCAGCGCGCACGACACGACATCCCGGGACATGCCCTCCTGCGTCGCGATCGCCGCGGCGTAGAGGCCGACGCGCGCGGCGTCGTCCCAGCGCTCCGCATCGGGGTCCACGAGCGCGTCGAGCAGGCGCACGGTCATGACGATCGCGAACAGGCCCCGGGCGTGCAGCACGTCCACGACGTCCTCCACGCAAGGGCGACCCGCGAGCTGATCGGGGAAGGCCAACGAGCACAGGTCGCGCACGCGGCGCCAGAGATCCGGGTCGCTGCCGAACATGCGCTCGGGCTCGAAGGTCGTCTCGTCGGTCCCCACGGCTTCGAGCACGTCCTCGCAGACGTCGACGAGACCCGGCGGGCGTGACCAGAGTTCCGACAGGCCGCCCTGGCCGCGGCGATCCAGCTCGGTGCGGACCCGCAAGGCGCCGCGGATCTCAGACTCCAGGATGTCCACCGGGCAGGGCTTGTCGAGGTAGCGATGGGCGCAGCTGCGCGCGAGCTGCATGCGCGCGGGGTCGGCATGGCCCGACAGCACCAGGCGTGCCGTGCGCGGCCAGCGGCGCGTGACCTCGGCCAACACGCCGGCACCATCCATGATCGGCATGCGCATGTCGGTCACGATCACGTCGTGCGGCTCGCCCTCGAGCAGCTCCAGGGCCTCGTGCCCCGACGCCGCGAAGGCGAGCGTCCACTCCCGGCGGAGACTGTGCAACTGGCGGCGCAGGCCGCTCAGGATGCGGGTGTCGTCATCGACGAACAGCACTCGGGTCGGCGTGCTCATGCTCGCTGCCCTCCTCCGCGGATGGATCCGGCTCGCCCGTCACGGGCAGGCGAATGATGAAGGTGGTGCCCACGCCGAGCTCGCTCTCACAGCCGAGCGAGCCGCCGTGCTTGTCGACGACCACGGCGCGCGCGATGGCCAGTCCCTGGCCCGTGCCGCGCCCGACTTCCTTGGTGGTGAAGAAGGGGTCGAAGATCCTGTTGAGGACGTTCTGCGGGATCCCCGCGCCGCTGTCGCCCAGGCGGACTTCGACATGGTCGCCGTCGCGGCGCGACGAGAGGCGGATCAGGCCCAGGCCGCCGTCCTCGCCCAGCTTGTCCTGGATCGCGTGAGCGGCGTTGACGAGCAGGTTCAGGAAGACCTGGTTGAGGTCCGCGACCCAGCACTCGATCAGGGGCAGGTCGCCAAGGTCGGTCTCGACGTTGGCGATGTACTTGTACTCGTTGCGCGCGACGGCGAGGGTCGTCTCGATGGCGCGGTTCAGGTCCGAGGGCGTGCGGCCCTCGCCGCCCGGGTGGCTGAAGTCCTTCATCGCGCGCACGATGCTCGTGACGCGGTCGACGCCCTCGAGGGTCTCGGAGAGCGCCAAGGGCAGCTCGTCGGCGACGAACTCGACGTCCATCTCCTCGAGCGCCTCGCGGATCTCCGCGGCCCTCTCGGTCGTGAACTCACCACGCTCGGACTCATCGAGCATGTCGGGCAGGCCCTGCACGAGCTGCATCAGCGGCCCGACCTGCTCGCTCACGAACCGCAGGTTGTCGCTCACGTACTGCATCGGCGTGTTGATCTCGTGCGCGATACCCGCGGCCAACGTGCCCACGGCCTCGAGCTTCTGGGCGTGGTGCAGCTGCGTCTCGAGCTGCTTGCGCTCGGTGACATCGGCGCCGATCAGCGAGAAGCCGCGACCGGTCTCCTGGGTCGGGTTGACCGTGAAGCTGACGATGCGTCTGGCGTCCTCGTCGTCGGCGGTTCCGTCCGACCCCACGTCGGCGCACGTCTTGCCCGAGTCGGGATCGGGGGCCACCGAGACCTCGAGCCGCAGGTTGTCACAACGGATGCGTTCGCCGGAATCCACGCAGCGCTCGATGGCGTCGGCCACGATCTCGTCGTCCCACGGCATGGGAACGCTCGCGAACGGCTTGCCCATGACGGCCTCGGGGGGCAGGTCGAAGATCTCGCTGGCGACGCTGTTCCACTCCATCACGCAACCGCCGCCATCGATGCCGATCACGAAGGCCGAGAGCGAGTCGAGCACGACGCGGCGGTCGTCGGCTGCGCGCCGCAGGTCACCTTCCTTGGCCTGCAGCTCCTCGGCCTGGCGTTCCAGCGACGCGTTGGCGTCCCGCAGCTTGGCGGCGTGGGCCTCGATCGTCAGCTTGGCCTCGGCCAGGGACAGGGCGCGCTGCCGCACCTGCTCGGACTGTCGGATCACGAGCGCCGTCGAGACCGCCAGGAAGATGCCGAACCACAGGATCAGCGCGTTGGCCTCTCGGCGCGCGCCGGCGAGCAGTGCCGGGTCACCGCTGGCCCGCACCCACCACATGTGGTCGCCCACCGCGATCCGGCCGCTGGACTCGGACACGAAGTCCTCGCCGTTTCCCGCCGTGCGACCGGAGGCCAGGTCGTCGTAGGAACGGTAGAAGACGTCACCGTTCTCGGCGCCGAGTTCGACGCGGAACGCTCGCGCGTAGCCATGGCGGAAGAAGGCGTCGAGGAACGCCGTGGTGTCGTGCCGGAACAGGAACGCGCCATGGCCTTCTCGACCTGAGGGCACGACCACGTAGAAGTCCTGCCGGCGCCCGTCGTGTTCGAGCGGGTCGGTCAGCGCGGGCCGGCCGGACCCACGGACGGACGCGGCCAGGTCGGTGAGGACCTGACGGGCGGTGTCCGTGATCTCGGGCCCGGGGTCGACGCTTCCCGAAGCGTCCTCGATCCAGGCCTCGTGGACGACGGCTCCTCGCTCGTCGATCACGCTGACGCAGACGAGCCCCTCGACGCCCTCGACGTCCTGCTGCACGAGCCGTTCGAACAGCGGTTGGCTGAGCTTCTCCGGGCGGTCGTAGTGCCGCGCGACGCGATGCAGGTCGCGCAGGTGGCGCTGCAGGAACAGGTTGGTCTGGGCCACCGTCGCTTCGTGGCTGCGCGTGCGGGCCAACGAACGCATCTGGTCGGCGCTCGAGGCCAGGTTGATCCAGACCGCCACGGTCAGCCCGGCGATCAGCGTGCCGACGCTGTACGGCACCCAGCGCGGGAGCGGGGCCGTGCGGTGCACATCCTTGTAGCGACCGATCATGATGAAGAACGCGAAGCCCAGGCCGACGAAGCCCACGGCCGTGTTCGCGTTCATCTGCGTCAGTCGCGCCCAGCCGTAGCGTTCGGCGTCATGCAGCACGTAGCCGAGCAGGCCGACGAACCCGCAGGCCACGATGATCCCGGCCACGACCGCCGTGGCCGTGCCGCGCCAGCGCCGGCTCGTCCCCGGAGACCGGAAGGTCAACAGCAGGCAGCCGGACAGGGCGAAGCACAGGGCCGTGATGGCCGACATGCGCTCGCCCTCGTCGATCGGCGCCCCGACGGTGAACAGGCTCCAGATGCTGAAGCGGTGATCGAGCAGCACCTCGGAGAGGGCCAGGCTGCCGATCCCCGCCGCCGCCACGCCGCCCCAGTACGCCAGCCGGCGGTTGCCGACGCAGTGCGCCACGACGGCGAGGCCGGTCACCACGAAGCCCAGGGCCGTGTTGTATTGCATGGGCACGAAACGGTCCTCGACCGTGACGAGCTCGAGCAGGCTCACGTACCAGGCGACGAGAGCCGCGCCGCCGAAGAACGCGACGGCAGCTCCCAGCAGCTTGGGCCCTGCGAGCCGACGGCGGCGATCGGTGGACGGAGACTGGTCTTCCATGACCCGGACCTCTCCCAAGGGGGGAGCCCCTTCTCTCGGCTCCCGGGGGGGAGGACCTTCAGCCAGAACGCGGCCCGGCTCGATGTCCGGGCGGCCGACCGGCAGGCCGGGTCAGGCCCGAGGGCTCGCCAGCGCCCGGGGGCGCGGGGTTCAGTCCACGCCGACCGGCGTGCGATCGGTGATCGTGAAGTCGCAGCGCCAGTCATCCGGTCCGGCGCCGTTCCGGTTCGACTTGTTGAGCCTGAGCCGCGTCACCTTCATGCGATTCGTGTTGCCCTCGACGTAGAGCATGAACTGGCCGATGTAGTACCGGGAGACGTCCTCGCCCTGCCGCGGCGACAGCGTGTACAGGGTGTCCTTGTACTCCTCGTGCTCTCGCGTGGACGGCTTCGGGATGTTGAAGATCTTGCCGATGCGGCTCTTGACCTCCATCTCCTCGAGGTAGGCGTAGGCGCCCTTCTCGACGGCGCCGTCGCGGCGCTTCTCCCCCTCGAGCATGTACACCTCGTCGGTGTACGCCCCGATGTCGGAGAGCTGGTCCTCCGCGGTGGGGAGCCGCCTCGCCAGGTCGTCGGCGCGGGAGTCCATCCAGTAGACGAAGCCGAGCCCGCCGACGATCAGCAGGGCCATGAAGGCAAGCATCCAGCGCTCGAAGTCCCACTTGGCCATCAGCTGCTCCCTCCCTTGCCACGGACGGCGGCGGCCGCGCGCTCCACGTCGATCTCCACGCGCAGGTCGGTGAAGTAGGTCGAGCCCTCGCTGGTGATCTTGTTCGAGCCGGACTGGACGGTGGTCGACATCGGGTGCGCGCGGAGCAGGTCGAGCAGCACCTGGAACTTCTCCCCGCTCTCGACGACACCGTTGATCTTGAGTGTCGGGATGGACTCGGTGAAGTTGATGTCCACCGATTCCAGCGCGAACCGCCCGATGGCCGTCTCGTTCTCGAGCAACAGGGCGTTGAACTCGATCCAGACCGGCACGACGGACGGCGTGTCCGGGATCTCCTCGCTGCGACCCAGTTGCTGGGCGAGGTTCTCCTTCTCCCGCTTCAGCGCATCGCGGATGGCCTGCACCTGGGGCGGACCGAACTCGTGCGCCTTCCAGAGCGCCTCGGCGCGCGCCACGTCCCCGTCCAGGACCTGGGCCAGGTTGTCCGACCCCGTGGCGATGATCTGCCGGTACTCCCGCTCGTACTTCGAGACGAGGTTGTACTTGTCGAGGGCCGTGAACGCCACGGCCAGGAAAGCCAGCAGCGCGAGCATGATCAGCGGCGTCTTCACCTGGTCGAACTTCTTCGTGTAGGCGCATTCCTCGCGCCGGAAGTCGGTGTAGGTGAGGTCGAACCCGTTGAGCTTGTAGGCCATGCCGAGACACACGCCCGCGTACGGACCGAAGCTCGCGACTTCGTCTTCCGTGAGCTTGTGCTCGACGTGCTCGAGCAGGTTCAGCGGGCTGGCCTCGGTGTGGAAGATCTCGCCCATGCGCTCGGCGAATCCGTCCAGCCCACTGCCGGAGCCCAGGGTGTAGACGATGTCGAGCTCGCCCGGGTCGGGCAGCATGGTCAGCGTGCGGCGGATCTCGCGGGTCAGGCGCGCGAGGTAGTCGTGCAGCCGTGCGGTCTCCACGCCCTGCTCGGCCTCGGTCAGGGTCTCGTCCTGCGCGTGCGAGACGCCGTGGGTGCCGAGGCGGATCGAGCGCACCGAGTAGAGCGCGCCGTCCACGATCCAGAGCAGGCTCGTCGTCCGCTCCTCCGCGTTGACGACCACGAAGCGTTCGTGCTGCTCGGCCACGCCGCTGCCGACGAGTGCGTGGAACAGCGCGAAGTCATCAACGTCGACCAGCATCGGATCGAGGCCGGCTTCGCCGACGATGTCGAGGCTGTCGAGCAGGTCGTCCTTCTTGACCGCGGCGACGATCAGGTGGCTCTTGTCGCGGGACTTGCGCAGCACATGGTGCTGGATCACGACCTCGTCGATGTCCAGCGGGATGTGGCTCTCCGCCTCGAAGCGGACGACCTTGCGGACCTGGTCGTCGTTCGTGAACGGCAGGTCGAACTCACGAAAGACGGTGCGGCTGGCCGGGAAGCTCATCGCGGTGGGGTCGGTCTCGAAACCGCCCTCCTCGATGGCCTCTTCGATGCGCTCGGCGCGGACGTCATCGGCCGCGTCGGCGTCCTCCTCGCTCGCCCCGCTCTCGGGAACCTCGAGGTCGGCCTCTCCCACGGCGAGCACACGGATCTTCCGGCCCGAGCCATCGAACTCCATCAGGCGCAGGCGCGAGGTTCCGTATTCGAAGGCGGTCTGGGCCATGGGCTTTGTTTATCCGAGGCGGCGTCGGCTGGACGATAAGCCAGCCTCAGGAGCCGATCAACGCGCGGCGAGCTCGTTCCAGTGGGCACGCTGCTGCTCGTCGAGCTCGGCGACGATGCGCTCGTCCGTCTGCTGCCGCAGCTCCCCGACGCTCGCGCGCATGTCCTCCATGTGCGGGCCGGCGAGGGTCTCGAGCTGGACGTCCTCCTGGTCGAGGATGTCGGCGATGCGGGTGACCTGGTCCGCGCGCAGGCCCAGCTGGTCCTTGAGCTGGGCCAGGTAGGGCGGCGGCGCCCCGACCTCCGGCCGCAACAGCGTCCGATCCACGGCGATGCCGAGGGAGAAGCAGAGCACGGCCAGGCCCAGCACGGCCAGCGAACCGGCGGTTCGGCTCATCAGCGCGACTCCCCGACCCGCGGCG
>JAJDER010000034.1 GCA_029259725.1 Planctomycetota bacterium | reverse complement strand
ATACTCCACCTACTTCGGCGGCAATGGGAGCGATGGTCTCTCGATGCTGGACCTCGACGGGACGGGCGACCCGGTGCTCGGGTTCTTCACGGGTTCGACCAACCTCCCGGTGACACCAGGTGCCTTCGATCCGACCAACTCCGGAGGGGGCGACACCGGCCTGGCCAAGTTCGATCTCGCATCGACGCCCTGGCAGGTCCTGGGCTTCGGGCTGGCCGGAATGCAGGACACCCCCAACCTTGCCGGCGGCGGTCCGCTCACGCCTGGCTCCACGGCCCGCGTCTCGATTCGGGGTGCGCCGCCCTTGGAGCCTGCGTACATGGTGGCAGGGTTGACCGCGATCGAAGCTCCCTTCAAGGGCGGCACGCTGCTGCCAGATGCTGACGTCGTCCTCGCCTTGCCACTCGATGGCGAGGGCGCGCTCGACCTGTCGTTCCTTTGGCCCGCGCTACCAGCCGGGATCGACCTGTTCATGCAGTTCTGGATCGAGGACGACGGGGGGCCGAAGGACTGGAGCGCGAGCAATGCGCTCAAGCTGACGTCGCAGTAGGCGTCAAGCAGGCGGGGGAACGCCGACCCACGGGAAAGGGGGCGGTGCGATCGAATCGCTCAGGCTTGCCGCGCGGCTAGCTTGCTGATTGGCGATCACCACGGGAGAAGGAGAGGTCATGAGGACTCGAAGTCTTGCACTTCTGGCGGGCGCCCTTGCGCTCACACTGTCATCAGCACAGGCCCAAACGGCCTTCGAGCACATCCACGGCGGGGCTCTCAGGGATGTGACGTTCGTGGACTCCAATCGCGGCTGGATCGTCGGCGACGGAACGCGGATCAAGTTCACGCTCGATGGGGGCATGACCTGGGATCCAGTAGTTGTCGCGAGTATCGGTTCGACCCCCGAAATCTGGCACCCACTCCGAGCAGTCTTGGTCCGAGAGACAGGAGTGCTGAACAACGTCGAGGGCTGGGCTGCTGGCGAAGGCGGGATCGTCTTGAAGACGACGGATCCCGATGGCCAGACCTGGGCCGACACGGGCGCCCGCATCCTCGACAAGCGCGCCGAACTCGGGGACCCGTCACCGACCGGCATGCCAGCGCTCCTCTACGACATCTTCATGATCGATCAGGATGAGGGCTGGGCGGTCGGAGAAGACGGGACCATGGTGAAGACCGTGAATGGTTGGCTGAGTTGGTCCCGCGAGGAGGACCTGCTCCCGTTCGGCGAGTACGAGTTCCAGGAGGACCCCGACGACCTGTACGACATCCACTTCTTCGAGGAAGGCGGACTCTACGAGCACGGGATCATCGCCGGGGAATACGGGCAGGTGTACGTCACGACGGATGGCGGCGTCACCTGGACCGGTTTCGACCTGGACTCGGGACTCTGTCCTGTGACGACGATTGTCGGAGGCGGGGCGAGTTCTGGGACATGAGCTTCGAGGACCCCACCGACCCTCTGTCGCCGGGCTGGCTGGTGGGAGGCATCGGCACCAACACCGGATACATCCTCCATACCTCGGCGGGTGGAGCCGCCGGGACCTGGACGCAGTCCTCCTGCTATGAGTTTCTCGCCCCAAACTTCCAGTTGGGCCTCTGCGGCATCCCGACCCAGTACGGCGTCAGCGTGCTTGGCGCTGGTGACCCACAGGTCTTCTCAGGCGGCTATGCATCCAACGTCATGATACGAGAGGTCGGGAACGCGAACTTTGATCCGTGCGCTTCACCTTGCGAGGCAAACGTCAACCCGTGCGGCACCAATGTGCCGACCTGGGTCGAGAGAGACGCGTCTCCGGTCAGCAACCCGTGCGACGGCACAAACCCACCCATCTTCGCGACGGCGCGGATCAGCAACACGCAAGCCTGCATGGTCGGCTCCTTCGACAGAGTCCAACTCTTTGACCACGACGCCACCCCTCCCACCCCCCAGATCGTCGAGATGGCCAACACGTCCTTCACTCGCTTGAAGGCTGGAGAGTTCATCAACGCCTCGAAGGGCTGCGTGGCCGGGCAGGGCCTTTCGGTCTGGTACACGAGTGACGGGGGCCAGCAGTGGAGCGATGTCACCGCCTGGGGCTGCTTCGAGAGCCACCAGATCAACGGACTCGACTTCTCGGACACAGGCAGCGTCGCCGTAGCGGTCGGGACGGCTGGGTTCATGGCGCGGAGCACCGACTTCGGCCAGACCTGGAGCACCTTGCCGGCTCAGCCACCAGCCCGGCACGCCGTGGACTTCGTCTCCGCGAGCACCACGGTGTACGCCGCGGGGGACGGAGGCTCGATCCTCAAGTCTTCGGATGACGGAGCGACCTGGGTGGCTGTCTCCCTCCCCCCCGACACGGACGAGAACCTGTTCGGTGTTTCCTTCGCGACGCCCCTGGTCGGCTACGTGGTCGGCGAGAACCAGGTGGTCTTCCGCACGACCGATGGTGGGGGTACGTGGAACACAGTTCCTGTTCTCGGAGGGGATCCTCTCGACGACTTCTTCGATGTGGAAACGTGGGGTGACGGGACCGACGCCGTCCTCGTCGGCGAGAACGGCGGCTACTACGAGCGAAGCGGTGGCCGCTTCGTCCTCCAGGCTCTCGGCGCGCTGACCGTGACCGAGAGACTGCACGACGTGGAAGTCTTCGATGGTGGCGACCACGTCCGAATCGCAGGAGACAACGGAGTGGTTCTCTTTCGGGACTTCGGGAGCTGGACCAGGCCCTGGAGCCAGACCAACAGCCCCATCCACGAACTCTCGTTTCAGAATCCGGATCACGGATTCGCGATCGGAAACAACTTCGTGATCGCGGAGTACTCGGGACCGTAGCCGTGCCGCTTGCCCGGTCGGGTGGGAGCATGGCTCCCACTTGGCCGGGCAGGCGGACAACCGCGGAGGGCCATCAGCGCGAAGTGACACGGTGTCACTTTCGCAGGCAGGCTCGCCTCCAGGCCTGCCCTACCGGCGGGCCCACACGTTCGAGTACTGCGGTGGAGGCGGACGGTCCATCAGGGAGTCTGGGAACCTCCCGGGCGTCCTGCCAAACAGCTCAGGCTAGAACGAACACTTCCCAGCCGATCGGCTCTCACCCATCGAAGAAGTCGTCCAGTGGGACGCCGTACAGCCGGGCCAGGGCGTGGAACTCCACGGGGTCCAGACGGCGCTCCCCTGACTCGGACTTCGAGACCCAGCTCTGGTGCTTCCGGAGGCTCCTTGCCACCCCCACCTGTGTCAGCCCCGCATCCTCCCGTGCCGCGCGGAGGTGCTTGAGAAAGCGGCGGTAGGCGGGGGAATGGACCGCTCGGGGCACGGTGACGTCCTCTCCTCAGCCGCCCTCGGACATCCGCCCAGCTTCCATCCCGTAGTCGAATATCCCCGTTCGGGATATGCTCCCTTCCGTTGTGGCACGGACTAAGAGGCTGCTCTCCTCCGTGTCCCCACTCTCGTGATACGGAGCGATGGATGGACGCCGAGCAGACCCCTGCGGACGGGGTTCAGGAAGCGGAAGCCACCACGTCGAATGAAGGCGCGGTCGGCGACATCGTGAAGGGCTGCACCGGCTGCACCGGCGCGCTGATCGGGCTCCTCCTATGCGGTGCTGTGATCGTGCTCATCGTCCGAGGAGAGTGGGAGGACTACCAGCAGCGGATAGGCGAGAGCGGAGTCGAGCTGGTTCCCTCAACCGACGTCGATCAGCCAACCGTGATCCACGGCGGCCCCAAGGACTTCCGGGCGAGCATCGCGGAGCACCTGCAGGGGGTGTTCACGCTAGAGGAGGAAACGGCGAAGCTCGCCCGATACCAATGGCAAACGTCTGGGTCATCCAGCTTCGCGACCCTGTGGGACGATGGGCATGACGACACGATCAACCAGGTCATGGTCGTGGCCACGATGCCCCCCGGAACGATGATGCCGAGATCGTCAGATCCATGGTCCTCGCCCACGCGATCGTCAGCATCGCCAGCGGGGAAAAGGTGGACGGACCGCTGTTCACCGAGTGGGTGACTCAGTCCATGGAGCACGGCGGGGCCTACCGCTTCGGATCCGTCACCGTCCGCCTCAAGACCATGGGGCTCGACGACGGAGCTGTGGTGACCTTCTGGATCGGGAACAAGCGAGACACCTAATACGGGCGCCATCAGCTTTGAGTCGATTCGATGGGCCGTGCACCGGGGCCACGAAGCGCCCCTCCAAGCGAGCGAACAGATGCCTGCAGGTACGAGACGCCCTCGTGATCACCGTCGCCAAGGCGACAACACACAACCGAAGCAAGTGCCTTGACCCAAAGGGCCTTCTCACAGAGGCCGCTAGAGTCTATGAGGCGAAGACAACGTGACCGGCGGGCTCGTTACGGCGAAGGCCGGGATCTCTGCATCGCACTCGTGGGGGTGAGTGTGATTCTGGATGAGGAGGTCGAAGCCACTCTCGCGTAGTCGCTCGACTAAGGCCTCCTTGCTCTCGCTTGCCTCGGCTGCGATGTAGCACGACAACTTGCACGGCTTCGCCTGCTTAGTGTCGAGATACAGCTCGTTGCGCAGTTCTCCGTCGCCGGCTGCGATCCGACATGGATGGGACTGACCCGAGCCCGCAGGGCGCACGGCGTATCTCAGCGCAACAGCCTGTGGACCCATTGCGCGGCACTCGATGCCGATGCTCAACTTGGCTCCATACGCTTGGCCCTTGCGGCGTTTCGGGCCGCCATGTGCCTGTACGCTTGGGGGCTGTCCCTGCGGTGACACAGTGGCGACAGGGAAGCCAGTCTGAACGACTGCTCGCGGTTGCGGTTCTTCCCGAATCACACGAGGAAGACGGTCGAAGTCTGGTCTGCCTTCGACTGCCGCCAGCACAGAAGCGAGCAAGGGCTTCCCGGCCCAGCACTCTCTCGCGAAGTGGTCGGGCTGGGATTTCAACAGCCCTCTGGATTCCATCTCGCGCAGCAAGTTGATGATCCGCCCATTGCGGTACAGGGCATCGACGAGAGGATCTTCTTCCTTGTCGGCTTGGGTTCTTTCAGGGATGTCCTCAACCCACTCAGACCAAGTGTCTGCTGTTACGCCGGGTTGGTCTTTGGGGTCTGTCGGCAGGAATGACTCCTGGTTGTAGACCAAGACGTGGGCCAGCGAAGTGTCGACGCGGCCACTGTGGTGGCTGTATGCGACTTTGAGGCCGAGCGCCCAGTCCACTAGCTCATTGATACGATCGACGGGAGCCGAGTCCTCCTTGGGCCCCCCGGCGCCCTTGAGCGCGAGCACCGGCACCTCGACGGTCTTGAATCGGGTCCGGCGCCGCTTGCGGAGGTCTTCTGAGGGGCGCCACGCCGCGGCGATGACACTGACGATTCCAACGACCATTAGCAGAGTACGCCAGCCGTCATGGCTGAGACCGCCCACGGTCGCAAGCGCGGCTGCGAGGTCGCCGGGAAAGCCCCAGTACCCGACGATGGTCGTCACGGCGCCCGCTGCACCGATGACCCATCGGACGTAGCCACCCGATTGCCGCTGCAATCTGCGCCGACTGCCCATCCCCGACCCTCCACCCTGGATCGGTCATGCTAGACAATCCCCGTCAAACTGGGCGATCGTCGAGATTGCTACTTCGCCCAAAGTAGTGCGCGATTGACGCTGGATGATTAGCGGCTGTCGCCGGCTCAGATTGGTAGTCCGCAGATCACTACGGCCCCGGCAGTGAGGTTCGGAGTGCGGGCTCGGAGGGTGTCTGGCCGAAGTGACACGGTGTCACTTTCGTCAGGCCGGCACGGGATTCAGGCCGCCTTATCGGTCGACCTGGATCCCGTGCAGCGTCGTCCAGATCTGATGCAGCGCGTCGACGAAGCGCCGCCCCACTGCGTCTTCCGCCTTGTGTGCGGCACCCTTCACGTTCCGGTAGTCGAGGCCCCCGCCAAGCGCCGCCAGGGCCTCCACAAGCGCACCCTTCGGCGCGACGATCCGCCACGCATAGTCGTGACCGGGCGGGCTCTTGATGACCTCCTGGGCCGCGAGGGACGGGCAGGCCCCCTGCAGGAGCCGAAGATGCTCTTCCCGGCGAGCCCGGATCATCACCACTTCCGGATCGGGCTTGCCGCTGGCCAGGTCATCGGCCAGGACGATGCTGAAGGCACCGAGCTTCGGGTGCTGGATCCACATGGCTGTTCCTCCGTCGTGAGGGGTTGTCCCTAGTCCACTCGCTCCAGGCCGTGCTCGGCTTCGAGCTTCGAGAGCCCGTGCTCGACGGCGAGGCGGAGCACGGCAGAGCGAGTGACCCGCCCGACGAGCGCCGCGCTCTCGGGGTCTCGCCCGATCACTTCGATCAGCCGCTCGGCCCGCTCCACGAACGACTCGGGCAGACGGATCGGCGTGAACTTCATGCGTCGCTCAGACATCGGCAGGCTCCAACTCGCGGGCGAGGACACGGGAGACGGTCGTCGGGTGCCAGCGCGACCCCCGGGCCGGGACGGCTTCCTGGTTCAGGCGCTCCGCGATCGCCCGGTAGGACAGGCCTGTCCCACGTAGCTGGTGGAGCTGTCCGACGACAGGCCACTCCCCCGGGTCCTGTTCGAGGTGCACGCCGTCAGCAGCCACGCGGAACCCGTAGGGCACTTGGCCGACACGTTCACCCTTGGACTTCTTATGGTCGAGCGCTGCGACGGTTCGGTCGCGCGTCTGGTTCCGCTCCAACTCGGCGGCCCCGGCCATGATCGTCAGGAAGAAGCGGCCCAGCGCCGTGCCCGTGTCGAGCGCCTGCCCCCCCATGTCCCTCAGGTGGAGAACGATGCCCGCCTTGTCCCAACGCTCGACGGTCGTCAGGCAGTCGGTCGCGCTGCGGAAGAGACGGTCCAGCTTCCAGGCGACCACGGCGGCGACCTGCTTGCCTTCGATGAGCCCGAGGAGATGCTGGCCACCGGGCCGTTTGGAGAGGGGCCGGCCTGCACTCACCCCCTCGTCGCGGATGACCTCGACGAGATCGAGGGCCGCGAAGGCGCAGTACTCTTTCAGTGCCGCCTCCTGGGCCTCTAGGCTGAGGCCCGCCTCGACCTGCTCGACGGTCGAGACACGGGTGTATCCGACGACCTTGGGCTTGGACGATGCGAGGGCTGACATGTATGCACAGTGTATAACAATTCTCCGATCCGCGCCAGGGCAGACAGGGGCCTCCGCGGTGACACCGTGTCACTTCGTGCACACGCACCGAACGGTGTGTGTGCAGGCACCCACTTCGCGCTGATGCCCGGGCAACCCAAAGCGGCCCTTCGCCGATCAGTGAAAGACTTCATTCGGTCGCTGGAAGCTGGTCCGCTGCGTGAGCACGGCACCAAGTGGGTTCCCGATGGCCTGAACAGCTCACGACTGGCCTCTGTTGCCAACCATGAAGCGAACGGGTTGATCCTCTTCAACGAGTTCGAGCACGCGTTGCCGAGCATGCCGGAGTTCCAGGCCCTCAAGAGCGAGTGGGATCAAGATCCAATCCTGAGTAATGCCCCAAGAGAGTCGGGGTTTCCCGGCGAGACGAATCACCTTCTGCGGACCGTGGTCACTCACGCAACACGTGTGCGAGGCAGCAGGCTCAGGCTCTATCCCGATCGCGCCTGGAAGACGTTGCTCCGTCTCCGCAGCGAACTCTCCTCCCCCGAAGCTCAGTTCGATTGGCATGCGCGACTGATCGGATGCGAGGTTGCCACCAAGCTGCAGATCGGGGACTCGCAGTTGGTACCACTCTCGGAGACCCAACTGCTTGCCCGGCAGCCCTTCATGAGCCCAGTCTCGTCTAGCTTCCACGAGGCACAGTTGCTGCAACACCGCACTGAGATCCGGACAACAGCGAAGTACGGACCGGCAGCAACTACGACCGCGTGGCGGCTTGAGGCTTTCAGCGAGTCTCAGGCAAACGCATCAGAGTCTCTGAGAGAGTCCCTTGCCTTGCTCAGACTCGTGCACGAAGGGCGTCTCGGGGTGCAGTTGCTCAGGTGCTCTAGCCTCCTGTTTCCATTCTGCAGCTTCGGCTCGGTCCGCATTGACCGATTCAGCCAATCCACACAGCTCTCAACAGTTCATCGCAAGAGCCTTCTAAGGCTAGCGAAGAGCCGTCACGCCTGGGACAAGGTGCTGGCGCGATCAGTGGCCCGATTCCAACTGGCGTGCGAGAGAAGCACTCAGGACGACACCATCGTCGACTACGTAGTGGCTTGGGAGAGCCTGCTCCTCACCGCAGTTGGGTCACCACAGAGATCCGAGCAGGGGTACCGATTCTCGATCAACGGCGCAGCCCTGATGCACCAAGCCAGCAGCGAGGGCCTTCCGAGAGTTGGTACCCGTCGCAAGTTCGAAGCCGCGTACGATGTTCGGTCGATCGTTGTTCACGGTGGGGACCTGTCAGAAAGCACCAAGGCCCTGCAGAAAGCAGGGTTTCAGGACCTCGAAACACTAGTCACTTGGCTAGGCGACTCCTACCGCAGTGCAGTCCAGTGGCTTAGCCAGACAGCGAAGGACGATCGCCCCTACCTTGCCCGCGATGGATGGCAGCACTTGCTGTTCCTCGAAGGTGGCAAATAACTCGCGCACAGAAGGACTGTCAGTGGCCAAGCTCACGCTCCCCCAGCTCGAACGGCACCTCCTCGGAGCCGCCGACATCCTCCGTGGGAAGATGGACGCCTCGGAGTTCAAAGAGTTCATCTTCGGGATGCTCTTCCTCAAGCGGTGCTCCGACGTGTTCGAGGCACGCCGGGAAGAGATCATCGCGGATCAACTCAGCAGTGGTCGCTCGCAGGCCGAGGCCGAGAAGCGAGGCGACGCCAAGAGTAGCTACGCCAAGACGTTCTTCGTCCCCGGCGTAGCCCGCTGGAGCCACCTGCGAGATGAGCTTCAGGACAACATTGGCAGCGGGCTCAACACAGCGCTTGCCGCGCTAGAGGAGGAGAACGTCGGGCTTGAGGACGTCGTCCAGCACATCGACTTCACGAAATCCGTCGGCAAGAAGAAGCTCCCCGACAAGAAGCTCGCGGAACTCATCAAGCACTTCAGCAAGTACCGCCTGTGCAACGACGACTTCGAGTTCCCCGATCTCCTAGGCGCAGCCTACGAGTACTTGATTAAGGAGTTCGCGGACTCGGCAGGGAAGAAGGGCGGCGAGTTCTACACGCCGCGATCCGTTGTTCGGATGATGGTACGTCTGGCGAGCCCTCAGAAGGCCATGCACGTCTACGATCCCTGCTCCGGGTCGGGCGGAATGTTGATCATGGCCCGGGAGTACGTTGAAGAGCACGGCGGAAACCCCCGTAACCTCACTCTGTACGGACAGGAGGACAATGGCGGAGTCTGGTCCATCTCCAAGATGAACATGATCTTGCACGGAATCCCCGACGCGAAGCTAGAACACGGTGACACTCTTGCCGAGCCGCTTCATCGCAAAGACGGTGAGTTGCAGCGGTTCGACCGCGTCATCACGAACCCGCCGTTCTCGCAGAACTACACAGCCGACAACATCCCTTTCCCCGAGCGGTTTCGGTACGGGATGTGCCCCGAGTCGGGCAAGAAGGCCGACCTGATGTTCGTGCAACACATGGTCGCCGTGCTCCGGCCTGGCGGCGTGGTCTGCACCGTGATGCCCCACGGGGCGTTGTTCCGGGGCGGGGCCGAGAAGGCCATCCGCCAGGGCTTCATCGGCGATGACCTGCTCGACGCCGTCATTGGACTTGGGTCGAACCTGTTCTACGGGACGGGTATCCCCGCATGCGTGCTGGTGCTCCGGGCAAGAGGCAGCAAGCCCGCCGACCGCAAGGGCAACGTGCTCTTCATCAACGCTGACGCGGAGTACCGCGAAGGCCGGGCGCAGAACTACCTGGACCCCGAGCACATCGAAAAGATCGTCAGCGCATACGAGCGCTACGAGGACGTCCCCGGCTTCGCCGCGATCGTCAACAAGGACGAGTTGGCTGAGAACGACTTCAACCTCAACATCCGCAGGTACGCTGACAACGCCCCGCGACCAGAACCGCACGACGTCCGAGCGCACCTCTTGGGCGGCGTTCCGAAGACTGAGGTCGTGGCGCAGGCCGACCAATTCGATGCTCACGGCTTCGATCCCGAAGTGCTCTTCATCGATCGCGACGGTCGCTACTACGACTTCGCCCCGGACTTGGAAGACGTCGGTAGCTTGCGCCAGAAGATCGAGGGCGATGCGGGGGTGACGCAGCGTCAACAGGAAGTCATGGATGCCTTCTCGGGCTGGTGGGCCGAGCACCGGCGTCGAATCGTCGACCTCCCGCAGTCGCAGGCGCTCATGTCACTACGTGCGGAACTGCTAGCGAGCTTTCAGGACGCGCTCGCCTCCGTCGGGCTGCTCGATCGCTTCCAGGTTTCGGGAGCCGTGGCGACGTGGTGGGGCAGCGCGATCTTCGACCTCAAGACACTGATGGCGCGAGGGTTCGTGGGGGTAGTCGAGAGCTGGGTGACGAGCGTCGTGACGGCAATTGCGGATGACGACGACAAGTCAGACCCGCTGGGTGCTCCTGTCGTCGCGCTTCTGGTGCCTGAATACGTCGACGAAGTGAGGGAGTCCGAAGCCAGGACTGCCGAACTCGCGGCGGAGAAGGCCGAGTTCGAGCAGGGCGAGAGCGGCGAGCAGGGTGGCGCTGACGAGAGCAACGGGGATGAAGGCGGCAGCTACGGCAGGTGGCTTGAGAGCGAGATCAAGCGGCTCAGGGGAGAGCACAAGGACGACCTCAAGCGCTTGGCCTCTCTGACGAAGACAACGCCGGCTGGAAGACCGTCAAAGAACTCGATCGCCTGGATGAAGGCGAGGGGAATGGACACGGCGAGTGCCGAGCGAGACTTGATCGAACTAGAGGCAAGCCTCGGCCCGATACAGGATCGCCTTCGCACTCTGGAGGAAGATGTCGAACCGTTCAAGATCATCAAGCGCGACCACGCGAGCGCTCGGCAGAGACTGAAGACACTCAAGGCCAGCCTTGCCGAGCGACTACAGGTTGCACAACATGAGTTGAGCCCAGAGCAGGCGGAGGACGTGACGCTGGAGACGCTGCGCGCCGCCCTGCACCACGAGGTGAGCCGCCGAGTCACCGCTCACCGGAAGGCGATTGTATCGGTAGCACAGGACTGGTGGGGCAAGTACCACGTGACCCTACGTGACATCGAGCAAGCACGGGACGTCGCGACGGGGCGGCTCGACGGGTTTCTTTCGGACTTGGCCTATGACAAGTAGCGCGGTGGAGCAAGAACTGCCGTTTGGATGGACACGCGTCTCGATCTGCGACATTGCAGATGTCCGATCTAGCAACGTCGACAAGAAGATCGGCCCTGGCGAAGATCTCGTCCTGCTCTGCAACTACATGGATGTGTACGCCAACGACGTTGTTGATGATCGCATTGACTTTATGGTGGCCGGTGCAACGCGGGCAGAAGTCGAGAGGTTTGGATTGCAGGATGGTGATGTCCTGATCACGAAGGACTCAGAAACGCCAAACGACATCGCTGTTCCCGCCTTAGTACGTGGCTCCCTATCAGCGCCGGTGGTCTGTGGGTACCACCTAGCTATTCTCCGCCCGACGCGAGGCCGTGCCGCTGGCGAGTTCCTCGCATTCTTGCTGCGGACACCTCGCGGCAATGCGCACTTCCGCAAATCAGCAAACGGTTCAACTCGATACGGCCTGACGCTTGGAGCGATAGCTGCCGCTCCAGTTGTCTTGCCCCCTCTCCCCGAACAACGCCGCATTTCTGAGATCCTCGATGCGCTCGATGAGACCATCCGCAAGACCGAGCAGGTCATCGCCAAGCTCCAGCAGATGAAGCGGGGGCTGCTCCACGACCTGCTGACCCGAGGCATCGACGAGAACGGCGAGTTGCGCAACCCCGAGCGTCATCCGGAGCAGTTCAAGGACTCGTCGTTGGGCCGAATTCCAGCAAGCTGGAAGGTGGCGAGGCTGCTCGATCTCGTGGAACTCCCGTCGGGCCAAGTTGACCCTCGATGGGAACCCTACTCGTCGTGGGTGCTGGTCGCGCCTGACCACATCCAACCTGGCACTGGACGGCTGCTCAAGACCTCGACAGCAGCGGAGCAAGGGGCGATCAGCGGAAAGTACGGGTTCTTGCCAGGTGATGTCATCTACTCGAAGATACGTCCGTATCTACGAAAGGCCGTGGTAGCCGATCGCGAGGGGTTATGCAGCGCCGACATGTATCCTCTGCGACCGACTCCTGCGATGAATCCGAGGTTTCTGCTCGCGCTGATCTTGGGCGAGCGCTTCTCGCGCTTTGCCGCAGGAGTCTCGATGCGTAGCGGCTTTCCAAAAATCAACCGAGAAGAACTTGGCGAATACGTGATGGCGTACCCGTCGCGGCAGGAGCAGGACGCTCTTTCTCAGTCGCTCGTGAGTGTCGACATACGTGAGGACTGTGAGAGTCGGCAGCTTGACAAGCTTCGCGCTCTAAAGCAGGGCCTGATGGACGACTTGCTGACAGGTCGAGTGCCCGTCAGTACGCCCGAGGCGGGCAGGGCATGACTAGCCTGACACGGGGGCAGATCATGATGGTCGTCAACCGCTACATCGGAGTGTCCGGCGGATACCTCGGGGATTTCTCGTACCGCACGCACGCAGAGTTCTATCCGGAGTATTGCGACCTCGACATTGACCCGTACGAGATAACCGGGACCACGCGGGAGAGATTCATCGAGATCCTGGCGAGTGCCACGCCAACCCATCAGGCGCAGATCCTGCGTGGAGTGCTTGACCGGTTCCCCGTGGAGGCTGACGACCGTCCGTCAACCCGAACGCCCGGGTTGCTTGCGTCGATCGAGGAGATGATCGCGACGCTACACGATGGCCCGACCATCGAGTCGCCGTCGGTGGCGACGCAGGCAGGCATGGTCGAGCGAGCCCTTAGGGATGCTGAGGTGCTCATCGAAAAGAGCGGTGCGCCTAGTGCCGTGGATAGGGTCCATGCCGCGCTCCATGGCTACCTACAGGCGCTCTGCGCGGACAGTGGGATCGCGGTTGACGAGGATGCCTCGTTAACGGCGATATTCAAGGCCCTCCGACGAGGGCACACTGCCCTTGTGGCAACGGGTCCACGGCACGGGGACATTGACAAGATCCTGCGTTCATTCGCAAGCGTGCTCGACGCCCTCAACCCGATTCGGAACAGGGCGAGCTTGGCGCATCCGCAGCCAAGCCTGCTGGAACGGCCAGAGGCGATGCTCGTGATCCATGCCACCAGAACGATGCTGCACTACCTGAACGCGCGCATGGGCTTGGACTCCGAGGCCGCTGAGCCGGGACCGTCAACGTGACCACCGGCCCCGAGTTCACCGAGGTCGAGCAGCCGTTCATCGACCAACTCGTGGGCATGGGCTGGACCCACACCACGGGCAGCCTCGACGATCCGGCTACTACGAGCCGCGAGAGCTTTCGCGAGGTTTTCCTGCTCGACGATCTCCAGCAGGCCCTCCTACGCATCAATCTCGACCCGACCAGCAACCCCTGGCTCGACGACAGCCGTATCTCGCAGGCCGTGAACGCGCTCCAGCGCCTCGCCGCGACGAGGCTCCTGGAATCCAACCAGGCCGCGAGCGAACTGCTCATCAAGGGCGTCGATGTCGACGGCGTGGAGGGCTGGGAGAGCGGACGTCAGCGGCCCGTCCAGTTCATCGATTGGGACCACCCCGAGAACAACACGTTCCGCGTCGTCAACCAGTTCCAGGTCGCGTGCCCGACCGGCCAAGCCGACAAGCACATTCGTCCGGACATCGTGCTCTTCGTCAACGGCATCCCGCTCGTCGTCGTCGAGGCAAAGAGCCCCTACATCTCCGCGCCGATGGAGGACGCTGTCGATCAGCTCCAACGGTACGCCAATCGCCGAAGGGCGCTGGGAATCGTCGATGTCAACGAGGGCAACGAACAGCTCTTCCACTACAACCAGTTTGTCGTTGGAACGTACGGGGAGCAGGCAAGGGTCGGCACGATCTCGTCGCAGGCGGTGCACTTCCTGGAGTGGAAGGACACAAGCCCCGCGCCAATGACGGAGGTGGCCGCCGAGCTGGGCAAGGATGTGGCCGATCTCACGAGCCAGGAGAAGCTCGTGGCCGGAATGCTCCGACCTGCGCACCTGCTGGACATCGTGCGGCACCACACAGTATTCGCGGAGATTGGCGGGCGTACGGTCAAGATTGTCTGTCGCTATCAGCAGTTCCGCGCCACGCAGCTCGCGACCCAGCGCATGCTGACCGGCAAGACCCGCGCCCAGGACGGTGAGCATGACGGGCGCGGCGGGATCGTGTGGCACACACAGGGCAGCGGCAAGAGCCTGACGATGGTCTTCCTCATCAAGAAGATGCGATCAGACCCGGAGCTGCGGCGCTTCAAGATCGTCATCGTCACGGATCGCCGGGACCTCCAGAAGCAGCTTGCCGACACGGCCACGCTCACGGGCGAGAACCTGACGATCATCAAGGCCAAGCGTCGCGGAGCAAAGGTGGTCCCGTCCAACCAAGTCTTGCAGGCGGTCCTGTCGCAGCCGGGGAAGGACCTGGTGTTCGCGATGATCCAGAAGTACCGGGGCGAACTGATCGACCCGGACGTGGATGTCGACGACGCCGAGGGCGAGGAGGACGACGATGCGCGACCGTCGGGCAACACCGAGCCACTCCCGGAGCTGAATCCGTCCGAGGAGATCCTCGTCCTGGTCGACGAAGCCCACCGTTCCCACACGAACACGGCCCACGCCAACCTCATGGCGGCCCTGCCCAACTGCGCCAAGATCGGCTTCACGGGCACGCCCATCATCATGGGCGCGAAGAAGCGCACGCATGAGATCTTCGGCGACTTCATCGACCGGTACACGATCCGCGAGTCCGAAGCGGATGGCGCGACGGTACCGATCCTGTACGAGGGGCGTACCACGGGGGCCGCCGTCGCGGGAGGCGGACACCTCGACGCGGTCTTCGAGGACATGCTGGTCGACCGCACTCCCGAAGAGACGGAGGCGATCAAGTCGAAGTACGCGACCAAGGGCCACGTAACGGAGGCCACGGCGCTTATCGCGGCGAAGGCGCGCAACATGCTCCGCCACTACGTCGAGAACGTGCTCCCCAACGGGTTCAAGGCGCAGGTCGTGGCGGTCAGTCGTCGAGCAACCATCCGGTACTACGAGGCGTTCGGGGAGGCGCAGTCCGATCTCGTCGCCGAGTTGGAGGGGGTTCATGAGAACCTGCTCGACCTGGACGACGACGCCATCACCAAGCTCGACAGCGACAAGGCGTTCCTGATCCGCGCTCATCGCTTCCTCCCCACCATCAAGGCGCTCCAGTTCGCGCCGGTCATCTCGGGGGGGCACAACGATTCCGTCGACCCCGAGCGGGAGTGGACCACGCGGTCGAAGATCGAAACGCGAATCACGCGCTTCAAGAAGCCCCTCTTCGCCGGCGGCCCCAACACCTTCGACGACGACAAGGCCGACCCGCTGGCGTTCCTGATCGTGAAGTCGATGCTCCTGACCGGGTTCGACGCGCCAATCGAGCAGGTCATGTACCTCGACCGGCACACGAAGGAGGCAGAACTGCTTCAGGCGATTGCCCGTGTGAACCGTACCTACGCCCATGGTGCGGTCGAGAAGGGGTTCGGGATCGTTGTGGACTACTACGGCGTCGCGAGCCACCTCAAGGATGCGCTGGCCGCGTACAGCGCGGAGGATGTCGAGGGGGCTCTCCAGAGCCTCCAGGACGAGATCCCCAAGCTGCGGGATCGCCATACGCGAGTTGTCTGCGTCTTCACGACTCGTGGCATCGAGGGCATCTCTGACGTGGAAGCCTGCGTGACGCTGCTCGGTGACGAGAAGCTCCGTGCCGAGTTCCACGTCAAGCTCAAGCAGTTTTTGGTCACGCTCGACATGGTCCTCCCCCGCCCGGAGGCACTCCCGTACAAGGCGGACGCCAAGACGCTGACTCACATCCAGGCCCGCGCCCGCAACCGCTACCGGAGCAGCGAACGCCTGATCGGCAAGGAGGTTGGCGAGAAGGTCCGCAAGCTCATCGACGAGCACATCATCTCGCTGGGCATTGACCCCAAGATCCCCCCGATCGAAATGCCGTCGGCAGAGTTCGCCGAGCACGTCGAGAAGGAACGCTCGCCGCGCGCCAAGGCGAGCGAGATGGAACACGCGCTCCGCCACCACATCCGCAAGAAGTTCGATGAGGACCCCACCCACTACGAGCGACTCTCAGACCGCCTCAATGCCATCCTCAAGGACATGGAGGGCCGATGGGAGGAGATGGTCGAGGCCCTGAAGGCGCTCGTAACGGAGGCGCAGGCGGGCCGTCAGGCGGACATGACGACCGGACTCGACCCAGAAACCCAGGCTCCCTTCTTCGACCTCCTCAAGCAGGAAGCCCACGGCGGCGCGACGGTCGAGGGAGAAGCACTCGACAAGCTCTGCACGCTGACCGTCGAGTTGGTTGACCACATTCGCCAGGACGTCAAGATCGTGGACTTCTGGGACAAGGCTCAGGCGCGGACCAGCCTGCGCAGTTGGATCTTCCAGCAGTTGGATCGCGCGGACCTCGTGGTCTTCGAGCAGCTCGACGCCCTGGCCGACAAGCTCATGCAACTCGCGAAGGCGAACCACTACCGGCTCTGCGATGAGTAGCACCCTGACCATCGAAGATCTGACGTTCCACGTCCGCAGAAGCGAACGGCGGAGCACGGTCGAACTCATCGTCGAACGGGACGGAGCTCTGACGATCGCCGCGCCGCCTGGCGCGACTGAAGTCGAGATGGCCGACTTCGTCCGCGAGAAGTGGTTCTGGCTCTACACGAAGCTCGCCGAGAAGGAAGCACGACAACAGCCGGCAACCCGGCGGGAGTTCGTCAGCGGCGAGGGGTTCCCCTACCTTGGGCGAAGCTACCGGCTGCTGCTCGTGGACACCCAGGACGTACCGCTCAAGTTGAACGCTGGCCGCTTTCGCCTGCTGCGAACGGCTGCACTGGAGGGGCGCTCGCACTTCGTGCGCTGGTACTCCGACCACGCCCGACCTTGGCTGAAGCGGCGAGTGGGCAAGTGGGCTCCGCGCATGGGCGTGACTCCCCGGGCCATCGAGATCCGCGACCTCGGGTTTCGCTGGGGGTCCTGCGGCAAAGACGGAACGGTGAACTTCCACTGGGCGACGATCCTCCTCCCGCCGAGTGCCATCGACTACGTCATCGCTCACGAGTTGGCTCACTTGCGAGAGCCCAAGCACACGCCGGAGTTCTGGCTGCGCGTGGAGCGCGCCATGCCGGATTTTGAGCAGCGCAAGGAGTGGCTAGCTGCCAGGGGTGGCGAACTGGTCACGATCTAGGGAAACTTCAGCGTCGCAGTTGCCCATGTCGGGCGATCAACTGAGGCGAATGGAGGGATCCCCCGATGGCACTCTGGCTCGCGAGGTGCGGGAGGCATGGGCAGTTCGAGAGCAAGTACCTCGACGACTCCCGCATCTACCTGACGTGGAGCAACCTCAAGGACGACATCCGCGGGATAAAACCCAAGGCCGCGGTGCGGGAGTACCTGCTCCCCAGCTACCCCGACGCCAGTGTCGCCAAGGTCTCCAACCACCTGGGTCAGATCTGGGCCTTCGTGCAGAGGATGGAACCCGGCGACTGGGTGGTCGTCCCGAGCAAGCGGCAGCCGGCAGTCCACATCGCTGAGATCACCGGGCCGTGCGACTTCGACGACACGCTCGAACCGGTGCTCAAGCACAGCCGAAGCGTCAAGTGGATCGCGACCGACGTGCCGCGCTCGAACTTCGCCCAGGACATCCTCTACTCGCTCGGCGCGATCATGACCATCTGCAAGATCGAGCGGAACGACGCCGAAGCCCGTGTGAGACGCATGGCCACGAAGGGATGGCGTGAGAGCGGGATCTTGCCCACGGCGGTACCGCAGATCATCGATGATGATTCGGAGGACGCTGTCGGCGACGGAGTCCCCTTAGACCTCGAAGAGGTCGCGAAGGACCAGATCGCGAGGCAGATCCTCGCCCGCTACAAGGGCCACGGGATGGCCCGCCTTGTCGACGCCATACTGCAGGCCCAGGGCTACGAGACCCACGTCAGTCCAGAAGGCCCCGACAAAGGCGTTGACCTTCTCGCAGCTCCCGGCGCACTCGGCTTTGGGGAGCCACGCCTCTGTGTGCAGGTGAAGTCAGGTGACACGCCGCTCGACCGACCGACGCTCGATCAACTGATCGGAACGATGCAGAACTTCCACGCTTCGCATGGACTCCTCGTCTCCTGGGGTGGCTTCAAGTCGACGGTGGACAAGGAGAAGGCAGCACAGTTCTTCCGCGTCCGGCTCTGGGATCGCGACGATCTCATCGATCAACTGTTCGAGCACTACGAACATCTCGGCGACGAGCTTCGAGCCGAGTTGCCCCTCAAGAGGATCTGGACGGTCGCGACCACCGAGGTCGGCGACGACGGGGAGTAGGCCGTCAGCAGAGGGCTCTTCGAGGCAGGACGAGAAGAGGAGCGCTGGGCCGGACCCGGTAGACCGGAGCCTCTTCGAGGGTGCTGAAAGTGACACGGTGTCACTTTTTGCACCCCCGACAGAATCGGGCAGGCGATTCACCACCCGAGGGCCGGTGCCCGGCGTTCGACGGTCTCGCTTCTGCGGCGGCATGTCCAACCGCACGGCCTCGGCCTTCTGCCGTGAAACTCCGTCGTGCTCGTCTCGCCATCGTCAGCTCCTTCGACATCTTGTCCTTATCGAAGGTGTCCAGAAACCTGGGGGAAGGTCAGACTACCTTCTAGGTGAACTTGAACGGGTAGGCCATCTCGCTCGGCGTTACCCGGAGCGTGACGGGTAGAGCAGCTCGGTCGACGAACCCCCGTGGAGGTCACGGCGTGCTAACCTTCACCTTGTGAGCATGGCCGCAGACATCACCTACTACCGCCCGCGCCGACTCGGACCGGAGGCTGAACTCGAAGACTCAGTCGCGCGATTCGGCCCTGCGCTGATCCGCGATCGTTGTGTGTCGGTGTGGGGTGCCGCGTCGCTGCCGATCGGCGCGGGTCTTCCGGACCTAGCGTTTGCGACCTTCTTGCCTCAATTGAGGCATGCCGCCGAAATGGGGCCCGTCGAGGTGTCGCTCATGGCGTACCTTCGGACAGTGCACAGCGCGAAACTCGCGACCATTGGGGAACGAACGGGGCTTGCTTCACGTGAGATCGAGAGGGCAGTAGATCGGCTTACTGCGGCCCACGTTGTACGTAGCGGGAGGGATAGCTACGAACTAGCCAATGCTTGGCGGGAAGTGCTGCCTGAGGTCGTCACGGTCGAGGTGAAGGTCCACAAGTGGCAAGCCGCGATCGCGCAGGCCTCGCGCAACCAAATCTTCTGCCACCGGGCATACGTTGCTCTCCCCGTTCACATTGCCGAGCGGGTGCGCCAGGAGCAGCGCCTTAGGTCAAGTGGCGTAGGTGTTCTAGCGGTAGATGGGGATACCGTGTCAGTCGTGCGTAGATCGAGGAAGACGAAGCCAAGGGTGTGGACCTACTACTACCGGCTAGCGGTGGCTCTGGCTTCGAACGTCTGGGGAGAGGGACGGGATGCCGTACATCGTGTCGATGGACGAGGCAAGCGAGAGCTTTCCTCAGTACTCGTTCGTGGAGGCGCTGACACCGAGCGAGCAGAAGGCGGCGTTCCATGTGAGGGACGTCGACGGAGCGGATCTGTGCCTCAAGCTCATTGCCCCAGCGAACACATTGGATCGACTCCAGCGTGAGGTCGTCGCGCTCCAGGCAATCGCCCATCCGAATGTCGTCAAGCTACTGGAGTACACGTTCTCGTCGCGCCTCGGCTCTGAGAAGCACTACATGGTCGAGGAGTTTGTCGCAGGCAACGACCTTACGTTTAAGCTGACGTCCACTCCGTGGGATCTGCCCGAAGCAACGGCCTTCTTCGCCCAACTCGCGGGGGGGCTTGAGGCGCTTCGACAGGTGCAGATTGTTCACCGCGATCTGAAGCCGAGCAATATCCGCGTTTCAAGTGACGACACGCCAGTGATCATCGACTTCGGACTTGCTCGGCACCTTCGCTTGCCAGACCTTACCGACACGGGCCAAGGTGCCAGGTTCGGAACGCCGCTCTACTTCGCCCCTGAACAGTTTGCTGGCACGAAGTACGACATCGACCATCGAACCGACCTGTTCGCGCTTGGTGTCTTGTTGTACGAAGCGGTGGTTGGCAGCCATCCGTTTTTTGAGTCGGGGATGGGAGCTGCCGACCTAGAGGCCGTAGTCTGTGAGGACCGTGCGGGGCGGCTTGCCTGTTCGGGCTTTGAGCGTCTTCCAGCGACGTGGAAGTTGCTGCTCAGCCGACTGCTAAGCGTCGGGCGGGCCAGCCGACCACGCTCAGCAGGCCAGGTTGCGATCGTCCTCGGCCAAATCGCAGCGGAGACGGCGGCATGAGGCGCGGGTCCTGGCATCAGTTTGGGGATCGGAGCCAGAAGCTCGCCCTAGAGCAATTTGAGTCGGGAGTGGGGGTAGGTGCCATCATCAGCCCTCGGGACCTCCCTCAGGCAAAGGCGATTGAATACGCCCAGCAGTACCGCGAGCGAGGGGCGGATGTGCTGTTCGACACACAGTTCTATGTGCCTGACGCGATGCTCGGTCGCCTGCCCAGCTACGACTTCTCGGCTCACAGGAACACCGTCTCTCAGCTTGCTGGGCTATCCGACGCGCGACTCTCGGCTTTTACCACGTCGCTTTGCGACCTGTCTTCGAGCCTTGGCGTGTCCGGAGTGATCGCACCAGCAGTCGTGTATGAGGCTGCACGTCCAGACATCGATGCCCTCAACGCAAGGCTGTTTGAAGCAGCTCGTCAGGCTGCGTCTAAGATCGAAGTACCGGTTTATGCGACGGTTGTCCTTGGGAGATCGGTCGCGCAGGGGCGTCCGACGTCGGAGCAAGCACTCGCGGCTGCAACGTCCCTTGATGCCGATGGTTGGTACGTTGCCTACGAGTTTCCCGAGGCGCGCCTCCCGGTGGACGAGGAGGAAGTGCTTCGGAGTTGCAAGCACCTGTTGAAGCTCGCGGGGACCGGACTTCCCGTGTTGCATGCCTATGCCGGTCCACTTGGGTTGCTTTCCCCCGGCTGCGGAGTCACGGGCGTTGGTGTGGGGCATAGCCAGAATCTCTGGCGGTTCTGCCGTGGGCGCTGGCAGGAGGCCGCCGGACAAGGTGGCGGCGGTGACGCGCCTCCCCGGCACTTCTCGCGAACGCTGTGGGGCACGATTATTGACCCAGATGAGGTTGCGCAGCTCTCACCGGGCCTTGCTGACACCCTGCTCTCGGAATCGCCGTACCGCGTGCCTTGGAATCGGTGGAACGCGAACAAGCATCTGGTGCACGTTGTGTGCACAACGATTGCAGAGCTGTTCGCTGAGTTGAGTGCCAAAGAAGCACTAGCTGGCGCCCAGCGGCTGTTGGCTGGCGCGGTGGAGGCTCACGCATCGATTCAAAGTGAGGGGGTTGAGCTCAAGGACGAGACCAGCGCCTATCAGGAGTGCTGGCGTGATGTAGTAATCCGCCTTCAGTCGGAGTGCGAGGCAGATTACCAGTGGCTTGAGCTGGTGACGGCAGGCAGCTCGCCGTAGGCGGAGCGTTGCGACCGCTCAGCCGGGAGCCAACTCGATCTGGGTGGTGCGGAGCTCCGCAGGAGCTTCCGTTCGATGCCCGCAGGTTGGTGTGATCGCGAACCGCTGGCCTTGCGCGGCAGCGCGTTGCTCTGTCGCCTCAGCCCTTACCGCGACTAGGGTCACTCAAACAACGCAGCGTGTCTCCGTGCAGCCAACCTGACAGCCAAGGGGGTACTACCCCACGTGACGCCGTGATACACACCGGACACGGCCCGCCGTAGAAACCGACGCCACGGCACCCCGCAGCACGCCACGGACAGGTTCCCTGAATCTCATAATCCGTCGGTCCCAGGTTCGAGTCCTGGAGGGCCCACCACCCCCACCTACCCCAGCACCCCGCGCACCGCCCAGTACAGATCCAGGTACACGTTCCCGACCCAGTCTTCGCGCAGGAACTCGGTGGGGAAGCGCGGATTCCCCACGAACGGTCGCAGCGCGTAGGCCAGCTGCAACGCCACGAAGACGTACAGCGCGGGCCAGATCATCAGCGCCGTGCGGTGCCGCGGGTTGCGGGCCAGCAGGGGCGCGTAGTGCCGCGCGAGCCCGCGCTGGGCGCCGAGGCTCGCGCATGCGAAGAGCGCGCCGTTGAGCAGCTTGATGGCCTGGTAGTCGTCCGTGACCAGGCCGAAGAACAGGGTGATCGGCGCGAACGACGCGAGCACCAGCGCGAGCGTGGCCTGGGCCGCGGCGAGCGCGCGCGCCGCCGGAATGAAATCGTCGGCCAGGCCCAGCACCGCGTTGACGACGTAGAAGTTCGGCAGGCACACGACGAGCGAGCCGATCACGAGCAGCGGCACCTTGATCGCGGCGTAGAGGGCGCCCTCCCAGCCGGCGAACGAACCCATCGCCAGGCCGTAGAGCGAGCCGCCGAGGAGTACGGTCAGCGCCAGCCGCTTCCAGGGCGTGGTGGTCGCGCCGGGCGCGAAGTCGCCCTCGCTCCGCAGCAGTGCGTCCCCATGAGCGGCGAGTTCCCGGGCGCTCATCGCGCGTCGCTACCAACCGCCGCCGACGTCGCGCAGCAGGTCCATGAGCGCGGCGAAGATGTTGGACTCGCGGTGGTGGCGGAACCACACGAACTCGAGGTTCGGGTTGCCCACGAAGGGCCGCAGCACCCAGCCCATCTGCGCGCCGACCACGCCGTAGATCAGGATCCACGCGCGGAAGATCGAGCGTGCCCGGCCCTGCGCGCCGCGCGAGGGGGGCGCGGGCGCCGAGTCAGGGCCTTGCTGGCCGCCCTCGTCCGTCGCGGCCGCGCTCCCCCCCTGGAACACGACGCGCGTGGCGCGGCTCAGGAACCCGAGGCTCACCGCGCCGCTCAAGACGAAGAAGAGCACGTTGAGCAGCGAGATGAAGGCGTGGCTCGTGGTGAACAAGGTGAAGAACATGATCACCGGCCCGAAGCTCGCGACGACCGCGAGGTTGACCGTGATGGTGCTGACCAGCAGTCGCAGCATGTCGTGCACGCGCAGCCGACTGCCGGCCAGGGCGGCGAAGACGTAGAGCGACGGGAAGGTCACGATCAGCGTGAACAGGAACAGCAGCGGCACCTTGATCGCCGAGCTGACGAACTGCTGGGCGCCACCCTGGATGCCACCCGACGCCGCATACAGTCCCATGCACAGGCCGTAGAACCCGCCGCACAACAGGCTCGCGCCCACCAGCCAGCGCGACGGCACGGGCACGCGGCCCTCGCGCAGGTCCTCGGCGCGAGTGAAGTCCCCGCGCAGGAGCTGGTCGAGATGCTTGAAGAGCTGCTTCACCGTCGTTCCTCCGGGCGGGGCAGGGTCTGGCCTGCGCTCACCGTGTGATCCTGCGTCGTGTGTGATCCTGCGTCATGGCTCGACCACTCCGCGTGCGATGTCCACCTCGGCGACGTCGACCTCGCCCCACCAGGCCAGGAAGCGCCCCAGCGTGGCGCGGCCGCGAGGAGCCCGACCCTGGTCGAGTTGCAGGCGGCCGAGCGCGTAGAGCGCGCGCGCCCACGCGACCGGCTGGCCGAGGCGCTCGGGGCCGCTCTCGACTAGGTCGTCGAGGGCTTCCGACGCCCCTTCGCGGTCGCCGAGCACGAGGCAGGCTTCCGCCAGGCCCCGCCGCAGCAAGGGGCCGATGCTCGTCTCCGTCACGGCCCAGTCCTGCTTCAGGGCATCCGACGCGAGCAGCGTCTCGTAGCGGCTGCGTGCCACCGCGGCGTCGCCCTCGGCCAGCGCGAGTTCGGCGCGCACCGCTCGCAGGTGGAAGGCGGCGTCCGCGGGAGCGTCGTGTCCGGACACGCGTTCGAGCTGCTGGTGGACATCGTCGAGCGTCAGCACATCGCCCCGCAGGCGCGCGAAGTGCGCCGCCATGAAGAGGCAGCGCGGGCTGTCCGGCTGCCAGGCGAGGGCGTGCTCGATCTCTTCGCGCGCGGCTTCGGCGTCGCCCTGGAGGATCAGCAGTTGCGCCAGGCCGTGCCTCGCCGCGTTGCGCGCGCTGGTCAGGGGGCCGGCCGCGCTGATCGGGCCGTGGACGCCGAACGCGAGTCGATACAGCCCGGCGGCGTCGTCGAAGCGGCCCAGGCAGGCGAGCGCGTCGGCGCGGCGGCGGAGGGCCAGCACGCGGTCGAGTCCGTTCACGCCGACGAGCCCGCCGGTGAAGTCGGAGCCGGTGGCATCCAGCAGCTCGAGCAGCGCGGCGGTCGGCGTGGTGGCGTCCAGCAGGGCGCGACTCAGGGGGTCGTCGGCCAGCTCGGGGCGGGTCTCGCCGAGGAAGGTGGCCAGATCCGGCGACGTCGGCGGCGTCTGCCACCACGCGACGAGGAAGATCACCAGCAGCACCGCGCCGAGCCCGCCCACGGCGCGCATCGGGAACGCACCGGGCGGTGCGTCGTTCGCGGCGGCGGGATGCGCGCCGGCGTGCGCGGGGGAGTGAGCGTCGGTGTGCGCGGCAGCGTGCGCGGTGGGCGGTGCGCCGGACGGCACGTCGGGTCGCGGGTCGGCTTGCGCGTCGGGTCGCGGCTCGGCTCGCGCGTCCGTCTGCTGGCGCAACCGCTTCAGGTCCGCGGCGAGCTCGACCACGCTCTGGTAGCGCTCGTCGGGGGCCTTGCGCAGGGCTCTCGCGATGATCGCTCGCAGTGCGGCGGGGCAGCGCGCCTCGTCTTCGGGCAGGTCCGGCGGGTCATCGCGCACGACCGCCGCCAGCGTGCCCAGCATGGTGTCGTCGGAGAATGCCGGCTGCCCCGAGACCAGCTCGTACAACAGGCTGCCGAGCGAGAAGACGTCGCTGCGGTGGTCGAGCTCCCGGCCTTCGGCCTGCTCGGGCGACATGGCCCCCGGCGTGCCCAGGATCTCGCCGTGCTGCGTGGCGTGCGCGTCGTCGTCGGCGGTCTCGGCGGCGGTCCCGTCCGCGGCTGCCTCCTCGCCGGCGGGGACATCTCCGCCCGTGGCGACATTCCCGCCCGCGGTAGCGTTCCCGCCCGCAGCAGCGTTCCCGCCCGCAGCACCGTTCCCGTCCCCATGGGGGCCCCGTGGTGGTCGCGGGCTCGTCCACTTCGCCAGCCCGAAGTCGAGCAGCTTGGCCGTGCCGCGATCGGTGACCATGACGTTGGCCGGCTTGATGTCGCGGTGGATCACGCCGTGCTCGTGGGCGAAGGCCAGCGCGTCGGCGAGCGGGATGCAGATGTCGAGCAGTTCGTCGAGGTCGAGCCCGCGCGTGCGCATCAGCTCGGCCAGCGACTGCCCCTCGACGTACTCCATGGCGATGAAGTCGGTGCCGTCGGCCTCACCGATCTCGTGGATCGTGGTGATGTTGGGGTGGTTGAGCCGGGCGGCGGCGCGGGACTCGACCAGGAAGCGCGCGCGGCGATCGGGGTGCTCGGCCAGCGAGCGCGGCAGGACCTTGATCGCGACGTCGCGGCCCAGCAGCGGATCGTGCGCGAGGTAGACCCGGCCCATGCCGCCGCGGCCGAGCAGCGCGCGCACCTGGTAGCGCCCGAGCGTCTCGGGCACCGGCGCGTCGGCGGGGACGCCGTGACCGTCGAGCGTGGGCGAAGACCACCAGCCGTCACTGGAATCGAGCCCGTCGAGCAGCGATTGCACCTCGCCGCGCAACGCGGTGTCGCCCTGGGTGGCGTCCTCCACGTAGCGGGCACGCTCGTCCCCACTCAGTTCCGCGGCGCGACCGAAGACCGCCTTCACGCGATCCCAGGCACTCTCGCCCGATAGGTCGGTCGTGTTGCTGACTGGACTCACCCTCCGTGGGACACCCTGCCCGACCCGCCGGGGGCATTCTAGACGCAGATCGGACCGGCCGACCCGTGCTCGGGAAGCGGTTTCGTCGCGCTGGAGATTCGCGCGAGAAGTTTGGCCGGTTCCGAGCTGCGATGACGCATGACGATGTCTGGTGCGCACCCTGGGAACTACAATCGGACGCGTGAAACAGGAGGACCGCACGCCCGGATCGGAGGACCCCGACCTCGCCCGCCTGCTGGAAGAGGTGGGCGCGGGTCGCGCGAAGGCTTCCGAGGAACTGCTGCCGCTCGTGTACGAGCAGTTGAGGGCGGTCGCCGAACACCAGATGGGTCAGGAGCGACGCGACCACACGCTGCAGGCGACGGCCCTGGTGCACGAGGCCTATCTGCGCCTGGCCGGCGACCAGGACATCGCCTGGGACAACCGGGCGCACTTCTTCGCGGCGGCCGCCCGGGCCATGCGCCGCATCGTGATCGATCACGCGCGCGCGCGCGGGCGGCAGAAGCGCGGCGGCGACGCACGGCGCGTCCCGCTGAGCAACGTCGTCGACCTGCTCACCGAGGCGGACGCCGACACGGCGATGGCGGTGGACGAGGCCGTCGAGAAGCTGGCCGAGGTGGACCCGCGCATGGCCGAGATCGTGCAGCTGCGCTTCTTCGCAGGCATGTCGGTGGACCAGACGGCGCGGGCGCTCTCGATCTCGGAGCGCACGGTGCGCCGTGAGTGGAGCCTGGCGCGGGCCTGGCTGACGCGGGAACTGGCGTAGCGTCGGCCTAGCGCTTCTTCACGTCCTTCGCGAACTTGATCTCGTGCCGCTCGTTCACCGTGAAGCGGTAGGCCTCCTTCATGTTCTCCTTGCCGCTGTGCGTGAACACGAGCACGCGTTCGCCGTCCGTGCGGATGTGGATGATGCCGAAGCTTGTACGCTCGAAGCCGAAGAAGCGCTCACCGGTCTCGGTGACCTTGGACAGGCCTTTCAGCTCGAAGAACGCCGCGAGCTCGGTGCACAACACGATCGAGGTGTCGCCCCGCGCGACCCGCCCGAGCGCGCCCATCAGCGTCGCGCGCGGGTGGATGTGCTCCTTGCGTGAACTCTCGTCGCCTGACGAGATCAGCGACACGACCGGCGCCATCGCCTCGAGCGCCTTGAGGTCGAAGTCCGCCGACCCGTGGTGCGGGGCCTTGAGGATCTCGGCCTGCAGGTCCTTGTTCGTGACCTTCTTGCGCAGGATCTCCATCGACTCCTGGTTGAGGTCGCCGGTGAGCATGAAGCGCACGTTGCCGTAGGTGAGCTTCAGCGCGACCGAGTGCCCGTTGATCGTGTGCGAGGCGGAGAACCTGCGATCGTTGGGGCCGTCGTCGTCGTTGTCGAGCGGCAGCTCCACGCTCTTGGGCGGCTGGCGGAGCAAGGGCAGCGCCGGCCTGCGCCTGCCTCCGACCGTGGCGCTCATCGGGATCGGGCCGAGGACGTCGACCTCGATGCCCTCGCCGCGCAGGAAGTCGAACTCGCGGCGATCCCCGAAGGCCAGGCGCTTGATGCTGATCGGCCCGCGCTTGCGCCAGTGCTTGAGCGTGGTCCGCCAGCTCGTGAACGGCCGGTTGAGCTTGTCGTCGGCGACGTCGAGGAAGTCGTCATGGAGATCCACGATCGCGCGGCCATCGCGGGTGGCCACGGTGCGGCCGAGGCGCTTCTCCTCGGGCACGGCGGTCCCCGCCTTCAGCAGCCCGTTGTGGAAGACGCGGTGCGGGCGCAGGAAGAGCCGCTTGCGCGCGACCAGTTTCGTGTCGGTCTCGGTGGTCCGGATGATGTTCAGGCTGGCGAAGTGATCCGCGTCGCCGTGCGTGACGATGATCGCGTCGATGTCGAGCGGGTTCTCGGCGGAGGTGCCGCGGTAGCGCGCCGCCAGGTAGCGGGCGAAGAGCTTGTTGTCGCCGCCGTCGATCAGGATCTTTCTGCCCGCCGGCGTCTCGAGCACCATGGCGTCGCCCTGCTGCACGTCGACCATCGAGAACTTGAGCACCGACTCCGGGCGCGTCGGGATGCGCGTGCCCCGGACCGTGCCCTCGAAGGGTCGGGCGCCGCGCTCGTGGACCCGGACCCGCGTGCGCCCGTCCTCCTTGCCGAGGATCTCGATCGGGTCGCCCCAGGCGAGCACGGTCGTGCGGCTGCCGTGCTTGACGGTGACCAGGTCGTCGTCGACGTAGACGATCTCGCCCATGGATCTCTCTCCCGTGCGTGCGGACCCCGGCGGTCTCCGGGGGCCCATCCAGGGTAGAGCGGCAGGCGCGGGGAGAGGCGAACGACGGCGGACCGTTCGTGCCGGAGCGACACGAGCCCGCCCGGCGCGACACCCGAGCCCGGCTAGCGCGACACGAGCCAGCCGACGAGCTTGCGGTAGCTGGGTGTCTGGCCCTGGGACAGGATCCCGATGCGGAAGATCTTCGACGCGGCGAGCACGCAGCCCAGGGTGAAGATCACCATCACGACGATGGCCACGGTGATCTCCCACCACTCGGCGCCCGGCGGCATGGAGATCCGCAGGAACATCACGACCGGCGTCGCCGGCGGGAAGTAGGAGAGCGCCGTGGCCAACGCGCCGTCCGGCGACTTGATGATCGGCCCCAGGAACATCATCGGGATGATCAACACCATCATCGCCGGCATCATCAGGGTCTGGGCGTCCTGGATCTCCGAGCACGCGGCGCCGAGCGCCGAGAAGATCGATCCGTAGATCAGCAACGCCATGAGCATGAAGAACACGAACCAGGCCAGGACCCCCGGGCTGATGGCATCGACGATCGCCGCGGGGACCTGATCGACGTTGTGCACGAACAACAGGATCGCGCCGACGTAGAGGATCGCCAGGGTCAGCGAGACGAGCACGGCCGAGAGCAGCTTCCCGAGCAGCAGACCGAAAGGCGAGACCGACGAGACGAGCACCTCGGCGATCTTCTGCATCTTCTCTTCGAGCACGTTGTTCATCAGCGCCGGCGTGCTCATCATCACGAGCATGAAGAGCAGCATGGCGAGGCCGATCGGGATGGCCACGGTGGCGGCCATGTTCGACTCCTCGGCCTCGGAGACCTCGCCCTGCTCGTTCACCGAGGCGAGCCCGAGCGTGTTCACGCGCTCGCGCGCGGACAGGTGATCGACGAGCGTGCCGTCCAGCCCGGCCTCGGTGAAGCGCAGGCGTCGGAGCTCGTTGTTGATGGTCGCGCCGAGCCAGTCCGCCAGGTCGTCGTAGGTCGGCGTGTCGGTGTACCAGGCGAGCCGCCGGTCCGCGCCGTCCGGATCCACGATGTCCGGGCCGATGACCAGGAAACCCAGGATCTCCTTGTTCTCGATGCGGTCGGAGAGCGCGACGTCCATGCGCTCGGCGCTCGCGGCCGGGTCGTAGGCCTCCAGCACCCAGCGCGGGTCGACCTGCTCGTCGTCCTCGAAGAGGGACTGCTCGTTGCGCTCGTCGAGCGCGGCAGCCAGCATCGGGAGCAGCACGCCGCTCTCGTCCACGACGACGAAGTGGCGATCCGCGGTGTCCTTGGCCTGCTCGGCGAGGGCCATGGCGATGATGCCGCCGCCGAACATCAGCGGCATGAGCAGCACGCCGATGATGAAGGCCTTGGTGCGGACCGCCCGCAAGTACTCGGTGAACATGACGGTGCGGATCTTCGACATCGCGTCTTCCCTCAGGCCACCTGATCCGCGAGCGCCGCGGAGGTGGCCACGGCGTCCTGCGCCTCCGGCCCCGCGATGCGCACGAAGATCTCGTTCAACGACGGACGGGCGATCTCGAAGAGCTGCACCGAGGTGCGCGCGACGAGGGACTGGAGCAGCGCCTGCGGGTCGCCCGACAGGCGGACTTCCTGGTAGTGCCCCATGTCGGTGACGCGCTCCACGGCGGGATGCTCGGCGAGCAGGCCTGCGTCGCCGCCGACCCGCAGGCGCACCGTGTCGGCGCCGTACGCTTCCTGGATCGAGTCGAGCGTGCCGTCGAGCACCTTGTCGCCCTTGAAGATCATGAAGATGCGATCGCACATCTTCTCGGCCATGGACATGTCGTGCGTGGAGAAGATGACCGTCGTGCCCTGCCGCGCCAGCTCCAGGATGGCCAGCCGCAGCGCGTCGTGGTTGACCGGGTCGAGGCCCGCGAAGGGCTCGTCCAGGATCAGCAGCTCGGGCCGCGTGAGCACCGTGGCGATGAACTGCACCTTCTGCGCCATGCCCTTGCTGAGCGTCTCGACCGGGCGGGTCGCGTTCCCGGTCAGGTCGAAGCGCTCGAGCCAGGTTTCGCCCTCGCGACGGGCGTCGGCGCCGGACACGCCCTTGAGTGCCGCGTAGTACGTGAGCAGGTCGCGCACCTTCATCTTCTTGTAGAGCCCGCGCTCTTCCGGCAGGTAGCCGATGCGGTCGTTGGCCGCGCGCGTGGCCGCCTCGCCCAGCACTTCGATGGACCCCGAGTCCGGATGGATGATGTGCAGGATCATCCGCAGCGTCGTGGTCTTGCCCGAGCCGTTGGGCCCGATGAAGCCGTAGATGGCGCCGGCCGGGACCCGCAGCGAGAGGTCGTTGACGGCGATGTGGTCGCCGTAGGACTTGGTGACGTTGGTCAGCCGGACGGCATCCACCGCGCGCTCCCCCCTGGTTGTGTGCGGCCTCGCGGTCCCGGTGCGCACGTGGGCCGCCGATGATAGGGGGTGCCGCCGCCCCGACCTAGCGGTCACCGACGGGTCATCCACGCGGGTCATCCCGGCGGGCGCAGGAGGTAGTCTCGGGTCCGTGATGAAGATCGCCGACTCCAGCTTGCCGGCCGCCCTGCTCCGGCCCGAGGCCTGGCCCGGGCGCGGGGTGACCCCCGAGTTCCTCGAGACCCACATCTCGTGGATCCTGTTCGTGGGCGACCGGGTCTACAAGCTCAAGAAGCCCGTCGACTTCGGCTTCCTCGACTTCTCGACCCTGGAGCGGAGGCGCTTCTTCTGCGACGAGGAGGTGCGCCTGAATCGACGCATGGCGCCGACCATGTACCTGGGTGTCGTGCCCGTCAGGCGGCACGCGGACGGTTCGGTGTTCGTGGACGCCGACGCCGACGCCGACGCGGGCCGCGACGACACGCGCGGCGCGATCATCGAGTGGGCCGTGGAGATGGTGCGTCTGCCCGCCCGGCGCATGCTCGATCGGCTGCTGGCCGAGGGCACCATGGACAACGCGCTCATGGACGACCTGACCCGGTTGATCGTGGACTTCCACGCGCAGGCCGCGGGTGGGCCCGAGGTCGAGCGGCACGGCACGCCAGACGCCGTCGCGTCGCTGGCGCTCCAGAACCTCGACGAGTTGCAGCGCTTCGTCGGGTCGGTGCTGTCCCGCACGCTCTGGTCCTTCCTGCGCGCGCGCACCGAGCGGTTCCTCGCGGACGAGCGCCCGCTGCTCGAGGCGCGCGTGCGCGACGGCCGCATCCGCGACGGACACGGCGACCTGCACGCCGGCAACCTGTGCGTGCTGCCGGACGGTCCGGTGGCCTACGACTGCCTGGAGTTCTCCGACCGATTCCGTTGCAGCGATGTCGCCAGCGACCTGGCCTTCCTGGCGATGGACCTGGACCTGCGCGGTTTCCGGGGCTTCAGCCGCTACCTCGTGCGGCGCTACGCGATCCTCTCCGGCGACGCCGACGTGCGCCGCCCGCTGGACTTCTACAAGACCTATCGCGCCCTGGTGCGCGCCAAGGTCGCCGCGCTCCAGGACGACGGGGCGACCGCGCGCCGCTACCTGGCCCTGGCGGCGTCGTATCAGTTGCCGTCGGTGATGATGCTCACCTGCGGGCTCCCGGGGACGGGCAAGTCGACCGTCGCGCGCGAGCTGGCCGTGCCCTTCGAGGCCCAGGTCCTCCGCAGTGACGTGCTGCGCAAACGGCTCGCCGGCATCCCGCCGAACGCCGACGCGCGCGCGGAGTTCGGGGCGGGCCTCTACACGCCGGAGAACGTCGAGCACACCTACCAGGTCCTGCTCGACGAGGCGATCTCCACGCTCGAGGGCGGCCGCTCGGTGATCGTCGACGCGAGCTTCTCCAGCGCGGGGCGGCGGCGCCGGTTCCTCGAGGCGGCCGTGCGGCTCGGCCACCCCGTGCTGGTCGTGCATCTCGACCTGCCCGAGGAGGTGGTCCGCGCGCGGCTGCTGGCGCGCGAGCAGGACTCGGACGAACCGTCGGACGCGGGCGTCGAGGTCTACGAGGCCGCCCGCGCGAAGTTCGAGTCACCGGAGCAGGACGTCGAGGCTCGGCTGCGCATCACCGTGGGGGCGGACGAGGACCCCGGCGCGCTGATCGCCCGCGCACTGGATCTGCTGACCGCACAGGTGCTCGACGGCTGAGCGGCCGCCCTCACGGCGTGGTCAGCGAGATCGCGTTGCTGGCCGCGAAGCCGCTCGGGCCGGCCGGGTCGATGATCCAGTCCTGCAGGTAGAAGGTCAGGCCAGGGCCGAAGCCGGCGGGCCAGACGGCCTCCAGCACCGAGCGCCCGTCGTCCGTCGGCAGCAACCCGACGAGCAGGGCGGGCTGCGGCACGAGCACGCCGCCCTTGAGCGGCGCCCCCAGGATCGAGGTGCCCACGACGCGCGTGAACACGCTGCCGGCCACGGCGTTGGCGAGGGTGAAGCTCACCGGTGAGTTGCCGGTGAGCAGCCCCGCGCCCACGAGCAGCGGGTCGCCGTGGGTGCCGGCCAGGGCCTCGCCGAGGTTGGCGAAGAGATCGCCGGTGGCGTCCACCAGATCGACCCCGTCGCCCACGCCGGGCTGGCTGGTCACGACGATGCGCAGGGTCTCGCTGAAGCCGAGGTCCGCCGGGCCACCGAACAGGGCCACCGTCGAGAGCACCGCCGACGCTGCGCCGGCCGCGCTCGCCCGGGAGAGCTCGCCGCTGTTGAGCGCCAGGTAGAGGCTCTGGTCGAGGGCCGAGAAGTGGCCCTCGCGCGCCGAGCCGCTCAGGGCCACCGTGGTGGCCACGAGGTTGCTGGCCGCGTCGATGACGTAGAGCCGCGGGTTGTTGCCGTCCGTGTTGCCGACGTAGACGAAGTCGCCCGTGTCGTCCGGGAGCAGGACCAGCGGGAACTCGATGCCCGGGATGGTCGCGATCAGCGTCGAGGAGGCGCCGTCCACGTCGATCACCGAGATGCTGTCGCCGAAGGCGTTGGCCACGTAGGCCGTGCCGCTGTCCGGCGAGAAGGCGCAGCGGATCGGGAAGTCGCCGGTGGGCACGCGCGCCAACTCGGTGTGGGTGCTCGTGTCGATCAGCAGCAGCTCGTCGTCGAAGCTGATGCACACGCCGACCACGGCGCCGTCGGGCGAGCAGCTGATCCCGCTCAGCTCGGTGTAGGCGTAGCCCTGGGCCGAGCCCATCTGGCCCGACACGAGCGAGCCGGTGACGCTGCTCGCGGCGCCGTCCAGGTCGATGAAGTGCACGCGATCGGTGCCGGCCACCGAGGTCACGTAGGCGGTCTGGCCGTCCGGCGCGATGCAGACCGCGGACGGGCGCGTGTTCACGGCGAGCGTGGCCACCGTGGTGCAGCTGACCGTGTCGATGATCGAGACCGTGTCGTCGTCGCCCCCGCAGGCCACGGCGGTCTTGCCGTCGGGCGTCAGCGCGATGCCCAGCCCGCGGTCGCCGGCCTCGGTGTAGCCCTTCACGCTGCCGGTGGGGAGGTCGAGGACCGCGACCGAACGCGACGTGTTGCCGATGACCACGGCGGTGTTGCCGGCCACGGCGAGCGACCGGGGCGCGTCCAGCTCGAAGGGCTCGCCCGAGAGCGCGAAGCCCTCGACGAAACCCGCGGCGCCGGCGATGTCGTAGACGTGGACGTCCTCGCGGAACCGGTTGTTGAGGCCCACCGCGCGCAGCTCGACCGGGCTGGTGACGGCCTCGGCGGTCGGCGCGAGCGAGAGCGTGTCCACCTGGGCCTGGGTGGCGATGTCGATCACCCGGCTGTTGAAGTTGCTCACGAAGGCGTACTGCCCGTCGAAGCTGAGTTCGATGTCGCCCACCGTGCCGGTGTTGATCGTGGCCGTGGTCGCGCCGCTGGTCAGGTTGACGAAGATCACGTTGTTCGAGATGGCGGCGATGGCGTGGGACTTGTCGGGCGTGATGCGGATGACCTGGTTGGTCACGTCGTTCGCCGTGCTGAAGCTGTTGGCGACGCTGCCGGCCTGCAGGTCGATGGTCGAGATCGCGTTGTTCCCGAACTCGTGCCCGATCACCGCCAGCGTGCCGTCGGCGCTGATGTCCACCGAGGTCGGCGCGCCGAGCGTGGGCAGGTCGGCGGTCTCGAGGCCGGTGGTGATGTCGTAGAGGCGCACGCGGTCGCCGCCGCGATCGGGCAGCACCAGGGTCTTGTCGTCGGAGGCCAGGGCGAACTGCGTGTAGGTGTTGCCGAAGATGCCGGACTCGGGCCCGAAGAAGAACCCGAACACGCCCTGCGGCCCGCTGGCAAAGGTCGAGGCCTCGGCGCCCGTCGCCAGGTCGACGACGGAGAAGGACGAGGCCAGGCCGTCGTTGATGACCGCGACCACGGCGAGCGCGGAGTCGCTGGTGATGGCGACGGAGAAGGGCTGCGACCCGGTGATCGGCACCTCCATGACCGACTTGGTGGCCACGTCGATGATCGACACGGAGTCGTCGAGCACGTTCGGCACGACGACCCTGGTGCCGTCCGGCGTGACCGCGATGTCGACGGGGAAGTCACCGACGGTCACCGTGTCGGTGATGGTGAGCGTGTCGATGTCGAAGAAGACCACCGTGTCGGTGTCGCGGTTCACCACGACCACCGCGGAGCCGTCGGGCAGGAACGCCACCTCGCGCGGCATGTCGCCCTCGGGGTCCTGGTCGAGCGGCAGGAACGCGGCGGTCTCGAGACCGTCGGCAGCCGGGGAGGGCGTCGCGGGGGAGCGCACGGGGTCGGGCAGCGCGAGTGGGCGCGGGTGCAACCAGGTCTCCACGATCGGCGCGGAACCGCCGTCGGCCGGCCCGGGAACCTCGGGCACCGGCACATCGGAGATCACGCCGCAGACGACGAGAAGCAGCGCGAGACCATCCATGGTGGGTCCTCGAGGGGAGCGCGGATTGTCACACGCGTCCGCGCTGCTGCCTACTCGGGTGCGGCGCCGAAGAGAGGGGTTGCCAGCGCGGCCTCCAGCCCTTTAGCTGGGGGCAGCGCCCGGGGGGGCGCCGGAACGGAGGAGTCGACCCTCGGTACGGGGCGCTCTCGACCAGGACCAGGGAGGCGGAGTGCATGCACAGGATTCGCGGGGCCTCCGTCCGCATGGGCGGACTCGTGTTGGCGCTGGTCGTCCTCGTCGGTGCCTGGAGCCTGTGGCCCGACGTCGGGGAGCCTGCAGCGCTGGCGCCGCTGGTTGCGACGGACGCGGAGCACGGCGAGGTCCGCCTCCACGAGTCGCACGGCGAGGCGGTGATCGATGACGCGGTCTCGATGCCGCTGCTCGGTGATGCCGAGGACTCGACGCAGGCGGCCGTGCCGACGACGGCCGCACGGTTGGATGATGAAGCCCTCTGGGCCGAGCTGCACGCGACGCTCCAGTCGATGACGGACGGCTCGTTGTCGCCGGAGGAGGTGGCGCGCCTCTGCGCGGACCTGCTCGCACGCATCGACGAGAGCCGTGCGACCTACAGTGACGACGGCCAGCGGAAGGTCTACGAGCTGCTCGACGCCGAAGGCGTGGGCTCGGCGACCCTGACCGTCTCGCTGGACGGTGGCGCGCAAGCAGCACGCAACCACTTCGCGCTGCGCGCCGAGCTGGTCACCGCACCCGGTTACTACACCGGCTTCCCCGATGACGGTGTGACGACGTCGCAGCTGAGCGTGCACCTCGAACTCGGCGATGACCGTGCTCTGGAGCACTGCACGACCCTCGCGATCACGGACTTCGTCGAGGGGCCCACGCACTTCGACGAGATGTTCGGGCGCCCGCCCCTGGGCCTGGGCGGCTGGCTCAGCGTGCGTCCGGAGGGCGCGGAGTACCGTCCGATGACGATCCAGGCCCTGCGGGACGACGACGGCGAGACGATCTGGCGCAACACCACGGGAGACCCCGTGGCTTGCGGTGCCGGGGATGAGGTCCAACGCTTCGACGGCGTCGTTGCCACGCTCCGGTCCACGCGGCGCTGACGGATCCGCCCGATGGTCGCTGACGACGACCCCGGCGCGCGCTTCAGCGAGCACTACACCGAGGTCGCGCCCGCGCTCTTCGCCTGGGCGCGGCTGAAGGTGCTCGGTCCGCTGCGGGATCTGGCGGACCCCGAGGACCTCGTCCAGGAGGTGTGCTTCCAGGCCTACCGCAGCTTCGACCGCTGGGACCCGGCGCGCGGCGCGTTCCGGCCCTGGCTCTTCGGCGTCGCCAACCACGTCGTGCAGATGCTGCTGCGCAAGGTGGCGCGGGCGCACGCGCGGCTGGGCGTGGTGCAGCGGCTCGCGAGCCAGGCCGGCGCGGTGCCGGCGCAGGCCACCACCATCAGCCGCCGCGTCGCGCGGGACGAGGGCCTGCTCCTGTTCGTCGAGCGGGTGACCGGGCTGCCCGAGGACGACCGGCGCCTGCTCGTCTGGCGCGGGCTCGAGGGGCTGCGCCACGCGGACGTGGCCGAGCTGCTCGGCGTGACGGAGGAGACGGCCATGAAACGCTGGACTCGCCTGCGAGAGCGACTGGCAGGCGTGCCGCTCGTGGCCGGCCTGCTCGACGGATCGTGATCGTCCGTGAAGACGGGAGCGGGGATCCCGGGTAGGGTTCGGGCTGCCCGACCACCGCGATTCCACCCTGGAGAGCAACGTGTTCCGACTCGTCACCCTGGGGGCCCCCGTCCTCGCCGGCCTGCTCGCGCTCACGTCTCCCGCGAGCGCCGAGCAGGTCTTCCTCGACTTCAAGACCTTCGGGACCGTGACGACCGCGTCGCTGCCCATCGCCCACGTGGTCATCACGGCCGATGACGGCGCCGCGCCGACCACCGTGTTCATGCTCAACTTCAACGGTCTGGGCGTCACCGGCGGCGCCGCCGACTCGACCACCGACGGCTCCGAGGCGTTGCACTTCGAGTTCACGACGCTGGTCAGCGACGCCGCGGTCCACGTCGGCCTGGCCAACAACCTCGACGCCGATGGGTTCGTGGGCGAGGCGACCATCGAGGCGTTCCTCGGCGCGACCTCGCTGGGCGTCCTCGCGACCGACGACGTCGGCTGGAAGAACGTCCCACAGCTGTTCGGCGTCGACGCCGTGACCAGCTTCACCGTGCGCGCCGACGTCGACGGCAATCGCATCGATGCCATGCGCTACACGACCTACTACGAGGACCTCGGTGACGCGCTGGCCGGCACGAACGGACCACCGCTGCTCGACGGCGCGGGCTTCTTCGTGCCGGGCCTGGACGTGGAGCTGGAAGCGTCCGCGCTGCTTGAGAACACGACCGCATCCCTGGTCGTGGGCTTCTCGGCCGCGAACGCACCGTTCAAGGGCGGCATCCTGGTGCCCAGCCCGGACCTCGTGTTCAGCGGCATCCCGACCGGCGCCGCCGGTGCGTTCGAGCTGACCTCGTCCTGGCCCGCCGGCGTGCCGTCGGGCTTCGAGATCTTCCTGCAGGTCTGGCTCGCCGACGGGGCGGGCACGCTGGGCTTCGCGGCCAGCAACGGGTTGCAGATCACGACGCCCTGACGGCGTGACGGCGTGGCGCTTGCGACACGCGCCTCCTCGAACCGACCTCCGACCGGGCCCACGCGTTGAGCGTCGGAACCCGGCCGGGTCTTTCTCAGGATCCCCTGTCCGGAAACCGGCCGGCCGGCAAAGACCCCTGTGAACGGGCGCTCTCACCGGGAGGGCGCTCGGCGACCGCACGCTCAGCGGCGGTTGCAGCTCCCCTCCACGGGACCCCTCCACGGGACAGCCAGCCATGTTCACAGCACGTTTCCACACCCTGCTCGCCGGCGGAGCCCTGCTCCTCGCCTCTGCCACTCTCGACGCCCAGACCATCACCGCGATCGACGTCACCGAAGCCACGCTCGGCGAGGTCGTGCGCGTCACCGGGGCCGGCCTCGGCAGCAAGCCCAAGCTGGTCCTCGCCCAGGAGGGCGCGGCGACCAAGAAGACCAAGCTCAAGGTCGTCGGCGCGGGCACCGACGCCGACGAGGACTTCGTCGACTTCGAGATCAAGAAGGCCTTCGCGGGCGCCTTCCAGGTCGCCGTCAAGAAAGGCAAGACGCTCACCGCGATCAGCCCCGACACGTTCGAGATCGTGGGCCCGCGCATCGACTCGGTGAATCCGACCGAGGCGCTGCCGAACGACCTGGTCGACGTGTTCGTCGAGCACGCCGGCACGGGCAAGCTCAAGGCGCTGGTCGGCAGCAAGAAGGCCAAGATCACGAACATCGAACCCGCCGACGAGGACGGCGGCGGCTTCCTGAGTCGCGTCACGATCAAGGTGCCCAAGGTGCCCGACGGCACCTGGCCGGTCACCTTCCAGAACCTGATCGGCATCGACGCGCTCAAGGCCGCGCTGGACGTCAACGGCAGCACGACGGCGCTGGGCAAGCCGTCCGCCTCGGTGACCATCGAGGGGCGCAAGCCGTTCAAGGCCAAGAAGAACAACATCGCCGTGGACAACATGCTCGACGCCACCAACATCGGCGCCGTGCAGGGCAAGAAGAACCTGATCGTGAGCCTGCCCGAGAACCAGGCCGACCTCGTCGCGGGCTCCAGCTGGAACGCGGCGCCGGCCAACATCTTCTACAGCGAGGCCACGAAGCAGGGCCAGATCGCCTGGGCCGCCGAGCCGGCCGCGGAGGGTGCGTCCTGGGCCATCGACCTGATCGAGCTGACCGAGGACACGATCGTCACCTACATCTGCGGCAAGCTCACGCGGGTGACCGGCGAGGGCCCGGAGACGCTGTGCGTCTACGGGGTGGTCATCTCGCCGCGCATCGAGGTCGACACGACCACCGAACCCTGCGACGTGCACTTCCACGCGGACATGTCGGTGATCGGTCCGTGGGACGCGGCCCCCGGCGATGACGGCACGGGCGCGGTCTACAACGATCTCGGCGGCAACACCACGCAGCTCGAGGGCGACAAGATCGGCGCCGGCGGCCTGAGCGAGGGCTTCAACATCATCATGAGCTTCGACCCGACCACGCAGAACTCGGCCGTGATCACCGGGGCCTTCGCGCTCCAGGGCTTCGCCTTCACCGACGCGGACGGCAGCTGGGCCTCGATCATCAATCCGGACCTGTCCACGTCGATGACCGTGACCATCACCGACGTGCTCGCGCCGACGGATCCGCAGGACCCCTGGGCCGGCTACATCGTGGGCAGCTTCGACGGCACGCTCAAGAGCAACACGTCGCCCTTGACGCAGACCTGCAGTGGCGACTTCTGCTCGCCGTACCTGCTGCTCTCCGACCCGGGCACCCCGTGACGCGCGCCGCGACGCTCGCGAGAAAGGACCTTGCCATGAAGAACCGTGAACGGGTCACGCACGCACTGGCTACCGCGCTCGCCCTGCTCGCGTGTCTCTCCGCCTGCGGTGGGGACTCCGCGACGGAGGTGAGCACCCTGGTCGATGACCAGACCGCCGCGTTCGAGGAAATGGCCGACATCCTCGACCAGGTCCAGGACGTCGATGACCTGGAGGACGCCAAGCCGCGCATGCAGGAGCTCGGCCAGCAGATGGCCGCGCTGCGCGACGACTGGGAGGCCTTCGGGGAGTCGCTCCAGGCCGGCGGTGCCGGGCCCGGGGAGCTGATGGAGTTCACGCGTCACGCCACCGAGGTGGCCTCGGCGCAGATGCGGCTGTCCTCCGCCATGATGCGTCTCGCCGGCGATCCCGAGTTGCGCCCGCACATCAACGAGTTGATGGAAGAGTTCGGGGACGCCTTCGACAAGCGCTGAAGGCGACCCGTCCCGTGGATGCGGCCCGGGCTCCCAGGTGGGGGTCCGGGCTGCTTCCCTGTCTGCGCCTACCAGCCGAGTCCCATCGCGTCGAGTCGCCGGCCGAGCTCGGCCAGGTCCCAGACCAGGGCCGCGCCGCTGCGATCGGCGGTGAGCAGGGCCGTGCCGCCACGCAGGAAGCGCACGCCGGTCAGATGGCTCGCGTGCGCGCGCCAGCTCAGGATCTCCGTGCCGTCTCCGATGTCGAACAGTCGCACGCGGCCGTCGTCGTCGGCGAAGGCCAGCCAGCGTCCGTCGGGCGAGATGTCGGGTGTCGCGTCGCGCAGCTCGTCCTCGCGCGGGATCGCCAGGCGCAGGTCGCCGTCGCCGATGTTCCAGACCATGAGCAGGTTGTCGGCGATGGCGGCGGCCGGCTCGTCGCTGGGCAGGAACACGTGTCCCGCGAGCCAGCGGCCGTCCGGCGAGAAGGTCGAGACCCGCAACTCGCGGAAGGCGCCTTCGGGCAGGCCGGACAGGTCGGTGCTGCGGGTGGAGCCCCCGAGGACATGCACCGACGGAGTGCCCGTGGAGAGGTGGGCGGGTGGGCGCGCGCCGACGGCGGGCACGGCGAGCAGCCGGCGGCCGTCGGGCGCGAGCCGCAGCCAGGCCTGCCGCGGCAGGTCGGCGACGACGCGCGCGGCACCGGTGGCCAGGTCCACCACCCGTGCCACGCCTTCGCGGTCCGCTTGCACGGCGACAGCCGGGCGCTCGGGCGGGAGCGCCACGGACAGGAATCGAGAGCCGTCGTCGGCGCCCACGGTGCGCGGGGAGAAGGGCGCGTCGGTGGCCAGGTCCCACACGGTGATGGTGTCGTCCGCGAGGCGTGCCAGGCGACGGCCGTCCGCCGAGAGCACCAGCCGCGGCTCCGCGGTGGCGAGCACGTCGGGTCCGCGTGGTGTCCCGCCCGGGTCGTCGGGGTTGCTCGCGTTGTCGCCCAGGTCCGGGGCGCTCGGCGGCACCCTCAGCGTGTGCGTCGTGCCGTCGCGCGTGCGCAGGAGCACGGTGACGAGGTCGCCCTCGGTGTGCACGGCGTGCACGGCGACCACCGCACCGTCCGCGGAGCTGGCCGGAAACTCCGCGACGCGCTCTCCCTCGGGCAGCCCGAGCGGCTCGGCCAGCCCGGGGTCGGCGAGCATCTCCCACAGACGCGTGGTCTCCTGATCGGAATGCGTCGCCACGCGGCCGTCGCCGAGGACGGCGATGTCCGTGATGCGCCGGTCGTGGATGTCGGCCAGGTGGAGGCGTTGCTGGCCGGTCCGCGCGTCGACGGCGTGGAGCCCGCGCGCGAGGTCGGCGATGAACAGGGTGCGCCCGTCGCGCGACGGCGTGATCGGCGCGTACAGGGGCAGGTGGAAGCCGAGGTCCCGCTCGCGCCGACGGGCGATGGCGCCGTCGGCGTCGAGATCCAGGGACACGAGCACGTCGGACGTCCGGCTCATGTCTCGGCAGGCCACGGCGAGACGCCACGGTTCCCCGTCGACCTCGACGAAACTCGCCGTGAGCACGGGCAGGCCGGCGTCCAGCGTGAGCTCGGTGAACGCGCTCTCGTCGGCCGCGTCCGGTGCTGCCGGATCCGGCAGCGTCACCAGGCGCACGTGCATCAGGCCCGCGGGCGCGACCACGCGGCGGCCGTCGCGCGACACGGCCAGCCACGGGTCCGCGAAGGTCTCCTCGGTGCGCACGAGCACGGGTCCGGACTGGTCGCGTCGCGCGATGAGCAGCCCCGACGGGCCGGCGCCGCCGATCTTGCCCGGGCCGACGACTCCGGCGACGTGCACGCCGTCGGGCAACAACTCCAGGTGCCAGGTGCTCGCGCGCGGCGTCGGCCGGATCTCGGGCGGCACGTCGATCTGATGCACGCGCGTGGTGTCCCCCGCGCTCCAGAGGCTGAGGTGCGCGAGATCCCTGCTCGGCGTCAACACGTGGGCACCGCCGGCCTCGACGGCGATGGCATAGGCCGCGGAGATGATCTCGGCCTCGGGCATCCGGTGGCGTTCCCTGCCCGTGCGCACCGACTGCGTGAAGACGCCGAACGTCTGCATGTCCGCCGACACGAAACTGAGCGCGATGACCTCGCCGGTCGCGTCGAACCGGCCCTGCCCGAAGGTGCTGCTCTGCACGACGCGTTCGAGGCGGCCGTCGGGGAGCAGCAGCGCTTCGGTGGCGGTGCTGCGCAGGTCCGTGGGCGTGGGCAGGTCCTTGATGTCGAGGTCACCGGTGCCGATGAGGCCCGCCCCCACGGTGCGCGCGTCGAGGCCCTCCTGGCCGCCGGCCTCGCGCAGCGCGGCGGCCGCCTGGGTCAGGAGTTGCAGGATGCGCCAGCGCCGCCCGTGGGTGTCGGACAGCGCGAGCAGGCGCGCCTGCTCGTGATTGCTCTTCGCGAGCAGGGCCTGGGAGACACGCCGGGCGCCACGCTCACTCGTGGCCAGGTCGGCGAGCTGCACCGCGACGAGGACGGTGGCGGTCAGGCCGAGCACGAGCACGGCGAGCAGCGCGGCCGGGGCCGGGTTGCGCCGGGCCCAGCGCAGCGTGCGGCCGAGCGGGCCCACCGGCCGCGCGAGGACCGGGCGCCCCGCACGCACACGCTCGAGATCCTGGGCCAAGGCGAGTGCCGTGGGGTAGCGCCGCGCTCTGTCCTTGGACAGCGCGGTGGCGATCACGACGGCGAGATCGCGGGGCACGTGGCGCGCGAGCCGGCGTGGGTCGCGGGGTTCTTCCCATTCGATGCGCCGGGCCACGGCCTCGACCGTGGGGCCATCGAACGGGCGGCTCCCGGTGAGCAGCTCGTAGAGCACGACCCCGAGGGACCACACGTCCTGGCGTCGGTCCCGCGCGCCCTCGCCGTGCAGCCGCTCGGGTGCCATGTACGGCGTGGTGCCCAGCAGGTCTCCGGTCCGGGTCAGCGTCGGGAGCGCGCTGTCGTCGGCGCGGGCGAGACCGAAGTCGACGAGCACCGGCTCGCCGCTGTCCTCGTGCACGAGCACGTTGGCCGGTTTCACGTCGCGGTGCAGGACGCCCGCTTCATGCGCGGCGTGCAGCGCGTGCGCCACGCCTTCGATGAGCGCGACGCGTTCGGCCACCTCGGTGCGCGTGGGGGCCGCCGTCCCGTCGCGCCGGCGCAGCTCGTCGATGTGCTCGGCCAGGGTGCGCCCCGGGACGTAGCGCATGGCCACGTAGGCCTGGCCCTCGACTTCGCCCGCTTCGTAGACCACGCCGATGCCCGGGTGGTCGAGTCGCGCGAGGGCCTCGACCTCGCGGCGCAGTCGGGCGGGCACGCCGTCGCCGAGGAAGCCGGGCAGGAGCTTGAGCGCGACCTCGCGGCCGTAGCGCGTGTCGTCGGCGAGGTGCACGACGCCCTGGCCGCCGCGACCCAGCGCGCGGATCAGGCGGAAGGGGCCGAGGGTGGCCTCCTCCCGGGATGAGGACCGGGATGAGGCCTTCTCGGTGGCTGAGGCGGCCGGCCGCAGGCCGTCGGTCGGCGCACCGGCGAGGGGCGCCTCACCCAACGCGGCGTATTCGGCGGTGAGGCGCTCGTCGTGCCCGGGAAAGCGCCGCAGGTAGTCGGTGAGTGGCCGCAGCCCGGTCGCGCGCGCGTCGGTGGCGGCGCAGGTGAGGAACTGGAGCACGACCCGCTCGGCGATGGGGTCGGGATGGTCCGCTCCGGCGGCTCCTCGCGACGGTGGATCGGCCTGTGCACCCATGCCGGCAAGGTACCGCGCCGGAGTGATCCTCGCCGCCGGTTACCGCGCCCCGAACTCCAGCTCGCGCACCCCCAAGGTCACACGCGCCGGCTCTCCGTCCGCGTCGACGCGCACACGCACTCCCGATCGCTGCACCTCGTCCATGGACGTTGGCTCGGCCAGCAACGCGTAGTCCCCGGCGGCAAGGCCGTGGAAGTTGACCACGCCCTGCTTGTCCGACCAGGCCACGCGATCGTAGGGCTGGGAGTGCGCGACGAGGCGGCCGTCGGGGTCGAGGCCGAGCGCTTCGCCCTGGAGGCCGACTCCGCCCTCGAGGCGCAGCAGCCAGACCTCGGTCTGCCGGGGCGCCGGGTCTCCGTCGGGCTCGAACACCGTGGCATGGATGCGGCCACCACGTTCGACGTGGATCTCCATCGTCCGCGTGGGCCCCAGCACGCTCACGCGCACGGGCATCGACCAGGTCGGGCGGACCACGGGTGCGTGGTCGGCGTGGTGCCGCCAGCCGTTGACCCGCGCGCGATACCGTCCCGGCGCGAGGTAGCGGAAGCGGAACGCTCCACCGTCATCGGTCGTCTCCCAGGCCACGCGGCGGTGGGCTTCATCGAAGAGCCAGATCGAGAGGCCGCCGAGCGGCGTCTCCGAGTCCGTGAGCAGGACCCCGCAGAGTTCGGTGGCGTCGAGGGTGACGCGGACGGTCGTGACGCGACCCGACTGGACCGCGACGTCACGGTGCGTCGTGGGGGCTTCGTGCCCCGGGTCGGTGGTGAGGGTGGTCGGGCCGGGCGGCAGGTGACGCAACACGAAGCGGCCGTTCGCGTCGGTCCAGACGGAGCGCAGGTGTTCGGGCCAGGTCGCCGTCACGCGGACGCGGGCCACCGGCTCGCCCGACGCGGTGATCGTGCCCACGATGCCCGTGAAGTCCTCCTCGGCGCGGCGCTGCCGGGCCAGGTCCAAGGCCGAGATGCCACGAGGGTCGGCGGGCTCGATCAGCGGGCGCGCGCGTTCGATGGGTCGCGGGGCCTGCGCCGTCACGTGTTCGGCGGGCGCCGGTTCAGCCCGCGGCTCGAGCCGGGGAGGTGACGCGGTCGCGCCCGGACGGCCGGGGGCCACGAGCATCCAGCCGATCAGGATCAACCCGGTCATGCCGAGGATCGCCGACGACCAGAGCGCGGTCCTGCTCAAGACGTGCCCGCTCCTTTCCCGTCGGACGGACACGGCCTCCCCGACGGGTTCGAGGGGCAGGGCGCCGGACCGGCGACGTGTGGTCCTAACCGTGACACAGGGCGCCAGTGTTGGGCGTCGCCGGGCTCGAGATCGCGGCGGGCGCCCCGGATCCGGACGCCGGCACCCCTCCTGGAAGCCGCGGCAGGCTCCGCCAACGGTCTTTGCCACGAATAACCGGAAGATCCCGGCCCGAAGCGGTTACTGGCCTTCCCTGCAGCCGTCGCTTGAACGGGAACATCAGGATCCGCTGGATCCGCAGTCGCCACTGGCCCTGCCACCACACCTGGGAATCAAGGCGGCTGGATACACCGGGAGAGGTGATTCGCCCCCCTCCCCCGTCGACAAAGGGGCCCCCCTTCGCCCCTGGTCTCCCCCCGGGCGCCGGCTTTCGGGCCGGCGCCCGGTTTTCATGGGTGCGGGGACGTCGGTGACCGGGTCGCTATCCTGGCCCCGGGGCGCAGGAGCCATGCGAAGTGCTCGCGATCTTCACGAGATCCACATGGTCATGCGCTGAACTTCACGACCCGATGACGAAAGCACGCATCCTGATCATCGAGGACGAGGCGGACATCCGCGAGATCCTCGAGTACGCGCTGACCCGCGAGGGCTTCGAGGTCTCCACCTGTGCCGCGGGCGTGGCCGGACTCTCCGAGGCGCGCCGAGTCATGCCGCAACTGGTCCTGCTCGATCTCATGCTGCCGGGCCTCGACGGCCTCGAGATCTGCCGCCGACTGAAACAGGATGAGAGCACCGCCGGCATCAGCGTCGTCATGGTCACGGCCAAGGGCGACGAGGCCGACGTGGTCCTTGGCCTCGGCCTCGGGGCGGACGACTACATCGTCAAGCCGTTCAGTCCCAAGGAAGTCGTGGCCCGCGTGCGGGCCGTCCTGCGCCGCAGTGCCACGGTGATCGATCGGCACGATCGTCAGAAGACCGTGGTGCACGGGGAGCTGACCATCGACCCCAGCCGACACCGGGTCCTGGTCGAGACCCGCGAGGTGCCGCTCACGGCCACCGAGTTCCGAATCCTGCACTACCTCGCGTCCAAGCCCGGACGCGTCCTCAGTCGCGACCAGATCCTGACCGCCGCCCTGGGACCGAACCCCATGGTCCTCGACCGCAGTGTCGACGTGCACGTGCGCTCGATCCGCAAGAAGCTGGACGAGAAGCGCGACATGATCGAGACCGTGCGGGGCGTGGGCTACCGATTCTGCGAAGCCTAGGAGGCGCGACGTGGTGACCGACGGCCGGGTCGCGACGCGCTTCGTCTGGAAGGTGTTCGGCGTCACGGTGCTCGTGTTGCTCGTGGCCGTGGTCGCGGCGGACGTGCACGTGGCGCGCGTCGTGTCGCGTGATCGTCGAGCGTTCCTCGAGCAACGCTTCATCGATGAGGCGGTGCTCGTCGCGCGCGCCATCGAGCAGCGCCTGGGCGGAGACGTGGCCGAAGCCTGGAATGACCCGGCGCATGATGCCGCCATGCAGGCCCTCGCGAGTGGGCTGGCCGCGGACCTGGTCGGTCGGCGCATCACGATCATCGCGCGGGACGGCCGAGTCGTGGCCGACAGCCACGAGAACGCGGCGGTGATGGACAACCACGCCGACCGTCCCGAGCTCGCGGAGCCGGGCACGGTGCACGAACGCTTCAGCGAGACCCTGCGGAAGAACATGAGCTATTCCGCGGCGCCGATCGCGACCGAGGCCGGCACGGTGGGCCATGCGCGGGTGGCCAGCGCCTCGACCGCGATCCAGGGCGGCATCGACGAGATCCTCACCGCGGTCCACACCGGCGCGGGGATCGCGACCTTCATCGCCTTGATCGCCGCGGCCGTCCTCGCCCATCGCGTCACGCGGCCGCTCCAGGATGTACGCGAGGCGCTCGCGGCCGTGGCCCGGGGCGATCGCGCCAAGCGCCTGCGCGTGCAGGGCACCGACGAGATCGCCGCGCTCTCCGCTGCCGTCAACGATCTCGCCGATGAGGTCCAGGTGCGCGTGGACCGCCTGAGCCGCGGCCGGGAGCAGGATCGCACGATCTTCGCTGCCATGGACGAGGGCGTCGTGATGGTCGATGCCGACAGCCGCGTGCGCCTGGCGAACGAAGCGGCGCGCCGACTGCTCGAGACCTTCCCCGACGACCCGCGCGGTCAGCTGCTGTGGGAGGTCACGCGCCAGCAGCCGATCATCGACGCCGTCGCGCTGTGCCTGGAGACGAGACACCGTGTCCTGCGCGAGGAGACGATCCATCCGCGCGGTCACGAAGTCGTCGTGCACCTGAGCGCGGTCCCGCTGCACGCCGAGGACAAGAGCGTGCGCGGCTGCGTCGTCGTGCTCTATGACCTGACCGAGATCCGACGGCTGGAGGCCGTGCGCCGGGATTTCGTGGCCAACGTGTCGCACGAGCTGAAGACGCCGCTGACCAGCATGCAGGGTTATCTCGAGGCGGTGCGCGAGGATCCCGACATGCCCGCCGGGCGACGTCAGGACTTCCTGCGCAAGGCCGAGGCCGCGACCCACCGGCAGACGGCCATCGTGACCGACCTGCTCACCCTCGCCCGGCTCGAAGCGGTGGAGGCGGGTCGCCTCATCCCGCTGGACCTGACCGACGTGATGCACGACGCCGTGCGGGAGCTGCGCCACTCGGCCGAGATGAAGGACGTGGCGCTCGAGGAGGTCGTGGTCGGCGGGCCCTTTCCGATCCTGGGCGACGAAGCGGCGTTGACCACCGCCATCGGCAACCTGGTCGACAACGCGATCAAGTACTCGCCACCCCAGGGCCGCGTGCGCGTGGCGCTGGTCCGAGACGGCGACGAGGCCCACCTGGATGTGTTCGACGAGGGTCCGGGGATCCCCGGCCATGACCAGAAGCGGGTCTTCGAGCGCTTCTACCGGGTCGACAAGGACCGTTCGCGCGAGCTCGGCGGCACCGGTCTCGGCCTCTCGATCGTGAAGCACGCCATCGGTGCCCATCGCGGGGACGTGTGGGTCGAGAGCACCCTGGGCAAGGGCAGCACCTTCCGGGTGCGGCTGCCACTGCACGGTGGCGAGGACGGCGCCGAGGACAGGGGCGAAGCCGGCCGCTAGGGCCGGGCGGTGGAGGGCATGACCCTCGGGCGCGAGCCCCAGGTTTCATGGGATCTTCACGCAACGCCAGCATGGCCCACACCTCGCGAGACGACGGTGGGGCCATCACGGGCTTGCGTCCGAGGCGCAAGCCCGATCCCCCCACGACGGTTCGAAGGAGATGCATCCCGTGAAGATCGCCGCCCCGGGCCTGGCCTTGGTCCTCCTCGCCGCGCCATTCGCCACGCCGCTCGCCGCGCAGGTCCGGGTCGATGACCGCCTGCCGACGTACAAGGCCTCCTCCGCCGTGTCGGGGAGCCTGAAGAGCGTCGGGTCCGACACGATGAACAACGAGATGGCGCTGTGGGCCGAGGGCTTCCGCTCGCTCTACCCCAACGTGAAGATCGAGATCGAGGGCAAGGGCTCCTCGACCGCGCCGCCGTCGCTGATCAGTGGCTCGAGCCAGTTCGGCCCGATGTCGCGCGCGATGAAGAGCAAGGAGGTCGACTCCTTCGTCGAGAAGTTCGGCTACGAGCCCATCGGCCTGCCGACCAGCCTCGACATGCTCGCCGTGTACGTGCACAAGGACAACCCGATCGCGAGGACCGGCCTGACGCTGCAGCAGGTCGACGCGATCTTCAGCAAGAACCGCACCGGTGGCTTTCCGAGCGACATCCGCACCTGGGGCGACCTGGGCCTGAACGGTGACTGGGCCGATCGCCCGATCAGCCTCTACGGTCGCAACTCCGCGTCCGGCACCTACGGCTACTTCAAGCAGCACGCGCTCTTCAAGGGCGACTTCAAGGACTCGGTCAAGGAGCAGCCGGGCAGCTCGTCGGTGGTGCAGGGTGTGGCCACGGACATCGCCGGCATCGGCTACAGCGGCATCGGCTACAAGACCGCTGACGTGGCCGCCGTGCCGCTGGCCATCGGGCACGACGAGGACTTCGTGCCCGCCGAGCCCGAGTTCGCCTACAGCGGTGAGTACCCGCTGGCGCGCTTCCTGTACGTCTACGTGAACAAGAAGCCCGGCGAGCGCATGGAGCCGCTGCGGACCGAGTTCGTCCGCTACGTCTTCAGCAAGCAGGGGCAGGAGTGCGTGGTCAAGGACGGCTACCTCCCGCTGCCCGCCAACGTGTGCTCCGAGGCGCTGGACAGCGTCGGCCTCGAGCTCGAGGGCTTCGTCGGAACCCACTGATCCGACCCCACCCCGGTCCTCACCCTCCCTGAGGACCGTTCGGATCGCGCCACCGTCCCGGACCGGATCCGGGGCGGTGGCAGTTCCGCCCTCCCGAAGCGGCACCGAGGATCCTGGCAGCGATGACCGAGCGCACCGCCATCAGCGGTTGGAAGCGCAACCTGAAGACCGCCCGCTCGGTGAAGGTGGCGGAGAAGGTCTCGCGTGCCTGCATCACGATCGGTGGTGTCGGGACGATCCTGGCCGTGGCCACGATCTGCTTCTTCCTGGTCTGGGTGGTCGTGCCCCTGTTCGGCGGCGCCGAGATCGAGGACGGGCGTGACTGGACGACCGCCGCCGGCACGTCGCCCGCCGAGGGGCGGGACACCGGCGTGCTGGACCTCGGCGTCGACGAGCAACAGGTCCTGGGGTGGGCCCTGCTCGACGATGGACGCGTGGTCAGCTACCGCGTCTCCGACGGACTGCCGCTCCGCGAGCAGGCGCTGTTCGATCCGGCGGACATGCCCGGCGTGGTGGACATCACGCTCACGGGCGGCCACCTCGCCGCGGGCTACGCCGACGGGCGCATCCAGCTCGGCCGCGTGGCGATCGAGGTCGACTTCCTGACCGACGGTGAGCCCGTCGAGCTGGTCGACCTGGAGGTCGGTGAGATCGTGGCCTGGGACGGCGGGCTGGTCACGCGGACGCCCGAGCTGCAGCTGCGACGCCACCGGTTGTTGGCCGAGGTCGAGCCGCCGCTGGAGGCCGGCCGCTCCGGTGGCATCGCCCTGATCGACCGGGTCGAGACCGCGCAGGGCACGACCCTGGTCGTCCTGCGTGACGACGACAGCCTCGCCTACAGCAAGGTGCGTCGCCGCAAGCACCTCTTCACCGGCGAGATCACCTCGACGCTCAAGGAGAGCGAACTTCCCTTCGAGGCGCGCTCGAACGGGCCGGCGCCCGAACACCTGCTGGTGTCCGACCTGGGCGACAGCGTGTACGTCGCCTGGCCCGACGGACTGCTGCACCGCTACAACGTGTTCGACGTGAAGGCGCCGTTCCTGGCCGAGACCGCCAACCTCTCGCCGGGCGCGGAGCACCGGTTGTCCGTGCTGGCCTTCCTGGTCGGCGGCATGACGCTGGTGGCCGGCGACACCGCGGGCACGCTGCGCGCCTGGTTCCCGGTGGAAGACGCCGGGTCGCGAGACGGTCGCAGCCTGGCCGTGGCCCACGAGCTTCCGGGTGGCGGCGCGGCGGTGCGCTCGCTGGCCATGTCGACGCGCACCCGCGTCTTCGCGGCGGGCTTCGATGACGGCCGGATCGGCCTCTACCACATGACCAGCGAGCGGCTGCTGGCCGAGACCTCGCTGCCCACCGGCCTGCCCGTCGATACGTTGGCCCTGGCGCCGCGCGGTGATGGCCTACTGGCCTTCGACGCAGAGGGCGCGCGCCTCTGGGAGGTCGACAACGACCATCCCGAGAGCAGCATGGCCACGCTGTTCACGCCGGTCTGGTACGAGGGCGAGCCGGCGCCGGGGCACACCTGGCAGTCGAGCGGCGGCGAGGACGCCTTCGAGCCGAAGCTGGGCCTCTACCCGCTGGTGTTCGGCACGCTCAAGGCGACCTTCTACGCCATGCTCTTCAGCGTGCCCCTGGCGATCCTCGCGGCGCTCTACACCTCCGAGTTCCTGCCGCGCAACGCGCGCGCGCGCACCAAGCAGATCATCGAGATGATGGCCAGCCTGCCCAGCGTGGTGCTCGGCTTCCTGGCCGCGCTGTGGCTCGCGCCGATCATCGAGCGCGCCGTGCCCGCCGCGCTGGTGGCCGTGGTGACGGTGCCCTTGGCGTGGCTCACCGGCGCCTACCTCTGGCAGCTGCTGCCGCAGCGTGTCGGCCTGCGCCGGTCGGGCTTCCCACGGCTGGTTTCGATCGGCGCCTGCGTCCTGCTCGGCCTGTTCGCGGCCCACGCGGCGGGCCCGTCGATCGAGTCGCTGCTGTTCGGGGGCAACGTGAAGAGCTGGCTGGACGGCCAGCAGGGCCCGGCGTTCGGCGGCTGGCTGATCATGACCCTGCCCGTGGCGGCGCTGCTCACGGTGATCGCGTCGGTGCGCTGGGTCTCGCCCTGGTTGCGCAACATCGGCATCGGGTGGACGCGCGGGCGCATGGCGGCCGTGGACATGGTGCGCTACGCGGCGGTGCTCGGCGCCACCCTGGCGGTGGCCGCGCTGATGGCCGTCGCGTTGGACGGGATGGGCTTCGACCCGCGGGCGGCGGCGGATCACGATGGCACCAGCTTCGCGCCCTTCGGGACCTACGTGCAGCGCAACGCGCTGATCGTGGGTTTCGTGATGGGCTTCGCGGTCATCCCGATCATCTACACGCTGGCCGAGGACGCCCTGTCCGCCGTGCCCGACCACCTGCGCGCCGCGTCCCTGGGCGCCGGCGCGACGCAGTGGCAGACCGCCGTGCGCGTGATCATGCCGACCGCCACCAGCGGGCTCTTCTCCGCCTGCATGATCGGCCTGGGTCGCGCGGTGGGCGAGACCATGATCGTGCTCATGGCGGCGGGCAACACGCCGGTCATGGAGGCCAACCTGTTCAACGGCTTCCGGACCCTGTCGGCCACCATCGCCGTGGAGCTGCCCGAGGCGGTGAAGGACGGCACCCTGTACCGCGTGCTGTTCCTGTCGGCGCTGACGCTGTTCGCGATGACCTTCCTGATCAACTCGCTCGCGGAGCTGGTGCGACTGCGCTTCCGCAAGAAGGCCCTGGAGCTGTGAGCATGGTCACGCCGCCACCCGTCACGCCGCGGCCCGTGGTGCCGACGCGACCCGCTTCCGGCGGGGCGGCGGGCGGACGCGAGGGCTCCACGGCGTCGATCACGGGAACGCGCCGCGAGCGTCGTCGCACCTCGCTGTTCGCGCACGGCGAGCCCATGGTCTGGGTGGCGGGTGGCTCGCTCTGCCTCGCGCTGCTGATGATCGCGGGGCTGATCGTGCTGGTCATGAGCCAGGGCTTTGCCTCCTTCTGGCCCGGAGCGATCACCCGGGCGGTGCTGGACGACGGCACGGTGGTCATGGGCGAGATCACGCGCGTGGAGTCGGTGGCCGACGCCGGCGCCGCCGAGGACCCGCCGCAGCGCCGCCTGCTCCGGACAGGCAACTTCGAGATCACCCAGGAGCACTTCCGCTGGGTCGACGATTCCGAGATCGCGTCGATCGAAACGCCCGAGGACGCGGTGCTGCTCGAGCGGCTCGCCTGGGGGCGCTTCTACGGGTTGCCCGTGGCCTTCGAGATCGACGGCGGGATCGTCGCCGAGGGGCCGGAGGCCGCCTGGGCCTCCTTCCAGCAACACCACGGCGAGGTGCGCGATCGCTGGGACGAGGCGCGCCACCTCGAGCACGGCGAGATCGGCGCGGTCAACGCGGCCATCGAGCGCCGGCGCCTGGCGACGCGGCAGGTCGGGCTCGACTCGGGCTTCGGCAGCCCGGAGTACGCAGCGGCGCAGGGCTCCTTCGCGAAGCTCGACGCCGAGCAGCAGCTGATCTACGACGAGATCCAGGGTCGCGTCATGGCCCTCGACGCCGAGAACGATCGCTACCGGCTCGTGCTCGCCACGGCGACGGGGCACCGCACGCCGATCGAGGTGGCCAGCGTCGTGCGCGCCGTGCAGCCCAACGCGCTGGGAACCCTTGGGCGCGCCGGGGTGTACGTCGCGCGCTGGTACGAGTACCTGACCGGCGAGCCGCGCGAGGCCAACAGCGAGGGCGGCGTCTTCCCGGCGATCTTCGGCACGGTGCTCATGACCATGATCATGACGCTGTTCGTCGTGCCCTTCGGGGTGCTGGCCGCGCTGTACCTGCGCGAGTATGCCAAGCAAGGCGTGCTGGTGAGTGCCGTGCGCATCGCCGTGAACAACCTGGCCGGCGTGCCCTCGATCGTGTTCGGCGTCTTCGGCCTGGGCTTCTTCTGCTCCATCATCGGCGCCAGCCTGGACCAGGTGCTGTTCGAGTCCTCGTTGCCAAGCCCGACCTTCGGCACGGGCGGCATCCTCTGGGCCTCGCTGACCCTGGCGCTGCTGACGCTGCCCGTGGTCATCGTGGCCACCGAGGAAGCGCTGGCCGCCGTGCCCAACTCCATGCGCGAGGGCAGCTACGCCTGCGGAGCCAGCAAGTGGCAGACGATCAAGCGCATCGTGCTGCCCAAGGCCGCGCCCGGGATCATGACCGGCGTCGTGCTGGCCATCGCCCGCGGTGCCGGTGAGGTCGCGCCGCTGATGCTGGTGGGCGCCGTCAAGCTCGCCCCCGAGCTGCCCTTCGACACGACGGCGCCGTTCTTCCACCTCGAGCGCAGCTTCATGCACCTGGGTTTCCACATCTACGACCTCGGATTCCAGAGCCAGAACTCCGAGGCCGCCAAGCCGATGGTCTTCACCACGACGCTGTTGCTCATCGGTATCGTGGTCATGCTGAACATCGGCGCCATCACCATCCGCACCCGCCTGAACAAGCGGTTCGGGAACGCCAGGATCTGAGTGTGATCCCGGGAGACGACGACATGACGCCACCGACCCAGACGCCCGTCGCCTCCGACGCGACCGCGCCGGGGCCCGCCCGACTCGCCACGCCCAAGCCGGGCGCGAGCCTGGGCGGGGACAGCAACGCGCCGCGCAGCGCCTCGGTCATCGATTCGATCGGGCGCAAGGAGTTCGTGGAGCCCGACATCCACGACGAGATGCACGCGGCCGACGCGGTGCTCGAGATCCAGGACTTCTGCCTGCACTACGGCGAGGCCCAGGCGCTCTTCAACGTGTCGTTGACCCTGCCCCGTCACCAGGTGACGGCGCTGATCGGCCCGTCGGGCTGCGGCAAGTCCACGCTGCTGCGCTCGGTGAACCGGCTCAACGACCTGATCGACAGCGTGACCACGAGCGGCGACATGCGTCTCGAGGGCGACTCGATCTACGGCCCGGCGGTGGACGTGATCGAGCTGCGCAAGCGCATGGGCATGGTGTTCCAGAAGCCCAACCCCTTCCCGATGAGCATCTTCGAGAACGTGGTCTACCCGCTGCGCATCGACGGCGAGCGCAACAAGGCCGTGCTCGAGGAAGTGTGCGAGCAGAGCCTGCGCGCCGCGGCGCTGTGGAACGAGGCCAAGGACCGCCTCAAGGACAGCGCGCTGGGCCTCTCAGGCGGTCAGCAGCAGCGCCTGTGCATCGCGCGCGCCATCGCCGCCGAGCCCGAGGTGCTGCTCATGGACGAGCCCTGCTCTGCGCTGGATCCGATCGCCACCGGCCGCATCGAGGACCTGATCGACGAGCTGCGCGGCAGCTACTCGGTGCTGATCGTCACGCACAACATGCAGCAGGCTTCGCGCACCAGCGACTTCACGGCGTTCTTGTACCGCGGCTACCTGATCGAGGCCGGCCCGACCCAGACCATCTTCACCCAGCCGCACCGACAGGAGACCGAGGACTACATCACCGGTCGGTTCGGGTAGACCCGCCAGGACGCCATGACTCTCCACCTGCATCGAGACCTCGCCACCGTCCGCAAGTCCATCCTGGAGATGGGCGGCATGGTCGAGGATCTGGTCCGCCTCGCCACCGAGGCCCTGGTCCAGCGCCGTCCCGACGTCGCGCGCCGCGTGATCGAGGCCGACGCCGCCGTGGACCGGCAGGAGCTCGAGGTGGACGAGGAGTGCCTCAAGCTCCTGGCGCTGCATCAGCCCGTGGCCGGCGACCTGCGCTTCATCACCGCGGTGATGAAGATCAACAACGATCTGGAGCGTATCGGTGACCTGGCCAGCAACCTGGCCCAGCGCGCCCTCGACCTGGTCGACCAGCCCCACGTCGACGCGCCGCTGCGCTTCGAGCAGATGACCGCCGCCGTACGGGGCATGCTGCGCGACTGTCTGGATGCGCTCGTGCGGGGCGACGCCGAGCTGGCGCGCGCGGTCATCGCCAAGGACGACGAGGTCGACATCATGAACCGCGACCACTACCAGGTGCTCGAGCAGCGCATGAAGGGCGACCCGGTGCTGGTCGAGGCCTGCGTGCTGTACCTGTCGGCCTCGCGGAACCTGGAGCGTATGGCGGATCTGGCCACCAACGTGGCCGAGGACGTGGTCTTCATGGTCGATGCCGTGGTCCTCCGCCACTGGCGGGCCACGCATGGCGATCAGCCCCTGTCGGGCACCGTCAGGCCCCCCGAGGACGCGCCCGCCGACCGGGCCTGAGGGCTCGCGGGTCACGCCGTTTCCCTGTCCCACCCGCGGCCGGATAGGATGCGTGCGCATTCGCGTGTCCTCCAGGAGTGGGAAGAGATGAACAGAATCGTTTTCGCGATGTTGGTGGTCGGGGTCGTGGTTCTCGGCGCCTGCTCGTCGGGTGCCGTCGGCCTCTCGCTCTGCACCGATTGCGGGCAGATCTCGGGCGGCGATGCCTGCTGTGTCGCCGATGCCGAGGACTGCGGCTCGTGCGGCCTCGACAAGGGCGCCCCCGGATGCTGCAAGATCGAGAAGGGCTCGACCGAAGCCGTCCTGATCTGTGTCGACTGCGGCGAGATCAAGGGTGGCGAGGGCTGCTGCGACGCCGAAGCCGCTCGCTGCGAGAAGTGCGACATGATCGAGGGGTCGGCCGGCTGTTGCGCCGAAGCCTGACTGCCCTGACGGGATCGACGGTCCGAGCGCCGGCGCCTGCCCGTCCTCTCGGGCGGTGGGCGCCCGGCGCGCCGGCGGCCGGGGGTCAGGAGGCCGGCGCCGACCCATCGGGGATCGTGAGCGTGCCACGCAGGTAGGTCACCGCGCGGCCGGCCGCGGTCACCCGGCCGGCCTCCCGGTGCCACCGGCACCTCAGCGTCCCGCCTCGGGGCGAGATCTGCCGCGCCAGCAGTGCATCACGCCCCAGCGCCTCGGCCCACCAGGGCACCAGCATGGCGTGGGCCGAGCCGGTGACGGGATCCTCGGGGACGCCCAGTCGCGGCGCGAAGAAGCGGCTCACGAAGTCGACGCCGTCCGTTGCCGAGGGGCCGCCGGGGCGGGCCTTGGCGGTCACGCAGACGGCCAGCTCATGCAGGCTCGCGATCCCGGACGGATCCGGGGCCAGGTCCGCCACGGCATCCTCGTCGGTCAGCTCCACGATCAGGTCGCGGCTGTCGCCGAGCCGCGCGGGCTTGACGCCCAGGACCTGCTCGACGCGGGCGGTCAGCTCCGGTGACTCCAGGGGGCGTGGCGGGCGCGCGGGCATGTCCAGGGTCAGCCAGCCGTCGGAACGGGTCACCGTCAGACGCCCGCTGCGCGTGTCGAAGCTGACCTGATCACTCGCGTGGCCCAGGTGTTCGAACAGCGCGTGGGCGCTGGCCACCGTGGCGTGGCCGCAGAGATCCACCTCGGCCGCGGGGGTGAACCAGCGCAGCTCGTGGTCCGCGCAGCCCTCGCCCGTGCCGGTCACCAGGAACGCCGTCTCCGAGATGTGGTTCTCCTCGGCGATGGCCTGCAGCAGCTCATCGGGGAGCCACGCCGGCAGGGGCACCACGGCCGCGGGATTGCCGCGGAAGGGTGCGTCGGCGAAGGCGTCGATCTGGAACAGGGGCAGGTCCATGGGTGCTCCTCGTCGCTGCGGGGGCCGGGTCGATTCACGCAAACTACACCGGCGTGACACGTTCCGCGCGTCGGCCCGCTCCAAGCTGCGCCTCTCATCCGGGGACGGTGGGCGCATGAGCGCGCTTCCCGGTGTGTTCCTCACGAAGACGCAGGGAGCGTTCGAGAGCGCGATGAAGAGACTCCTTCTGGCTTGTGGATTCACGGGCGCGGTCCTCACCGGGACGGTGCATGCCCAGGGCGTGGGCGACGAGTCGCCCAGCAGCAACGCGGCCCTGCTCGCGGAGCTGCAGGTCCTGCGGAACCGGGTGATTCAGCTCGAGGCCAAGGTCGGGCCCGAGCAGGACATGCGCGAGGCCCTGGCTCGGCTCCAGGCGCGCGTCGAGGCCACCGACCAGAACGGCATGAACGTCTTCTGGAAGGACGGCCTGCGCGTGGAGGGCGACGGCGTCGTCCTCAAATTCGGCGGCCGCATCCAGAACGACTACACCTTCGGCAGCGGCGACAGCACCTTCGACGACAACTACGGTGAGCTCGAGGACGCAACCGAGTTCCGCCGCGCCCGGCTCTACTTCTCGGGCAAGGCTCACGACAAGGTCGAGTGGAAGGCGCAGTACGACTTCGCGGGTGGTGACGCGGACTTCAAGGACGTCTTCATGCGCTTCCTCGAGGTGCCCTTTCTCGCCGACGTCACCGTCGGTCAACAGAAGGAACCCTTCAGCCTCGAGGAGCAGACCTCAAGCAACCACATCACGTTCCTGGAGCGCGCCCTGCCCAACGCCCTGGTCCCGGGCCGGAGCACGGGCATCCAGTCGAGCCGCACCTTCGGCGACAAGCGCGGCACCATCAGCGTGGGTGCCTTCAAGACCGGCACCGACAGTTTCGGCGACGCCTCGGGCGACGGCGACAACGCGGCCACCGCGCGCGTGACCTACACGCCCATCCATGAGGACGAGGGTCGCCGGGTGGTGCACGTCGGCGGCAGCTACAGCCGCCGCGGAGTCGATGACTACAAGGTCGAGGTGCGCCCCGAGATCCACGACATGCAGAAGGTGCTGAAGACCGGCACGCTCGACGCGAGCAACGTGAAGCTGATGGGACTCGAGGCCGCGTGGGTCGAGGGTCCCTTCTCGCTCCAGGCCGAAGCGATCCGCTCGGAGGTCGATCTCGACGCTGGCGGCAGTCCGCAGTTCGACGGTTCGTATGTGCAGGCGAGCTACTTCCTGACCGGTGAGCACCGACCCTACAAGCAGAGCACGGGCGCCTTCGATCGCGTCAGTCCGCTCGACCCGTACATCGGCAAGGACGCCACCGGCTTCGGCGCGGTCGAGCTCGCGGCCCGCTACTCGATGATCGACCTGAACGACGAGTCGATCACGGCGGGTGAGCTCGACAACTGGACCATGGGCGTCAACTGGTACCTGAGCCGCAACACGCGGATCATGCTGGACTACATCCACTTCGACATCGACGGCGACTCCGACCCGACCATCAACGGCGACGGAGACGCAGTCACGCTCCGCTTCCAGACGGACTTCTAGGCGGGGCCGGCCCGCGCAACCGGACGATGAACCGGACCAGCCCGCCCACGCCGACGAGACCACCGGCGGCCATCAGGCCGAGTCCACCCAGGCCGAGTTGGACGGTACAGGGCCCGGCCTGCTCCATCAGCGCCAGGCCCCAGGCGACCAGGGTTCCACTGAAGGCAAGCGTGGCGAGGAAGACGAGTGTGCGTGGCATGGGTCCGTCGCCGCGAGCGCGGCGCTACGCGAAGATGGGGTAGAGCAGGAGCGCGGCGGCGACGAGCATCAGCAGCGCGCCGCCGATCAGGACTCTCCGCGCCGTCGTGGGCGGGCCGCCGAGGGCCAGCGTCAGCGCGATGAGCGGGCACACGATACCGAGCACGCCCGTGAGGAACATCGGCCAGACGAACCAGAGGGAGTCCGACAGCTGTCCGGTGGGAGTGTGGAGCCACTCGGCGACGACCCAGGACACGGGGGCGCCCACGATCGGCGTCAGCAGCAGCAGCACCGGCACGGTGAGTTCGTGGCGTCGCTGGTCGGTCATCGGGATCCTCCGTGAGCCGCATCACCCGCTGGGTGGCTCGAGAGGGGACGCGTGAGGCGCTGCCGGAACGCGCAAGCAGAAGGCTCAGCCGTCGAGCGGCAAGTAGTCGTACTCACCCACGCCCTGGATCACCAGGAACCTGCAGGCGTGGTCGCCCTCGCCGGTCACGCGGTGTGCCGTGCCCGGGGCGACGGCCAGGGTGTCGCCCGCCGCGAGGGTGTGCTCGGCCTCGGGGTGACGCGTGGAGACACGCATCGGGCCGCGCAGGCACACGAAGGTGTCGGTGATGTGCGTGTGCGCATGCCACGGCACGCATTGGCCGGCGGCCAGCCCGATCGAACGCACGCGCAGACCGGGCGCCTCGGCCAGCGTCTCGCGATGCTCGCTGGCGTACTCGCCTTCGAGTCCCTCGCCCAGCGCCTTGTCCTGCATCCACTTGAACACACCCATGGCTTCCGTTCCTCGCGGTGATGTGCGTGCGCCTGCCCGGCCTGCGCGATGGAGCTCGTTGTCGGTGCCATGATAGCGGAGCGCGCATCATCCCCCGCGTCGCTGGATCGCCCGCAGGGCCGCCACGCGCGCGATGTCCTTGGCGCGTCGGGGCACCGTGAGCCGCGCCAGCAGTTCGCCGATGGGCGCCACGAGCGTCGCGCGTCCCTGGATCGCGAGCCGCTCCGCTCGCGGCCGCAGCTCCGCGAAGGTCCCGGTGAGCCTCGGGACGATGTCGAGATCGCCGAGCCGGGTCACGAAGCGGTGATCGAAGCTGTCGATGTCGTCGACTTCTGGTGTCCACGCCCGCAGCTCCTCATCGGTCGTCGGGCGAGCGATCCAGCGCTGCTCGCCGGAGGGCTCGACGATCCACTCCCCGAACGGGCCGAGGGGCTGGGCCTCGAGCTCGCGCAGGATCTCGATCAGTGTGCGGAGCGAGGATGCGTCGGTTGACGGCACGATGTCGAGGTCCCCCGGCTCCAGTTCGATGCCGTGGGCGATCGCGGCCACCGAACCGACGAGCACGAACTCGAGACCGCGCCGTTCCAGGAGTGCGAGCAGCGCGTCCACATCGGGCGGGCGACTCGGGTGTCGCACGGCAGAGAAAGGCTGCGTCATGGCCGGGCCAGCCCCGTCACCCGAACCGCGGCTGCGCCATGCGCGCCAGGCTCTCTTCCTTGTGCATGCGCTCGTCGAGCCCGATCTGCCGGAAGAGATCCGCCAGGCTCGCGAACGAGCCGTAGTCGTCCTCGAACGTACTCGTGAAGGCCTCGCCCTCGAGCTGCGGGTTGTCGCGCACGAACTCCATGTACTCGTGCTCGGCGTGGTCCTCGAAGTGCGCGTTGAGCTCGTAGCTGAGCCGCGGTCGGATCACGTAGAGCAGCCAGCTCACGTGGTAGTAGAAGAACGCGACGAGCTGCGGGAGCAGCCGGAAGCGCAGGAAGCCCTGCTTCTCGCCGCGCTCGCTGAGCAGCTCCTCCAGGATCAGCAGGTGCCATTGCTCGTTGTCCTGCTGATGTCGCGCCTCCGACACGAAGTCGAAGATGCGTCGTGCAAAGCCGGGCTCACCATGCGTGTGCGTCATGGCGATGTAGGCGACCTGCTCCCAGGCCTGGTACGGCACGCGCGCGATGACCTCCAGCACCTTGAACTTGGCCAGCGTGCGCCGGCGCCCGTAGCCCAGGTCCATGCCGAGGAACAGCAAGCGCGCGAGCAGTCCGTAGCGAAGCCGCGGCGACGCCAGCGTCCGCGCCTGTTCCGCCTGGAGATCGGGTGAAGGTCGCATCACGCGCCGGGGAGCCATTCGTGGAGCCGGGCGACCACGTCGTCGCGCCCGAAGAAGCCGCTGTGCCAGACGCCCTCGCTGCCGGGAAGCACGAGCGGGCCGTCGATGGGGAAGCGCGGCGACCCGTTGGCGCTGTGGACGCCGTCGGTCGGGACCACGAGGTCGTTCCGCATCGACTCGAAGGCGGCATCCACGACGCGATCGGCCACATGCATGAGCGCCGAGTCGGTGGGCTCGTACTCGGCGGCCATGGCGCGGTAGGTGGTGGCCGGTGCCGGCGCGGGCGGCGGCGCCGCGGCGGGCGTAGGCGCGGGGGCGCCGTTGAGCGCGGCGATCCAGGTCCCGCCGGGGTTCATGGACTGCAGCCCGTCGAGCCCCGCCAGCGTCCCGACCGCGACCTGCTTGAGCACCGAGATCACGATCTCGAGCACGTCGGTCACGCCGTTGTCGGGCAGCAGCGAGAGCATGCTCGTGTAGGTGTCGAGGAACGTGCCCATGTGCTTGGGGTCGGCCAGCGGCGTGCCCGCGTTGGGCACGGCCACGTGCACGAGGTTGCCGACGCGGAGGGCCCCGTCCGCGTGGCGCTCGACCAGATCACGGCTCACCAGCCCGCCGCGCGAGTGGCACACGATGTCGACATCGAGCTGCATGCCGGCGGGCACCGCGGCCAACAGGTGCCGCACGTTCTCGTCGGGCGTGTGCGAGGCCGTCGGGTGATCGAAGGCGAAGACCCGGCCGCCGTACCGCTGGTGCAACTCGACCACGTCGTCGCGGGGGAGCTGCCCGAAGGCCGAGTGCGCGCGGCTGAAGGTGCCGTGCACGAAGAGCAGCGCCCGCCCGCCCGCCAGCGCGCGCCAGTCGGCGCCGCCGAGAGGCGTGCCGCCTTCTGTCGCGTAGTCGTCGGGCGTGAAGGAGCGCAGGGCGTACCCACGCTTCGCCTGCTCCCAGCGGCTCACGAAGAACTCGCCGACGACCCCGCCCACCAGCTCCAGCGCCTTGAACGCCACGACCTTCAGGATCTTGCGCCCGAGGTAGCCGAACAGGCCGCGGGTCCCCGTCGAGGGTCGGCGCGGGACGTGCTTCGGGACGACGTAGCGGCGCCGGTCGCCGGAGCGATGCACGATCTCCGCGGCCGCGGCGTCCACGGGCTCGGGGAAGCACCACGTGGCCACGCCCTCCTCGTCGACGTGGAGCAGCATCTGGTGGAAGCCGTCACCGGGCCCGGGGACCTCGGCGATCAAGGCCGCCTCACCGCGCGCGTTGGAGCGCAGCAGCGTGCCGGCCGGCTGCGGCACCTCGTCGGCACCGTCGATGACCAGGGTCAGCTGCTCGAACAGCCCGGTGGACCGGATCGCCGCCTCGAGCGCGGGCGTCGTGTTCTCCGCCGCGCGCATGCCCGGGCCGGCGGTGTCGAGGATCTCCGCCTCGCCGGTCAGGCCCGGCGTCTCCAGCACGACGTCGGCACCGACGAAGACCGGTCGGCCATCGGGATCGAGGGTGGTCGACATGGCGGGGCTCCCCTGGGGTGTCGGGCGGTCGCGGCGGGTGGCGCCGCGTGTCGGGGTTCAGGGCTCGTCGCTGTCGTCGGCGAGACCGGAAGCTCCGTGGGCGCCGGGCGAGGTCGCGGCTCCGGGTGGGGCGGAGCCCTCCGGCACGGCGCGGAAGTGCGGGTGCCCGAAGAACTGGTACGCGAGGTGCGTCGCGCTGCGGCTGTCCTGGTCGAAGCCGGCGCGTTCCTGACGCAAGAGATCCGCGGGTCGGGCGCCGCGGAGCACTCGCTCGTAGAAGCGCGTGGCGATCTCGCGCGCGATCACGTCGCCCACCGACCACACCGGCGCGACCACCGCCGACGCACCCGCATAGAGGAACGACGCGGCCATGCCGGCGTAGGCCCCGAGCAACTGCTGCCCGCCGCTGGCCTGGCAGGCGTTCAGGTACACGAACGGATGGCGCGCGAGCCGGCTGGCCTCGACCACCAGCGGGTCGAGCATCGATCCGTCGGCGAGCACCAGTCCGTCCTGGATCCCCTGCGGGTCGTAGCTGCCGTGCATGGCGAAGTGCAGCACGTCGCAGGGCGGGTCGCCGTCGAGCAGCGCGAGCACCGAGTCCTCGACGGCCTCCAGCGACGTGGCGCCGTACGTCGCGACGAGGTGCGCGGCCTCCTGCTCGGCCTGCTCGAGCCGGTTCCACTTGGGGACGTTGGAGTAGTCGCCGGTGACCACGCCGATCTCGGTGCCCCGGAGCGGGCCGGTGGGGGGCTGGTCGGGCTCCAGGTTGCCGAAGATCCAGCGACCCACGTCGGCCTGCGCGCCGAGGAAGCTCGCCGCCGTGGCGTCGGGAGCGTGGGCCAGGCTGGCCAGTTCCCAGGGCACGTTCGGCTCGGCGGTGAGCAGCAGGATCGACGCCGTGCGCCCGCTCGCGTGGGCGCGCGCGCACACCGCCTCCAGGGCGGCGCGGACCTCGGCGGGCATCGCGCGCGCGATGGCTTGCCCCATGCCGACCAGCAGCTTGGGCAGGCTGGCCTTCTGCTCGGCGGCGGCGACCTTGCGGATCAGGCCCTTGGTGAAGTCGTCCAGGCTACCGAGGATGAGCGACGGCACGGCGTCCGCGG